>JAFAGG010000063.1 GCA_023422955.1 Pseudomonadota bacterium | reverse complement strand
ATATCACGCCGGTGAACGATGCGCCGGTGAACACCGTTCCCGTCTCCCAATCCATTGATCAGTCCACCTCGCTTACCTTCTCTGCCACTGGGGGCAATGCCATCAGCGTCGCCGACGTGGACAGCGGGACGGTCACAACTACCGTATCCGTGGTTACCGGCAGCATCACTGCGATGGAAATTATCGGTGGCGCGGCTATCGGGAGCAATGGGACGGGCACGGTGACGATCACTGGCACACCTGCCCAGGTCAATGCCGCTCTTGAGGGGCTGACCTTCACGCCCGCGTCCAATTTCAATGGCGCTGCGACCGTCATCGTGTCCACCACGGATGGCGCGCTGACGGATACCGATACGATTACGATAGGCGTGACGCCCACGCCGACGCTCTCCATTGATCCGGTCTCCGTGTCGGAAGCTGATGGCCATGCGGTGTTCACGATAAGCCTCAGTAACGCGACACAGCAGGACACCGCGCTGTCGCTGACCCTGAAAGACGGTACGGCAAAAGGCTCTGGCGTCGACTACGGTCCGAATTTGCAAGTGTCGACGGACGGCGGCCAGACATGGCAGAACGCCAGCAGCGCCGTCATCGCCGCGGGGACGACCAGAATCCTGGCACGGACCGCCGTGGTGAACGATGCCCTCAACGAGGCCAATGAGACGTTCCAGTTGGAAGCAACCGTCACGGGCGGTCTGACCACGAACAGCATTGCGACAGGTACCGCAACCATCATCGACAACGATGCTGCACCTACCCTGACAGTCTCGGATGTGTCGGTCAACGAAAACGCCGGCACTGTCACTATCACGGTCGCCCTGAGCGCTCCTGCAGGCCAGAACATGTCGGTGAACTACAGCACTTCCGATGGCACCGCCATCGCCGGCCAGGACTATGCGGCTACCAGTGGTACGCTGCACTTCTCGCCAGGCATGACGTCGCATAGCTTCACGGTGTCGATCACGGATGACTTCATCTATGAGGGCGCCACGCCCGAGACGTTCAAGGTATACCTGTCGAATGCGCAGAACGTCAATGTGCCGATCACTGACATTACGGTAAGTATTGTCGAGAATGAGTTGCCTCCCGTGATCGCGAGCATAAACAGCCCGTCGGCCGCAGAAGGCTCGCCGCTGGTATTCAATGTGACGCTGAACCATCCGTCCACCGAACCTTCTCACTTCAATTTCTCGCTGACGAACATCACGGCCTCAAGTACCGATTACGGCGCGATCAGCTTCAGCAATGGCGTGACCTTGTCCAACGGCGTACTCATCGTTCCGCCGTATGTGGCCGACTTCACGATGACGCTGGCTGGTCAGCAGGACACGGTGCACGAGAACAACGAGACGTTGCAGGTCACGATCGGCGACAAGACTGGCATTGGCACCATCGTCGACGATGACAATCCACCTTCGATTTCCATCGGAAACGTAAGCGTGAATGAAAGTAGCGGTCAGGCGATCTTTACCGTCAGCCTGAGCTCGCCGTCGGGCAAGGCAGTGACGGTGGGCTATGCAACGCAGAATGGCACGGCTACCGCTGGCAGTGATTACACGGCTGCATCCGGCACGCTGACTTTCGCGCCTGGTGAGACCAGCAAGACAATCACGGTCAACATCACGGATGACACGCTGTTCGAAGGCGCGAGCCCGGAGACCTTCAAGATCGTCCTGAACGGTGCCACTAACGCAAGCATTGGCGTGAGTGAGGCCATAGGCAGCATTATTGATAACGACGCAGCGCCTACCATCTCCAGTGTTGCCGCTGCCAGCGCTACCGAGGGCCAGAACCTATCGTTCACCGTGACTCTGTCGCAGGCAGCTGGCGCACCAACGGAGCACTCGTTCTCGCTCATTGGCCTGACCGCGGGCCAGAACGACTTTGGCGCTGTCAGCTTCACTAATAACGTGCAGTTGGTGAATGGCAAGCTCTTGGTGCCGGCGAATGTCTCCAGCTTCCAGGTCCTCGTCTTCGCCACGCAGGATAGCCTGGATGAACACGATGAGACTGTGCAGCTGACCGTCGGTGGCAAGACCGCCATCGGCACGATCATCGACGATGATGCCATGCCCAGCGTTTCGATCGGCGACGTCACCGTCAACGAATCTGCGGGCTTTGCTACCTTCATCATCACGCTCAACGCACCTTCTGGTCGTACCGTAACAGTGGATTACGCCACCGCCAATGGCACAGCCATGGCTGGCAGCGATTACACGGCTACTTCTGGCACAGTAGTCTTCGTGCCCGGCCAGTCGCTTACGCAGACGATCAGGGTTCCAATTGTGGATGATGTGCTCTACGAAGGCAGCCCAGCCGAGACGTTTAAGGTCAATCTGTCCAACCCGCAGTTCGCCACGATAGCCGACGGCGAGGGTGTGGGCACGATCCAGGACAACGATAATCAGCCGTCGCTTGTGATCAGCGACGCGACGGTGAACGAGAGTGCCGGTACGGCGACCTTTACCGTTACTTTGAATGCTGTGTCCGGCAAGCCGGTCACGGTCAACTATGCGACACAGAATGGCACGGCTATTGCTGGTAGCGATTACACAGCTACATCCGGCACGCTGACTTTCGCTCCCGGCGAGACCAGCAAGACAATCACGGTGAACATCACTGATGACGCGCTTTCCGAAGGTATCGAGCAGTTCTACGTCAACCTCTCGAATGCGCAGAATGCGCAGGTCGCCGATCAGCAGGGTGTGGGTATCATCCTGGACAATGACCAGGCGCCGGTGATCGATCTCGACGCCAACAACTCCTCGGGAGCAAGCGGTACCGGCTATGCCACCAGCTACGTGGAGAATGCAGCCGGCATCGCCATCGTGGACAACGACCTGTCGATCACCGACGTTGACTCGACGACACTGGCCCATGCTACGGTGAGGATCGCCAACGTGCAGGCTGGAGACATTCTGTCCGTGTCCGGCATCCTGCCCGCAGGCATAACGGCCAGCGCCTATAACGCAGCAACCGGGACGCTCACGCTGACCGGCAGCGCCAGCCTGGCGGACTACAAGGCGGCGCTTGCCGCTGTCCGCTACAGCAGCAGCTCCGAGAACCCATCGACCACGCCTCGTGCTATCGAGATCACCGTGAATGATGGGCAGACCAACAGTAATGTTGCAGTGACCACGGTCGCTGTTACGGCGGTCAATGATGCACCGTCCGGAGCAAACGCGACCATGACCATCGCCGAGGATACGTCGCGCGTACTCAAGGCAGCTGATTTCGGATTCAGCGATGTCGATGGCAACAGCTTCAGCCGGGTGAAGATCACGACGCTGCCTATGGCAGGCACGCTGACCTTGAATGGCGTCGCGGTGACGGCAGGACAGTTCATCACGAAAGCACAGCTCGATGGTAATCAGCTGGAATTCAAGCCGGCTGCCAATGCCAACGGCAATGGCTATGCCAGCTTCAGCTTCCAGGTGGAGGACAATGGCGGGACGGCGAATGGCGGTGTCAATCTGGACCAGACACCTAACACGATCACCTTCAATGTCACGCCCGTCAATGACGCTCCCGATGCCGTCAACGACAGCTATGCGCCGGTGCAAGGCTTGTTTGCGCAGTATTTCGGTTATAGCGAAGGGAGTAACGGTCCTAATCTGACTAACCTGACGCAGGTCAGGAATTTCATTGAGGGCCGCACTGCCGATGCGACGTTCATGGGCAAGACGCTCAACTATTCCACCGCCGCGTCGACCGGTCTTGGCATGGGAACCACGCTGCAGAATTTCCTGGGTGCGGATGCCGCTACGCTCTCGACCGATCCGGGAAATACTTCCGATGCGATCATCAAGCTCAGCGGATATGTCAACCTGGCGGCCGGCACGCACAAGTTCCGCGTCACGGCCGATGACGGGTACAGCGTTCGCATCAATGGCGAACTGGTGGCAAGCTTCAACGGCAACCAGAGCGCTACGGCGCGTGAAGGCATCACCTTTAATGTGACGAATCCGGGCCCGCAGCAGATCGAGATCATTTACTGGGATCAGGGCGGCGGTGCTCAACTGAAAGTGGAATTGAGCCAGAACGGCGCGCCGTTCGAAGTGGTGGGCGGTAATGCGCTGCATCACTTCCCGGCGAATGCCGATTTGGTTGGCACTTCAGGGCAGGCACTGACGATAGATCCGGCCACCCTGCTGGGCAACGATACCGATCCCGATGCAGGCGATGCCTTGAGTATTCATAGCGTGCAGGGTGCCGTCAATGGTTCGGTGGCGCTGATGAACGGCCAGATCGTGTTTATGCCGAAGGCAGGTTTTTATGGCGATGCGAGCTTTACCTACACTGTTACCGATGGCAACCAAGGATTCGACACTGCGACCGTTACCGTGAAAGTCGTACAAGGCGGCGGCAGCTTCATGGTAGGCGGCGGCAGTGGCGCCAGCAACGCCGATAACGGCAGCAATACCATCATTGGCAGCGATGGCAATGATGTGGTGCTCGGCGATGTGGGCGGTACGCTGAAGACTGTACAACCGGCGACCAATTACAATATTGCGCTGGTTGTCGACATGTCGGGAAGCATGGAGCAAGCGAACCGAGTAGGCTTAGTGAAGGATGCGCTGAAGAATCTGGTGAGCCAGTTGAAGGACCATACGGGTACGGTGAATATTGCGCTAATTCCTTTCTCCGATGCGGCGAATACCAGTATAAAGGCGAGTATTCCTGATTTAAGTGACGCCAATGTTGCAAGCCTGATCAGCGCCATTAATGCATTGGGCGCAACTGGCGGTACCAATTACGAAGCGGCCTTCAACACGACCTTTTCGTGGTTCAATGGCCAGCCAAAAACTGGATACGATAACCTGACTTTCTTCCTGACTGATGGTGATCCGACTTTCTACTTGAATGGTAGTAATCAGGCTGGTACTGGGAATACGACGACGTATGAAACCTTAAGGGAGTCGGTTACCGCCTTTGAAGAGCTAAGCAGTATCAGTACAGTAAATGCGATCGGTATCGGAACCGGAGTCAATGAAAGTTACCTCAAGTTCTTTGATAACACCAGCAGGGCTGGGAATGGCACTGTTATGCTTGATGGTACAGAGCAGTACTTGAACCGATTCAGCAGCTTATCTGATCTTAATGACTGGATTCAGTCTGGTCATGGCGACATATCGCTTCCTTGGTACGGTTTTTTTAATCGACAATTGGAGATACGTGACAGTAATGCTGCAGGTGCCATTTCTATTGCCAGCCAAACTTTCGTGGTCTCCCAAGCCTTGGCTTATTTCCGCTTTGATTTTTCGTCTGAGAACTGGAGCAATAATAATGACCAGTTTGAGTGGAGACTGGAGCAGAGAACCTTGGTGAATGGCACAGAGGTGTGGACAACGGTCTCTTCTGGCTCCCGCACAAATGGTAGTAGTGAAAATAACATCGCGACAGATTACGTGGGACCTGGCGACTACCGGTACGTATTCACTGTCACCGATAACTCTCCGGGGAATATTAGAGCCGCCGCACTGATCGATGATATCGGATTGGTTCCGGTGAATACCGTAACCGGCCCCGTGGGCAATGTCGACATCGTCACCAATGGCAGCCAGCTACAGGTTGCGCTGGAAGGCGGGTCTTCTGTTCTGGATCTGGTGCCTGTGGGTGACGATATCGTCAGTGGCGGCGCGGGCGATGACATCATCTTCGGCGATGTCGTCAATACCGATGCGCTGCCCTGGGGCGTGGATGGCAATCCTGCCAAGCCGGCGACCCTGGATTCGGGAGCGGGCCTCAATGCACTCAAGCTGTTCCTCCAGCTGAAGAACGGTATCGTGCCTGATGGCCAGGATCTGTACGACTATATCCGCGCCAACCCGAACCAGTTCAATGTCGCTAATGATGCACGCGGCGGCAACGATACGCTGTCTGGCGGCACCGGTGACGACATCCTGTTTGGTCAGGGCGGCAGCGATACCCTGAGCGGTGGGGCGGGCAACGATATCCTGCTGGGTGGAATGGGGGCGGATACCTTCGTGTGGCATCTCGGTGACCAGGGCACAACTGCCAAGCCGGCAATCGATACCATCGGCGACTTCAGCCTGGCACCTTATTTCGCCACCGGCGAAGGCGATCGACTGGATCTGCGCGATTTGCTGGTCGGCGAGGTAAAGGGAGCCAGCGGCACTGCGGGCAACCTGCTGAACTACCTGCATTTCGAGCAAACCGGCAGCTCGATGACTGTGCATATCAGCAGCAACGGTGGCTTTGCCAACGGGGTGTTCAGCGAGGGAGCCGTCGATCAGAAGATCATCCTGGACAATGTGCAGCTGTCGAACCTTGGCAGCAGCGACCAGGCGATCATTCAGCAGCTGCTGCAGAATAACAAGCTGATCGTCGATTAGTAAGGCAGGCGAACGGGAGAGGCAGGCAGTTGGCAAGGCTCTCCCGCTTTACGCGGGATGCAAAAACTGCTGTCACCAAAGCATTGAAGAAGTGAGTGAAGGAATGAAGGAAACGGCCAGGCCTGCAAGCCTGGCCGTTTTTTTATGAGAGATGCGAGGCTGACGACGCCCGCATGATAGTCAGCCCTGCGCGGCAGGACATCAAGGAGGCTGCCTGCCCAATGATCGGGCAGGCAGGATGTCGGTCTGCCTATTCCCTGACCGCCGGTCCCGTCGCGCCATCGAAATTCAGCTCGGCCAGTGTCTGTAGTTCCGCCTCGCTGGTTACGCCTTCCGCAATCACCAGCAACCCAATCCCATGCGCTATCGTCGTCAGACCCTTGAGGAAAGCCTGATTACCTTCATGCTGTTCGATATCGCGTATGAAGCTGGCATCGATCTTCAGGTAATCCAGCGGCAGGCCGTGGAAGCGTCCCAACTGGCCGGACTGGTTGCCGCAGTGTTCCAAGCCTATGCGACAGCCCTTGATCTTGATGTCTATGCAGAAATCCGCAAATTCGCCCAGGTGGTTCAGCGCGCGGCCTTCCGGTATTTCCAGCCACAGGCGGGGAGCGCAGTGGTGATAGTCGTCCAGCAGGGCCATCAGATTGATTTTGAAGCCGGGCTTGGCAAGCGAGCTTCCCGACAGATTGACGGCAATGCCGACCAGTCCGGTATTGCCGTCCAACTCTTCCAGTGCCAGCCTGACCGCAACCAGGTCGATATCGGCGGTGGTCTCCAGCCGTTCCGCCATGGGCAGGAATTCACCGGCGGCGCGCCATTCTCCCTGTTCGTCTAGACGCAGGCGTAGCGGACATTCGCGGTGCAGCACATTGCCGGAAAAATCCGCAACCGGGAATGAGGCCAACCTGGTCCAGCCCTGATCCAGCGCGCGGCGCAATGAAATTGCCCACTGCGCTTCGCCGCGCGTAAATTCCGCAGTGGTTTGGCTGGCACTGGCAACACGATGAGGAGCAAGCTCGGCCTGGGCCAGCGCATTGTCGACCTCAGCCAATACCTGGCTCAATTTCATGCCTTGCCGATATTCGCCGAATCCGAGATAGACCGGCACTTCCTTGGTATAGGCATGTATCTGTGCATTGATCTCCTTGAGAATGCGCTGCGCATCGATGTACAGCATGACTTCGCCCGGCAGCAGCAACGCAAGGTCGCGGCCATTGAGACGCGCGGCAATCGCATCCGGGCTGACATGCTTGTAGCGTTGCAGGGCCTGGCCGACGGCATGCAGCATCTGGTCTGTATGGTGATGCCCCAGTGACTGGTTCATTTCGCCCAGCCCGTCGAGGCGGAAGATCAGCAGCGTCCCGCTCGGCGCTTCCGGGCTGGCAAGCAGGCTGCCCAGGCCGGCCATGAAATGACGGCGGTTGATCAGCCCTGTCACCGGATCGTGATTGGCTTCCTGGCGTACGTTTTCCAGTCGTGCCGCTTCCTCTTCGAACATGGCCTTCAGGCGCGTAACGGCAAAATTCATCGCCGCCGACAACTGGCGCAGCTCCGGCACGCTGGGTTCGGGCGAGGTGACGAAGCGGCGCTCGGTGATGGCCTTGGCCTGTTGCGTGACGCTATCGAGCGGGCGCTTGAGGCGGCGCAGCACCCGCGTGCCCAGCCAGCCGCCGAAGAGGCCGGCCAGGGTCAGCGTGAGAATCAGCAGCAGCGTGGATTGCCACAGCGCGGCATAGGCAAAGCGGCTATGGCTGATCAGCGCTACCTTGCCGACCTGGCGCCAGCCATCGCTGATCAGTGCTTCGCCCGGCGGCGAGGAGATCGGCAGCAGGCGCATGAACCAGGCCGGCACTGTCTGCTGGGGATGCGACGTGACGCGCTCGACCAGGGTTTGGCCGCCGGGGTCGGTGATGCGAATCAGCTCGTAGTGGCCGGTGTCGAACATCGCCGCCACGGTCAGTTCCATTTCCATGGCGTCCACGCCGGCGCGGTTCAGGTTCAGCGCAAGCGCCGTCGCATTGTCTGCATTCTTCTGATGCAGCTGCTCATTCAAATAGGATCGGCTGCTCAGCGTCGATGCCAGCAGACTGCCGATGACGGCCAGTCCGGTGGTCAGCATGATTGCCAGCCAGAGTTGTCGGTATAAAGACATAGAGGTCCTCATGAAATAATCTTAGCCTTACTTGAAACCATCATTGCGCACGCGCTGAAGCAAATCCTGCCATTTTGAAAGGCGGCTGGTTCCGCCCGGTCCGGCAGCCGCATTACCGCTGGCACCGGGATAGATGCCATTGCTGTTGAAGCTGAAAACAGGTTGCAGATCGGGCCGGCGCGAGGCAGGCCGGATGTCGGTGATCAGGTTGTCCAGTACCTGCGGCTCGGCTTCCGGCGTCGGGTAGTAGGCCAGTACCATGTGTGCTTGCACGATCTTGCTCGACGGGCCGCCTATGCGTGCCTTCACGTAGATGAGGCGCATCTGTTCAGCGGGTATGCCCAGGGCCAGCAATGAAAAATATTTTGCAATGACGAAGTCTTCGCAATCGCCCGCACCTTTGGCCAAGGTTTCGACGGGTGTCGCCCAGTAATCGCTCTGGCCCCAGATAAGCTGATCTTCGCCAAAATGAATCCGGCGGTTGAAGAATTCATTCACCTGTCTTAGCTGTTCGCTGACCGATAACAGTCTGCTTTGCTGCAGCATGTCTTCCCATGCGCGCAGCGGGCGCAGATCGTCGGAGCGGTAACGAAGATAGGCTGCCTGTATGTGGGTAGTGTCAAATGCCAGGCTGGTACTGCCGAGTGTCGACAGGCCTGCTGCTAAAAAAATAAGCAGCAGGGCAAGCAGAGTTTTCAGCCAGTGCGCAGGAGAAAGCAAGGACAGTGCTTATAAAGTTGTTTCGCGGCAATAATACCACCTGCAAAGTAAGCCTTTCCCCTCCTAAGTGTTTCTTTTATTTATCACTTTTGTTCCTTTTGCGAAAAATCCGTGACAGAAAAATTACCCTGTACGGTATACTTTCTTACGCTTACAAAATTTGTAACAAATAGTAATTAAACCTGTCTACATCAGGATACTTTCCATGCAGAAAAAGCAATGGCGGCTCTTAATTCTTGGCTTGTTTCCTGCGATTGCATTCGCTCAAGGCGCATCAAGTAATCAAGGCGAATCGTTTCGGGAAGTAACGCAGCAAACCTTGCTGACCAATCCTGAAGTACAGGCTCGCTTTAATCTCTGGCAGGCTGCCAGGGAAGAACGCGCCGCGGCAGCCGGCGGTTTTTATCCTCGTCTCGATGTCTCCGCGAATACCCTGAGGGAGGAGCGGCGTCGCCTTGGCACTGAAAACCGTTACAACGTCAATCAGGCGACCCTGACGCTGACCCAGATGCTGTTCGATGGATTCGCCACGCGCCATGAAGTATCGCGGCTGGATCACGCAGCGCTGGTGCGCTTTTTCGAGCTGCACGATATTTCGGAAAACATCACGCTGGAAGTCGTGCGGACGTATTCGGATGTGGCGCGTTACCGCGAACTGGTCCAGTTGGCGGAAGAAAACTTCGCCCGTCACCGTGCCATCTTCGATCTGATCCAGGATAAGGTGCAAGCCGGCGTGGCGCGCCGGGTCGACCTGGAAACCTCCTCTGGCCGCATGGCGCTGGCCGAAGCCAATCTGCTGACCGAAGTCTCCAATCTCCACGACGTGACCACGCGTTTCATTCGCCTGACCGGTAAAGCGCCGGCGGCGGATATCGGCATGCGTCCCGACTTGTCCGGCACGCTGCCCGCTGATGCCAAGGCCGCACTGGACAAGGCGGTGCGCCGCAATCCGGCATTGTGGGCAGCCTTGCAGAATGTCAGGGCGGCGCGCAGCGCGGCGACGGCAAGGGATGCGGATTTCATGCCGCGCCTGGATTTGCAGGCGCGCAGTTCCACCGGCCGCAATCTGGATGGGATTGCCGGCAGGGATACGACCAACAGCATCGGCCTGGTCCTGAACTGGAATCTGTATAGCGGCGGCACGGACATGGCCAGGGCGCGCCAGTTTGCAAGCCAGTTGAATGCCGCGCAGGACATGCTGGAAAAAAGCTGCCGTGATTTGCGCCAGACCCTGCTGATTGCCTTTAACGATACGCAGAAACTGAATTCGCAAATCCAGTACCTGGACCAGCATCAGCTTTCCACCGAAAAAGCGCGCGACGCTTATCGTCTGCAATTCGATATCGGCCAGCGCAGCCTGCTCGATCTGCTGGACACGGAAAATGAATTGTTCCAGGCGCGCCGCGCCTATGCCAATGCCATCCATGACCTGGAAATTTCTTATGCCCGCGTGTCGGCTTCGATGGGGCAACTGGTAAGTTCGCTGACGCTGGTCGCCCAAGGCAGCGATCCGCTGACCGACTTGCTGAGCGATAGCGAAAGCGACGAATTGATGAATAGCTGCCAGGCAGAAGCGCCGGTCATCCCGGGCATCAATCAGGCAGCTATCGAGCGGCGGGTTGGAGAGCTGAAACGCGAATCGGCGGCAAATGCCAACGCCTTGAGGGCGCAACCGCCCGCCATTCAAGTCCAGCCAGGCGGCGGGCGCTGATCGCGCTGCTTAATTTTAAAAAAGATGGCAGGTTGGAAACCTGCCATTTGTATTTTTGGCATGGTTACACGGGTAAACCGTGGATATTGTGTGAAATTGGGTAGAGGTTCGCGACAATAGGGATTAATTTGAAGGCATAATGTTGATCCTCGGAAATA
Source organism: Pseudomonadota bacterium (assembly GCA_023422955.1). Taxonomy (GTDB): domain Bacteria; phylum Pseudomonadota; class Gammaproteobacteria; order Burkholderiales; family Burkholderiaceae_D; genus JAEZLB01. The sequence continues at coordinate 13,623 of JAFAGG010000063.1, read as the reverse complement.
CTTTTCTTCATCTTGCAGGGAGTACCCATCTTGGCCAGCCAACTGAAATTGGAAGATCTCCAAAGCTTTGAAGAATTGTTTTCCCCCCAGGAAAAAAAGGAAGCGCCGCAGCGCGAGCAGCGTCGCAGCGATCGTAAAGCCGCGGAGCTGGTGGGTGCCATCACGATTGATGGTCACTTGTCTGCAATACGCACGGTCGATCTTTCCCTGGGCGGCTTGTCCTTGCGTTCCGACCGCCTGCTTGCGGTCGGCAAGGAAGCGCATATCACTTTTGCGCTGGAAGATGGCAATGCGGTGGCCGCTACCGTGCGCATGGTGTATTGCTTTTTCACGCGTGAAGAAGATTTCCGTTCCGGCCTGGAATTCCTGACGATTTCAGCCGGCAAGGATGCGCTCGCGCAATTTCTGCGCAACTGAATAAAACTGAAGCAGCTGATTCCCGGCGCTCGTTGCAAGCGCCAGGTCAGCTTGTTTTTCCAGCTTAATTTTCCTTTTCTATTTCGGTGATCAGCTTGCGGCCATTGTCGTCGCGATAGTCGATTTCCACCAGATCGCCTACCTTCACATCTTCAAAGCGGGTGTATTCGTCGTCGTAATCCGTTTTGTCGTCCACGTAATAAGCTTCCCCCTTCACCACAAAGCTGCGCGTCTTGGCATCGATGCTCTCTATTTTTCCTTCCAGGTCATCGGCCAGCGCGGCGCTTGCGGGAACGGCTAACAGTACGGCGATAGCAAGGCGGGAAAGCGGTTTTGCGAAAATTTTATGTGGCATGTTTTCTCCTGTCGGTTGAGTTGAGGCGGTCAACAAGTAAGCCCATCATACCGCCTGCCGCCGCGGATGTTAGGCATATCGACTGCGCCGTGCAGGCCAAGTTCATCAAACCCTCAAGGAAACAGCGCTCGATGGCCGCCGCATGCACACGATAAAACATGCCGGCACACTAAGCATGTGCCGGCATGGGCAGGGAAGCGACAGGGCACGTACCAGGGCAAGTATCAGGTCGCCGGGCAGGCGCCAAACTCGCTGGTGAGGGCTCCATGCATCCAGTCGGCCCGGCGGGTGACCCAGTCTTTCAGATAGTCGACTTCTTCCTCATAGGTTTCGCCGACAAAGTAGTTCGGCCATACGGGGGTGCCCAGGATATCCCAGCGCTCGAAGTTGTCATCGATCGCACTGCGGTCTATGCGCGAGACGATGGCATCCACTTCATTGGCCAGACCATCGATGGTACCGTCGCGCTTGAGCGAGCACCACCTCTGGAACACGCGTTCGCCGAAATCGGTATTGGCGAACAGGCGGCTGTGCCAGATGCCATTGCGAATGTACCAGCCCTCGGGCGATTCGTTGCCGTTGTAATTGATATTGCCGGCTGCAATATCGAAGTCCCACAAGGGACCGAAGCTCAGCTTGCCGCCGCGACGCTTGTGCAGGAACACGCTGCTGGTGTATTGCTCGCCGCCGATGGCGTTGATCTGCGCATCATTGTTCTTCAACAGTTCCTGAACCAGGTAATAGTTCACCGCTGCATCCACGTCGAAATAATTCGTGTAGCTATTGTCCGAGGCGGACAGGGAGGCTTCCGCTTCATTCAGATAGGTCGTGATGTAATTGAACTGCGTGTAGGAAGGATGCGAAGGATCGTTGACGCCTTCGACTTCATATTCCGGATCCTTGAAGCACAACGGTACGCGCAGGTTGGTTTCCCAGCATACGTCTTCGTCCAGGCGATGATCGACTTCCATCAGGTAGCCGCCGGTAATCGTGGCCGGGTCGGTATCCTCATCCTGGTCCAGGCTTTCCACATTGACCCGGTTCGCGCCGGTTTCAACATGCTCGAAGATCTGGTAGACGCCCTGATATTCGTCGTTGAAGTAGAGCTCGACGAAAGTGGAATGCGGCGAATACGTGAGCCCGACGTCTTCTCCCAGGTTCATCGCAAGCTTGTTGCGCACCAGGGTCTTGTCGGTGTAATTGGCCAGCAGGTTCCAGTCGCGTTCGGCCGGCATGCCCAGCATGGGCGAGGCCTCGCGCAGTTTCAGACGATACGGTTTCTTGGGCATATCCCAGGTGGTATTGCCGCGCCCGCGCACCTGCGTCGGCGCTTGCAGCAGCGTTTCGCCAGTGGCGGAAATCACGCTGACTGTCGCGTCGAGGTAGTCGTCCGTATTGACGACCGGCGCGCCGCCTGCGGTGTTGATACGGATGGTGGCGCCTTCGACGACTTGCACGGGGTTGCTATTGTCGCCGCCGGTGCCATTGCCATTGTCGGGGGCGGCGGTATTGGGAGTGCTGTCACTGCTGCTGCCGCAGGCAGCCAGCGCGACGAGCAGGGTGCCGGCGGCCATTGAACGCAAGAAGTTATTCATCATTGAGTGTGGGCGTAGTTAATCAAGAAGTCACTTTCAATAGACAATGAAAAGTTCCTGGTTACTTTTCCATTTGATATGGGTCACATTGATCTGGCGCGAAGTAGGGACGGGATGCCAGGAATCATGCGGCCGGGGATGAGCCTGCTGAAGAGAAAAGGATGTGTGATATCGCTCACTGCAGCAGGAGTTTCATCCTGGCTTGCAACAGCGAATGAGAGAGCGGCGATGAGTACGGTGAATGCGATGAGGGAGATGCGTGCATCAAGCCGCTGCAAATATTTTTACAGGCAGGCAGGAGATGTGCGGACTCCTGTGAATGAGTTGCTTGTCTGTTGCTTGCCATATTGCAGCGCTGCTTGCAGCATGGCAAGCAGCGCGCCCTGCATGCATTGGTACTAGGCAGGTTGCGAGGCCAGCCAGGTGGACGACTGTATCCGCGAAGGCATGAGCGAGGCCTTGCCGATCTGGTCCAGCGCACGTCGCAGCACGCTGGCGCTGCGCAACTGCATGTCCATGCCGGGCACTGGGACTTGTCCTTCCACCGCCAGATGCAACAGGCGCGCTTTCAAGGCCTGGTAGGCTTGTTCCGCCTCCTGCTGCGCTTCGTGCAGGCCAGGCGTTTCTCCCGACGTGGCCGCTTCATCGCACAAGTTCAGCAGGACTTTCGCCGCTGCTGAAAACCGCAAGGCTTGCGGCAAGTCCACGGCCGGTTCACGCGACGCATTGCTGCGGCCTGCTGCACTTTCCACCGCCAGTTCGGTAGCGGCTTCATAGTAACGGGCCTGTCTCAGGATATGAGCCAGCTTTTCCGCATGGTCCTCCGACATGCCGGTGCGATGCATCTGCACGATGAAGTCGGCAATCGCCTTGGCCAGCCGGGACACGATGATCCGGTTGCGTGCGATGGAGGGATCGCGCGCGTCGCTGATAGCTGCCTTGACAGTGGCAATCGCAATGTTGCCCATGTGACGCACCTCACGCCCCAATGCTTCCAGGGCAAGCGCGGGAACTGCCTGCACGGTCTTGTCAATGTGACGCGGCAGTCCTTCGTCATCTTCCGCACTCTTGAAGCGTGTCTCCAGGAAGGTGGTCAGGCGGGCTGTCAGCGGCCACATCAGCAGGATGCCCAGTACATTGAACATGGTATGAAACAGGGCCAGCTTGGCGGCGGGAGATTCATCCAGGTTCAGCGCATCCTGCAGCCACGACAATATTCCCAGCAGCCAGGGCAGCATGAGAATGGCTACGATGGCGGTCAGCACATTGAACAGAATATGCGCGGCGGCCGAACGCTTGGCATTGGGTGTAGCACCCAGCGCGGCCAGCAGCGCGGTCAACGTGGTGCCGACGTTGGCGCCGATCGTGATGGCCGCCGCGCCTTCTATGCTGACCATGCCGCTCTGGGCGGCAGTCATCGCAACCGCCAGCGTCGCCGCGGAACTTTGCATCAGCGTCGTCAGCAGAATGCCGATTCCGACCTGCAGCAGCATATAACCGGCGCCGTCGCCTTCCGGCACGCTGAACTCGGTGGACAAGCCGGAAAAGGTTTCCTTCAGCATGTCGATGCCCAGGAACAGCAGGCCGAAGCCGGCGAGCGCCATGCCTGCTGCGCCGCGACGGCTGCCGTCGCCGGTCAGGCGCAGGATCATGCCCAGGCCTATCAAGGGAAGTGCGAAGGCTTCGATCTTGAACTTGAGGCTGACCAGCGCCACCAGCCAGCCGGTCATGGTCGAGCCGAGATTCGAGCCGAACAGCACCCACATTACTTGCGACAGGTTCAGCAGGCCGGCATTGACGAAACCGATGAGCGCCACGGTGACGGCGGTGGAGGATTGCACGACAGCCGTCACCAGCATGCCGGAGGCCAGGCCGCGCACGCGGGTCTTGGTGGAGGATGCCAGTATGCGTTCCAGCGCCGGTCCCGCCGCCAGTTTCAAACCGTCGGTCATCAATCCCATGCCAAGCAGGAACAGGCCTATGCCTCCTGCCAATCCGCCTGCGAGCGTCAGACTATCCAAGCCTTACTCCATTTTCTTTGCTTACTTTGATTAAACAATTCAGGCTGAATTATGCCTCAGGAAAAATTCAATCCCGCTTCTGATCTTGAGTCCCTGCTGAGCCTATTGCGCAGTGGACCCGCTCGCAGCGGGCGAACCAAGCTTCGCGCGCAGGGTCTGTATTCAGATGGGTCGAAAGAACGCAGCGATGAAATTCCTTGTCTTCATTGCGCTCGCCTGCCTGTTGCCGACAGGGGCGAGTGCCGCATCAGCCGAACAACTGCTGGCGATGATCAATGCCTACCGCGCCGATCCGCCGGCATGTGAAGGAAAGAAATCTCCGCCCTTGCCGCCGCTGGCGCCGGAAGCGCCACTGGCGGAACTCCGCATAGCCGGGCCGGGCCAGTTGCCGCAAGCGATGCAGGCGGCGGGGTATCGCGCAGCGCGTGCGGAAGCGATCAGTCTGTCCGGACCGGCCAGTGCGCAGGAAGCTTTCCGCTTTGCTGTCGCGAACAGTTGCCGCTTGTTGTTGAATCCTGATTATTCCGTGATCGGCATTTCGCAACAGGGACGGGAATGGCAGCTGGTGTTTGCCCGGCCGCTATTGGCTCAAGACCTGGGAGACTGGCAAAGCGCCGGCAAGCAGGTGCTGGAGCAGGTGAATCGTGCGAGGGAAAAATCCAGGCAATGCGGCGACAAACTTTTTCATGCAGCGCCGCCGCTGCGCTGGAACGACAAGCTGGCGCAGGCGGCGCGCAAGCATAGCGCAGACATGGCAAGCAAAAGCTACTTTGCGCATGAAGGAAGGGACGGAAGCACACTGGCGGATCGTGTGCAGGCAGAGCAGTACCGGTGGCGCAGGATAGGCGAGAACATCGCTGCCGGTCATGGATCGGCCGGCATGACGGTACAAGGCTGGCTGGCCAGTCCCGGGCACTGCGCCAATATCATGGATGGCAGCTTCACTGAAATGGGCGCTGCTTATGTGTATGATGCCGACAGCGAAACGGGCATCTACTGGACGCAAGTGTTCGGCAGGCCGCGTTAGGCGCAATGAAGTGGCGCCCTGATTGTTTGCATGCGGAATGAGCTTTCATTGCGCCTGAATGAACCCAACTGAAATGAACCCCAACTGGAAAGGTGCATCATGAAACTGGTTTTACCGCTGATTGCGCTGGGAGCGGCTTTATCTGCCATGCCCGCCGCCGCCAATGAAAAACTGCCCTCGGGCGTAGTGGTTGAAACGCTGAAGGCAGGGCAGGGCGAATCTCCCAAGGCAAGCGACAAGGTGCGCGTACATTATCGCGGCACGCTGCAGAATGGCACTGAGTTCGACAGTTCCTACAAGCGCAATGAGGCGATCACCTTTCCGCTGTCGCGCGTGATTTCCTGCTGGACCGAAGGCGTGCAGAAGATGAAGGTGGGCGGCAAGGCCAAGCTGACTTGCCCGCCGCAGACGGCCTACGGCGCGCGCGGCGTACCGGGTACAATACCGCCCAACAGCACCTTGACCTTTGAGGTTGAATTGTTGGGTATCGAAAAATAACTTAAGGAGTAGCGAACATGTCTGATCCCGTCTTGAAAAACAATAGCGCTGAAAATCGTTACGAACTCGTTGCCGATGACACGGTGGTCGGCTACTGCGCTTACAGCGTGGCCGGCGATAAGGTCACCGTTACGCATACCGAAATCGGCAAGGAACACGCCGGCAAAGGTTATGGCTCGGCGCTGGCAAAGCAGGTGCTCGGTCAGATCAAGGCCAATAATCAGAAGCTCGTGCCGCAATGCGAATTCATTGCAGGCTATGTGCAGAAGAAGCAGCCGGAATACGATAGCCTGCTTGCTTCCTGATACGGATAAGGCTGGCGCTGGAGCGAGCTGGACAGGCATCGCATTGCATACGATGGATGCCGCTGAGAAGGGCTGTTCCCGTTACAGGGACAGCCCTTTTCTCATGTCCGCAGCATTGGCGGCATTGCCCGAGAAGAATTGATGCGATGAAATCGTCAGTGATGGAGACGCTCGACCTTATAAGGATTGCTTGTCCTGTCTCAAACAGCCGGCAGGGAAGTTCGCTAATGTGCGATAAACCATACTAATACGCCTCAGGGAGCTTGATCTTTTCATCGTGGACGGCCCCATGTCGCATTCCATCAGAATCAGCATTGCCAGCTTTTTCATCATGCTTGTCGTTGCTTGTGGTGGAGGCGGTTCTTCCGATACTTCGTCAGCTGGCTCCGGTTCTCCCCAAAACAATTCTTCGAACGGTTCCGGCTCAGGCGCTTCGGGCGGAAATGAATCGCCGGGTACGCCTGCATCCGGCGCGGGTTCTGGGTCGGGTGGCTCATCAAGCGGCGGCGCGCCTCCGTCGGGAGGATCATCCGGTAACGGAGGCGGCGAGACACCTGTGGAGCCTGCAGGTCCATCCACTTTTGCAGCAGAAGTTACGCAGGCGCCTGCTGACGGCGCGACGATACGCGGCACCATACGCCTGCTGGTGGAAGGCAGCGGTATCGAAAACGTGGAATTGCTGCCGGCGTCATCCTACGCGCCCCTGATTGCACGAGGCGTGGTAACGGGCGACAAGATAGGAGCCTATATCGATTTTGACACCAGCGTGATGACGGACGGAGACGTGACGCTGCGTATTGCCGTTTTCAATGCGCCGCCTGGCGAGGGCGGCCGCGAGATCATTGCCATGCCGGCCCGCACCTGGACCATTGCCAATGCCAGTTCACAACCGGGAGAGGATGAAGACGAGCCGCTGACGGCTGCGCTCACGTCTGCACCTGAAGACGGCGCACGACTCAGCGGCATAGTCAGACTGGAAGTGAGCGGCAGCGGCATGCGCAATGTCGAGTTGCTGACCGAGAGCGGCTACAGTCCCAGGCTGGGCCGCTTCGATGTGTCAGGGGATGGCCGGTCTGCAAGCCTGGATTTTGACACCAGCATGATACCTAATGGAGGTGCAAGACTGCGCATTAGTGCATTCGATGCCCCTGCCGGTACGTCTGGAGCCAGTGAAGTGATTGCGATGCCGCCACGCCTCTGGTTGATCAGGAATCCATCGGGATCCGAAGGAACACCAGAAGGACGCGCCGCTGCTTGTTTAGGGGCGAGGCTGGAACATACCAGCCTCACTGACCCCGAGCCGGTTGTGTGCATACGGTGGACGCCGCCTTCGCCCCCGGTACCGCCTGAACAATGCACCAGCGGTCTTGATACAAGATATGGCAATCCCGGAGATGGTTTTCCCGCACTAAGAAACGGCAACGTCGTATCAAAACTCTATTGCATCCCCGCTTCGATGGAAGGGCGTATCAACCCCGGTTGCGAATGCGCCGGGTAAGTACACCGTTTCGCAGTGCCGCCGCAGCTAACGCGGCCCGCACAATGTATCAATACGAAGAGATGGCTGATAAAGAGGGCTGATGAGGGCTTCCGCTCGGAGGCTCTCTCTCATCGCGCCGATGCCACGCAGGGCATGAGCCAGTAGCCGTGCGTGCGTATCAAACTGCCGCCATTGCGCTGCTCATCTGGCCGCTTCCGGGCTAACGGCGCGGGCAGTTATTCGCTTGCCGCTGAAAACATAAAACATTATCAATCCGGGTGCTTGCCTTGTACTTCGCCGGGCCGCAGTCCAGGGCGTTCGGCGGATTTTCAAGGTCTGCCCGGCTTTGCAGCTGCAGCGAAATCCGGCAGGCTGGTGGAACAAGAAGAGGAATCTCTGGAGTTTTTTCTGGTCAATCTGTCTTTAATTCAGTTGCCGGAGCCGCGTTTTGCCGTCATCAATGACCAGCTTCAAGGCGATGCCGGAGAGGGAGAGGAAGAATGGAAAACAAGGAATGCAAAAAATCATGGACGGATCTGCCGGCATAAACATGGTGATTTGTTCAAGACCCTGCCGCCTGCATTGCGAAACGTTACCGCACATTTTCCAGGGCTTGCAGCGAGAGAGCTACAGGCAGAAACGCCTCCCGGCATGGGGCAGTTGCCTCCGCATCTCTGCCTGAGTTTCCCTGCATGCACCATGCGAGAGTCTTGTTGCAAAGAGTTTCGAATGCGCTGCCTTATGCATCGCAATAGCTGCCTGTTTCCTGCTTCAGATAATGCATCTTATGAAACTCACCAGTTTTTCCAAACTGCATTTGCCGCACCAGTTGCTGCTCATGCTGGCCATCATTCTGCCGCTGCTATGGGGCATCATTGCACTGGACCTGAATAGTCGACGCGATCTGTCGCGGGCTAACAGTGAACGCCACGTTGGCAATCTGGTCATGGCCATCTCCGAAGAAGTACGTGCCTCGGTGACCGCTATCGATCATTCTCTGCTCAGCTTGCGGGATGAATGGCTGCGGGGCGGCGAACCTTTCGAGCAGGCAGTGCGCCGCTGGACCTCCCGGCTGGAGCGCGAAATGGTGTCGCAAATTGCCATTCTTGATACGCAAGGCATATTGCAGTATTCCAGCCTGCATCCGGCCATGAAGGGCACGGACCTGAGCGACCGCGAGCATTACCGTATTCATCGCAGCAGCAGCGAGGACCGGTTATTTGTCAGCAAACCCTTGCTGGGGCGGGTCTCCGGCGTGCGCTCAGTCCAGTTGACGCGTCCCTTGCTGGATCAGGCCGGCAAATTTTACGGCGTGATCGTGTTGTCGGTACAGCCTGAGTTTTTTGCGCGTTTCTACCATTCGCTGAAACTGGATGAAGGCACGATCATCATGCTGGCCCGGCAAAGCGGAGAGATACTGGCCAAGTCGCCGGAAAACCAGGACGCGATCGGCAAGCATGTCGAGGACCTGGGATATCGCTTTAATCTGGACGATTCCATCGGTGTCACTGCCAGCTCGCGCAATGAACTGGATGAAGGCGATATGTACGGCTGGCGCCTGCTGCCGCAAGGAGAATTGATGGTGTCGCTGAAACAGCCCTTGCGCGTACTGATGAGCGATTATCTGCAGCACCGCAACATCATGCTGGCGGGCGGTGCCGGCATTTCCTTATTGCTGGCGCTGGTTTGCTACATCCTGCTCGTCAACTGGCGCGAGCGCGCACGGGCCACTTCCCGCATTTTGCAAAGCGAGGTGCGCATGAAGTATGCGCTGCAAGGTGCTGGCGATACGGTATGGGACTGGAATCTGCAAACGGATGCAATGAGTTTTTCCAATCAATGGGTATCCATGCTGGGTTATACCGATACGGATGCGCCCAAGCGTCGCAGCGAGTGGGAAAAGCTCGTCCATCCCGACGACGTCGGCCAGACCAGAGCGGCGCTGCTGGCCCACCTGGAGGACGATGCCACTCCTTATCGCAGCGAACACAGGATGCGCGCCCGGAATGGATCGTGGGTATGGATACTGGAGCGTGGGGCGGCGGTGACGAGAACGCCGGAAGGCCGTCCCTTGCGCATGGTCGGCACTCATACCGATATCACGCAGACAAAACAGAGCGAGGCGGCGCTGCATCAGTCGCTGGAACAGATTGCCATGGACCGGCAGCGCATGCGCAGCATACTGGAGAACTCTTATGACGCTTTTCTTGGCCTTGATGATCAGGGCCGGATCAGCGAGTGGAACCAGCAGGCCGAACATACTTTCGGCTGGACTGCGCAGGAGGCGATGGGAAAAACCCTGGTGGAACTGATCATTCCTCCTGCCAGGCGGCCGGATTACGACAAGATCGTCAGCCGTATCCGGCAAGGCAAGCAAGCGGCGCTGAAGGGACATCGCTTTGAGTTTACGGCCTTGCACAAGAACGGCCGTGAAATCCCGATCGAGCTGGCGCTGGCCATCATGCCTGCACGCGATGGCTTGAACGCCCACGCTTTCATACGCGACATCAGCGATAGACTGGAGGCCGAACGCAAGGAGCAGCAGCGCATGCATTCGCTGGAAGAAGCGCGCAGTGCGCTGTTCCATGCGCAGAAACTGGAAGCAGTCGGCAAGCTGACCGGCGGCGTCGCGCATGATTTCAACAACATGCTGCAAATCATCAGCGGCAATCTGCAACTCTTGCAACTGGAGTTCAGCAACAACGAGATGGCTGCGAGCCGGTTGCAAAGCGCGGTCAAGGCGGTCAGCCGCGGCGCCAAGCTTTCGTCCCAGTTGCTGGCCTTTGCGCGCCGCCAGCCGCTGCAGCCGGTTGTGGTCAACATCAATCGCATGATCATCGGCATGCACGATCTGTTGCGCCAGGCATTGCCGGAGTCGATCGAGATCGGCATCAATGCCACGGGCGATGCGCGCGCGGTGCTGATCGATCCGCATCAGCTGGAAAATGTGCTCATCAATCTGGCCATCAATGCCAGCCATGCGATGAAGGGGAAAGGACAATTGACGATTGCCGTCTCGGACGTGACGGTAAGCCCGGAACTGATGTCGCTGCATCCTAACCTGGCGGTAGGCGAATATGTGAAGCTGACCGTCAGCGACAACGGCGCGGGCATGACGGAGGAAGTGCGCCAGCGTGCTTTCGAGCCTTTCTTCACGACCAAGCCGGAAGGCGAAGGAACGGGGCTGGGTCTGTCCATGGCCTACGGCTTCGTCCGGCAAAGCGGCGGGCATATCCAGATCGACAGCGAGATGGGAAAGGGCACTTCGATTGCCATATACATGCCGCGTGTATCCATCGCTGAAATACCTGTTCTCGCCAGGGAGGAGAATCCGCTTGCGCCCCAGGGCGACCTCATCCTGGTGGTGGAAGATGACCTGGAAGTGCAGTCCGCTACCGTTAGCATACTCAAGGCGCTGGGATACGAGGTACGCAAGGCCGACAATGCCAAGCAGGCGCTGGAAATTATCGAGCAGGATGCAGGCATCGACCTGCTGTTTACCGACGTGGTCATGCCAGGCGCGATGAACGGCCCCGAGCTGGCCGACAAGGCGCGTGAAATACGTTCCGATCTATCGGTGCTCTTCACGTCCGGCTATACCCGGGAGGCAGTGGGCGTGCAGAATATCCTCAAGCCGGATATCAATCTGCTGCAAAAACCCTATCACTACCAGCAGCTGGCGGTAAAGCTCAGGCAGATGCTGGGAAGAGGGGCAAGGAAGGTGGCCTGAGTTTCACACTGCCGGAACAAAGACGTGCGACATGTCCTTTGCCCTGATAACGCATGCGTTGCGATATCCGATGGATGCGGTTGCGGGAAACGGCATTGCAAGCACAACAATCACATCCCGGCCCATAAAAAAACGAAGCCGGGATGCCGGACAAGGCGATTATTCGGCAAACAGGTCGGGGCCGAATACTTCGTAGTGGATGCGTGACTCGGGAATGCCCTTGGCCGTCAGCGCATCATGCTGCATGCGCATGAAGGGTACCGGGCCGCAGATGTAATAGTCTGCTTCCGCCAGCATCACCGCATCCCTGATCTTGTCGATATCGACCAGGCCGCTGAAATCGTAATCCTTGCCGGGCTGATCATCAGGCTGCGGCTCGTTGTAGAAAATGTAGGGCTTGAAGTTGGGCTGTTTCTGTTCGATCTGCCGCAGATGATCTTTCATCGCATGAACTGCGCTGTTGCGTGCGCCATGAACAAAAACCACTTTTCTTTCCGGCGACTGCAAAACGCGGTTGAGCATGCTGACCATGGGTGTCAATCCGACGCCGCCGCTGATCAGCACGACCGGTGTGCTGGCATCGACATCGATATAGAAGTTGCCATACGGCGCGGCAATCTTGATGACGTCGCCTTCCTTGACATGATCGTGCAACAAGGTGGAAACGTAGCCGGGCCGCATCCAGTCGTTGCCGCCTTCGCGCTTGACGGAGATCCGGTAGTTGCGCCCGTTCGGTGCATCCGACAGGCTGTACTGGCGGATCTGCTGCACGCCCAGTTCAGGCACCTGCACACCGACGCTGATGTACTGACCTGGTTCGAAATTGAGCACCGGTTTGCCATCCTTGGGCTCCAGCAAAAAAGACGTGATGACCTCGCTTTCAGGCCGCTTGGAGCGGACGATGAATTCGCGCCATCCATTCCACCCGCCCGGCGCTAAAGCCGTTTTCTCAGTCAGGTCGCTTTCCATGCCTGCCAGGATATCGGCCAGATTGCCGTAAGCCTGCGCCCAGGCGGAAATGATGTCATCCGTTGCCGCATCGCCCAGCACTTCCTTGATGGAAGCCAGCAGATGCTCGCCGACGATGGGGTACTGCTCCGCTCTGACGCCCAGGCTGACATGCTTGTGGGCGATGCCATTGAGGACGGCACTGAGGCTTTCCGGATTTTCTATATTAGCGGCATAGGCATACACGGCCCTGGCCAAAGCCTGCTGCTGTTCGCCGCGTTCCTGGTGACTGACGTTGAAAATATTCTTGAGCTCGGGATGGGCATTGAACAGCCGCTTGTAAAAGTGGCGAATGATATCGACGCCATGTTCGGCAAGTACGGGGGCAGTGGCTTTAACAGTATCTTTAGTCTTTTGGGTCAGCATATTTCCCTCTGAAAAAGAAGTAAGGCAAGGTGAGCTAAAGTAGCTTAGTGCCCCTTTTCCGGAAAAATATCTCTCTTTTCCGGATTAATTACATGATTAATTTCGCGATTGATCGCAAGAAAGATCCGCTCATGCGGCGACCCAGGATTTTCTGTCAAAGTCCCAGTGTGAATATCAATGCTATCCAGATGTTTGCTTGCATGCCTGCATGCATATCGCGCCTGTAAAACGATTGCTTGCAGGATAGAGACGGCGGCCCCTCTAAATTATGTTCGTGCCTTGTGAAGGCGCCGCCGTCTTAGCGCTTGTCAGTTTGATGGAGGGGGAGCCTTGTCAGCCGCTTGCCGCAGCACTTGCCTGAGGCGGCGACGTGTTATTCCCATCCAGCATGGGAGCAGTCGGCACCTTTCCATTCTTGTCCTGGCCGAAGTAGAGCACGGTATGAGGATAGGGCAACTCAATGCCGGCTGCATCGAAATACTTTTTAACCAGCCGGTTGAAGGCCCGCTGAACGGTCCATTGCATGCCGGGCAGCGTCTTGATCAGCACCCGGATGTTATAGCCTCGCTCGTGCAGGGAAGACACGCCGGGAATGGAAATTTCTTCGAGCACCGAGCCGGCTATCTCTTCATCCTTCATCAGCTCTTCAAAGGCAAGTTTCAAGTGATGAATGGCGTTGTCGACATCCTCGCGATAGGCGATGGCGTATTCTCCGTAGTGATAAGAGAAGTCGCGCGTATGGTTGGACACCTTGTCCACGGACGAGAAGGGAATCATGTGAAAACCGCCATCCAGCGTGCGTATTCCGACCGAGCGGATAG
>JAFAGG010000060.1 GCA_023422955.1 Pseudomonadota bacterium | reverse complement strand
CTCTAAGGAAGTGAGCAAGGCCGTGTCGAACGACACGGCCCGACATTACAGATCCAGCAGCATGCGCGCCGGGTCTTCCAGTGCGTCTTTCATCGCCACCAGACCCAGCACCGCTTCGCGTCCATCGATGATGCGGTGATCGTAGGACAGCGCCAGGAAGTTGATGGGACGAATCACGATTTGTCCGTTCTCCACCACCGGGCGCTCCTTGGTAGCGTGGATGCCGAGGATCGCGGATTGCGGCGGATTGATGATGGGCGTGGATAGCATGGAACCGAACACGCCGCCGTTGGAGATGGAGAAAGTGCCGCCGGTTAGGTCTTCCAGCGTCAGCTTGCCATCCCTGGCCTTGGCGGCATACTCGCCGATTTTCTTTTCAATCTCGGCAATGCTCATCTGGTCCGCATCGCGCAGGATGGGAACCACCAGGCCGCGCGGCGAACTGACAGCAATGCCGATATCGAAATAACCGTGATAGACGATATCCGTGCCATCCACCGACGCATTCAGAATCGGATATCTCTTCAGAGCCGCCACTACCGCCTTCACGAAGAAGGAGGTGAAGCCCAGCTTGACGCCATGCTCTTTCTCAAAGCGGTCCTTGTACTTGGTGCGCAAGTCCAGCACCGGCTGCATGTTCACCTCATTGAAGGTGGTGAGGATGGCATTGGTCTGCTGCGACTGCACCAGGCGCTCGGCGATGCGCGCACGAAGGCGGCTCATAGGCACACGATCTTCCGGCCGGTCGCCGAGATTGGGGAGCGGCACATTGACCGCCTGCAGCGCCGGCTTGGCGGCAGTAGCGGGCGCTGCAGGTTGTGCAGGCGCGGCGGCCGGCCTCTTATCCAACGTATTGATCACATCGCCCTTGGTAACGCGTCCGCCGCGACCACTGCCCTGCACATCACTTGCCGACAGCTGATTTTCCGACATCATCTTGGCAGCAGCGGGCATGGCAACGCCGGCCGCGCCCGTTTGCGCCGCAGGCGATGAAGCAGCAGGAGCCTGTGCTGCCTCCGCCTGCGCCGGGGCTTCCTTCTCGGCAGGCGCGGCAGCAGCCTTGCCTTCGGTATCGATACGGGCGATGAGGTCGCCCGACACCACGGTATCGCCGTCTTGCTTGAGGATTTCAGCAATCACGCCGGCATCGGGCGCAGGCAGTTCCAGTACGACCTTGTCGGTTTCGATATCGATCAGATTCTCGTCCCGCTTGACCGCCTCGCCGGCTTTCTTGTGCCATTGCAGCAGCGTGGCTTCGGCCACGGACTCTGATAATTGAGGAACTCTCACTTCTATTATTGCCATTTAACGCTCCGTTTCGGTTTGTTCTGATACGGCCTTCAGCTTCTGAGGCCGCACAGGGTGTTATTTGGTGAGTGTGAAACCTTTTATCTTTGAAAAAGCGCCATCTATCAACGCCTTCAACTGCGCATAATGCTTGTCGTAGTAACCCACTGCCGGCGAGGCGCTTGCAGGACGGCCGGAATAAGCCAGCTTCTGTCCTTCCGACATGTTCTCCAGCAGATTGTGCTGAATCTGGAACCATGCGCCCTGGTTCTGCGGCTCATCCTGCACCCAGACCAGTTCGGCGGCATTCGGGAATTTCTTCAGTTCGGCCGCGAATGCCTTGTGCGGGAAAGGATAAAGCTGTTCGACGCGCATGATGGCGACATCCGTGGCGCTACGTTCTCGCCGCGCATTGACCAGGTCGTAGTAAACCTTGCCCGAGCAGGCCAGAACGCGCTTGACTTTCTTTGCGTCGATCTCGGCATCGACTTCGCCTATCACGGTCTGGAAAGAGCCCTTGGCAAATTCGGACAAGGGAGAACCGGCATCCTTGTTGCGCAACAGGGATTTGGGCGTCATCACGACCAGCGGCTTGCGGAAGGTGCGCAGCATCTGGCGGCGCAGCAAGTGGAAAATCTGCGCAGCAGTCGTGGGTTGCACCACCTGCATGTTGTTGTCGGCGCAGAGCTGGAGGAAGCGTTCAATGCGTGCCGACGAATGTTCCGGTCCCTGCCCTTCATAACCATGCGGCAGCAGCATGACCAGGCCCGACGCGCGCCCCCACTTCACTTCGCTGGAGCTGATGAACTGATCGATCACGACTTGTGCGCCGTTGGCAAAATCGCCGAACTGCGCTTCCCAGACGGTGAGCGTGTTCGGTGCGGCAGTCGAATAGCCGTATTCGAAAGCCAGCACGGCTTCTTCCGAAAGAACCGAATCGATGATGGCAAACGGCGCCTGCTGATCCGAGATGCGCGACAAGGGTACGTGCACGCCGACATCCCAGCGTTCGCGATTCTGATCATGCAGTACCGCATGCCGGTGCATGAAGGTGCCGCGCCCCACGTCCTGCCCGGTAATGCGCACCGGATAACCGGAAGCGACCAGCGAAGCGAATGCCAGGTGTTCGCCCATGCCCCAGTCCAGATTCACCTCTCCCCGCCCCATGGCCGCACGGTCGTTCAATACCTTTTCCACCAGCGGATGCACCTTGAATCCTTCCGGCACGCTGGTGATGCGTTCGGACAGGCGCTGCAATTCCGTGACCGGCAGCGCCGTATCGGCGTTGTCCGCCCATTTCTTGTTCAGGAAAGGCGTCCAGTCGACTGCGTACTTGCCCTTGAAGTTGGAAATGACAGGGTTGATCGTATGCGTGCCGGCATCCATGGCATCGCGGTAGGCGTGCACCATTTCCTCGCCTTCCTGCTCCGTCAGCACGCCTTGCGCCACCAGCTTGTCCACATACATCTTGCGCGTGCCCGGATGCTGAGCGACCTTCTTGTACATCAAGGGCTGGGTCAGCGCCGGCGTGTCCTGCTCGTTGTGTCCCAGCTTGCGGAAGCAGACGATGTCCACCACCACGTCTTTCTTGAACTGCATGCGGTAATCGACTGCAATCTGCATCGCATACACCACCGCTTCCGGATCGTCGCCATTCACATGCAGCACCGGCGCTTCGATCATCTTCACCACGTCCGTGCAATACAGCGTGGAGCGCGCATCGCGCGGATCGGAAGTGGTAAAGCCGATCTGGTTGTTGATCACGATATGCACCGTGCCGCCGGTACCGTAACCGCGCGTCTGGGCCAGGTTCAGCGTTTCCATCACGACACCCTGACCGGCGAAAGCGGCATCACCGTGCACCAGCACCGGCAGCACTTCATCGCCGTAACGATCGCGGCGCCTGTGCATGCGTGCCTTGACCGAGCCTTCCACCACCGGATTGACGATTTCCAGGTGCGAAGGATTGAAGGCCAGCGACAGGTGCACCGGGCCGCCCGGCGTGGATACGTCGGCGGAAAAACCCTGGTGGTATTTCACGTCGCCCGCCGGCAGATTGTCGGCGTGGCGTCCTTCGAATTCGGCGAACAAATCCTTGGGCATCTTGCCCAGCGTATTGACCAGCACATTCAGGCGGCCGCGATGGGCCATGCCGATCACGATTTCCTGCACGCCTTTTCCGCCGGAATAGCGAACCAGTTCATCCAGAGCAGCAATAAAACTTTCCCCTCCTTCCAGGGAGAAGCGCTTCTGGCCCACGTACTTGGTATGGAGATAACGTTCAAGACCTTCCGCGGCAGTCAAACGGTCCAGGATGTGCTTCTTTTTATCCGGACTGAAATTGGGCGCGGAGCGGGTGGACTCCAGCCGCTCCTGTATCCAGCGCTTTTGCGCCGGATCGCTGATGTACATGAACTCGGGACCGATGGTGCGGCAATAGGTATCGCGCAAGGCTTGCTGCAAATCGCGCAAGGTCGCCGTTTCGGAACCGAAATAAGTATTGTTGATGTTGAAGACGGTATCGAGATCAGCGTCGGTGAAACCGTAGAAAGGCGGCTCCAGTTCCGGAATGCTGGGCCTATCGTGCAGATTCAGAGGATTGACGTTGGCCCAGTTGTTGCCGAGAAAACGGTAGGCCGCAATGAATTGCTGCACCGCCACCCGCTTGCGTCCCATTTCGGGATCTTCGGAAGAAATCTGCTGGCGTATCGGACCCTGCTTGGCCCGCTCGGCAAAAGAAGCGACGACCGAAGAATGCACGACATCGGGGCGATTGGTACCGTCGACTGCCGGCACATTTTGCATTGCATCGAAATAGGCACGCCAGTTCTCGGGGATTGAGCCGGGATTGTCGAGATAAGCTTCATAAAGCTCTTCGACATAGGGTGCATTGCCTCCAAACAGATAGGAATTGGAGAGAAACTGCTGCGTCATGCTTGCTCACCTTTCTTCGCGTTTCGCGAGATTAGCGGGTTAAAACAACCTTCCGCGACACGGCCTGACCGATTAGCGGATTGCATATCAAGAAGTGGGGGAAGGATCGTGCTGTACGAGTGAATTCCGGCGCTGTTGACTTGGATCACAGCATAGCATAGCCGTTCCATTCCGGTTGCAAGAATGACAGAGACGATGCGGGGATCGTGAAGCAGGACAGGAGACGCGGTAGCTTGCGAGGCGAACTGATTTGGCGAACAGAAAAACAGGAAACAGGAAACAGAAAAGAAAAACCGCCCTGGTGGGCGGCTGAGCAAGGCGACAATAAAAAGCGCAAGGCACAGCCTTGCACTTTTTATAAGGCGAGCGGATTAACCGCGCAGTGCCGGTACGTCGCGACGCGGGTGACCGACATAGAGCTGGCGCGGACGGCCGATCTTCTGCTCCGGATCGGAGATCATCTCGTTCCATTGCGCAATCCAGCCTACGGTGCGCGCCAGTGCGAAGATGCCGGTAAACAGCGAAACCGGAATGCCCAGCGCCGACTGCACGATGCCGGAATAGTAGTCCACGTTCGGATACAACTTGCGCTGCACGAAATAATCGTCTTCCAGCGCGACTTTTTCCAGTGCCATCGCCAGCTTGAACAGCGGATCGTTTTCCAGGCCCAGTTCGGCCAGCACTTCGTGACAGGTCTCGCGCATCAGCTTGGCGCGCGGATCGTAGTTCTTGTAGACGCGATGTCCGAAGCCCATCAGCTTGAAACCGGAATCCTTGTCTTTGGCTTTTTTCACGAATTCGCCGATACGGTCTACCGAACCGATTTCGCGCAGCATGTTCAATGCAGCCTCGTTCGCACCGCCATGCGCCGGACCCCACAGGCAGGCAATACCGGCAGCGATACAGGCAAACGGATTGGCGCCGGAAGAGCCGGCCAGGCGCACGGTCGAGGTGGATGCATTCTGTTCGTGATCGGCATGCAGGATGAGAATGCGATCCAGTGCGCGCACCAGGGTCGGGCTGACCTTGTATTCTTCGGCAGGCGTCGAGAACATCATGCGCATGAAATTCTCGGAGTACGACAGGTCGCCGCGCGGATAAACGAAGGGCTGACCGACCGAATATTTGTAGGTCATCGCAACCAGGGTCGGCATCTTGGCGACCAGGCGGATCGCGGAATACTCGCGGTGTTCCGGATCGCTAATGTCCAGCGCATCATGATAGAAGGAGGACAGCGCGCCCACCGTACCGACCAGCACCGACATCGGATGCGCATCGCGGCGGAAGCCGCGCAGGAAGAACTGCATCTGCTCATGGACCGAGCTATGCTTTCTGACCAGACCGACAAACGTATCCTTCTTCCCGGCATCAGGCAGTTCGCCATTTAGCAGCAGATAGCAGGTATCCAGAAAGTCGTAGTGCTCCGCCAGTTGTTCGATAGGATAACCACGGTACAGCAACTCGCCCTTGTCGCCATCGATATAGGTGATGGAGGAATTGCATGCCGCCGTCGCCATGAATCCCGGATCATAAGTGAACTTACCGGTCGCGCCGTAGAGCTTGCGGATATCTACAACGTCTGGACCTACCGCACCTTTATATACCGGTAATTCAACCGAGGGAGTGCCATCAGAAAATGATAGCGTTGCATTTGAATTAGTTGTGCCCATGGCTCTTCCTTCTACTTAACGGTGACTGGATATTACAATGCTTTCGCACTAAGGCCGGCCATTAGATACGGCGAAGTCTGACCAACAATGCGTGAACATGCGGCAAGTCAATTTCCCCTTCGGGTTCCTTGCGTTCCAGCAGCAAATCCATCAAGTCGTTGTCCGATAAATTGAGCAAACGCGTCAAGGCGTCCACTTCGACATCAGTCAACTCTGTTTCGTGTTGATCGAGAAATCGCGTAAGCAGCAAATCATTTTCCAGCAAGCCGCGACGACTGCGCCACCGCAAGCGGGTGCGTTTCACCGGGTCGGCCTGATGGTTAATGGCCATTGCCTTTCTCTTCCCCTTTGAAAAGTACTGCCGCTTGTTGCGCCAGTCTTTTTTGAAAAAAAATGGGGCGGACCAGTGAGGCATCCACCCATTCAGGTCGGCATTATACTGCGCGACGAACCAATAATTCCTTAATTTTGCCGATTGCCTGATTGGGATTCAGACCTTTGGGGCAGACATCCACGCAATTCATGATCGAATGGCAGCGGAACAAACGGTAAGGATCCTCGAGATTGTCGAGGCGCTCGCCGGTTGCCTGGTCGCGGCTGTCGGCGATGAAACGGTAAGCCTGAAGCAGTCCCGCAGGACCGACAAACTTGTCAGGGTTCCACCAGAACGAGGGACAGGAAGTAGAACAGCAGGCGCACAGAATGCACTCGTACAAGCCGTCCAGTTCTTCTCTTTCCTCCGGCGATTGCAGCCTTTCCTTTTCAGGCGGCGGCGTTTCATTGACCAGGTACGGCGTGATGGAATGGTACTGCTTGAAAAATTGCGTCATGTCCACGATCAGGTCGCGAATCAC
>JAFAGG010000057.1 GCA_023422955.1 Pseudomonadota bacterium | reverse complement strand
ATTCCGCTCCAAACTAAACATAAACCGGACTTTCTTTCACGCAAAAAAACGAAAAAAGGCTGCGGGTCCTATGACTCCGCAGCCTTTACTATGTTCTTGTGCTTAATTTATTACTTTTTGATCCAGTGCATCAATCCGCGAAGCTCTTTGCCGACCACTTCGATCGGATGGTTAGCTTCGTTGCGGCGAGTAGCCGTCAGGAAGGCACGGTTCGATTGGTTTTCCAGGATGAAGTCGCGTGCGAATTTGCCTTGTTGGATATCGGACAGCACTTCTTTCATCGCTTTCTTCGTTTCTTCTGTAACTACGCGAGGACCTGTAACATAGTCGCCGTATTCCGCTGTGTTGGAGATGGAATCGCGCATCGTTGCCAAACCGCCTTCATAGATCAGGTCAACGATCAGCTTCAGTTCGTGCAGGCACTCGAAGTAAGCCATTTCCGGCGCATAGCCGGCTTCGGTCAGCGTTTCGAAACCAGCCTTGATCAGTTCAACCGCACCGCCGCACAGAACAGCCTGCTCACCGAACAGATCTGTTTCGGTTTCTTCGCGGAAGTTGGTTTCGATGATGCCGGCACGGCCGCCGCCGTTAGCCATCGCATACGACAGCGCGATATCGCGAGCGATACCGGACTTGTCCTGATACACGGCCACCAAGTGAGGCACGCCGCCACCTTGGGTGTAGGTGCCGCGCACGGTATGACCAGGCGCCTTGGGAGCGACCATGATCACGTCCAGGTCTTCACGCGGAACGACTTGGCCGTAGTGAACGTTGAAGCCGTGAGCGAAGGCCAGCACTGCGCCTTTCTTGGCGTTGGGAGCGACGTTTTCGCTGTAAACCTGGGCGATGTTTTCGTCCGGCAGCAGGATCATGATGACGTCGGCGCCCTTGATCGCTTCATTCACTTCCGCGACTTTCAGGCCGGCCTTTTCAACCTTGCTCCAGGAAGAACCGCCCTTGCGCAGACCAACGGTGACGTTGATGCCGGAGTCATTCAGGTTCTGTGCATGAGCATGGCCTTGCGAACCGTAACCAATGATGGCGACATTCTTGCCTTTGATGAGAGACAGGTCGCAATCTTTGTCGTAAAAAACTTTCATGATGTTCCTAACAAATAAATAGGGGTTGTTTTTGGTTGAATCAGATTTTAAGGATGCGCTCGCCACGACCGATGCCGGAACCGCCGGTACGCACGGTTTCCAGGATCAGGCTGCGGTCGATGGATTCGATGAAGGCATCCAGCTTGCCCTTGTTGCCGGTCAGTTCGATGGTATAGCTCTTGTCGGTCACGTCGATGATGCTGCCGCGGAAGATGTCGGCGGTGCGCTTCATTTCTTCGCGCTCCTTGCCGACTGCCCTGACCTTGACCAGCATGAGCTCGCGCTCGATGTAAGCGCCTTCGGAGAGGTCTACCACCTTCACGACTTCGATCAGGCGATTCAGATGCTTGGTGATCTGTTCGATCACGTCGTCGGAACCGGAGGTCACGATGGTCATGCGCGACAGCGTCGGGTCTTCGGTCGGCGCGACCGTCAGGGTTTCGATGTTGTAGGCGCGAGCGGAGAACAGTCCCACCACGCGCGACAAGGCACCCGCTTCGTTTTCCAGCAATACAGAAATAATGTGACGCATTACAGATCCTCCGAACCGAGCAGCATTTCAGTCAAGCCCTTGCCCGCCTTGACCATAGGCCAGACGTTCTCGGTTTGATCCGTAATGAAGTTCATGAACACCAGCCTGTCCTTCATGCCGAAGGCTTCTTTCAACGCGCCTTCCACATCGTTCGGATTTTCGATCTTCATGCCCACGTGGCCGAAGGATTCGGCCAGCTTGTTGAAGTCTGGCAGGGAGTCCATGTAGGACTCGGAGTAACGCGAACCGTATTCGATCTGCTGCCACTGGCGCACCATGCCGAGGAAACGATTGTTCAGCAAAATGATTTTCGGCGTCAGGTGATACTGCTTGCAGGTGGCGAGTTCCTGTATGCACATCTGTATCGAGGCTTCGCCGGTGATGCAGGCCACATCGGCACCGGGATGCGCCATCTGCGCGCCCATCGCGTACGGCAAGCCTACACCCATGGTGCCCAGGCCGCCGGAATTGAGCCAGCGACGCGGCTTATCGAAGCCATAATATTGCGCCGCCCACATCTGGTGCTGACCGACGTCGGAAGTAATGAAGGCATCGCCCTTGGTCACATCCCACAACTTTTGCACCACGTACTGCGGCTTGATCACTTCGCTGGAGTTGGTGTATTTCAGGCAATCGCGGCCGCGCCATTCATTGATCTGCTTCCACCAGGCATCCAGCGCTGCGCCGTTGGGCTTGGCTTCTGCCGCATCAAGCTGCGACAGCAAATCCTTCAGCACATCTTTCACATTGCCCACGATGGGAATGTCGACCTTCACGCGCTTGGAAATCGAGGAAGGATCGATGTCGATATGAATGATCTTGCGCGCATACGAAGAGAAGTGCTTGGGATTGCCGATCACGCGGTCATCGAAACGCGCGCCGATCGCAATCAGCACATCGCAATGCTGCATCGCCATGTTGGCTTCGTAAGTGCCGTGCATACCGGGCATGCCGACGAACTTGTCGCTGGTTGAGCGATAGCCGCCCAGGCCCATCAGCGTGTTGGTGCAGGGATAACCCAGCTTGTCCACCAGCTCATTCAACTCGGGCGCCGCATTGGCGAGAATCACGCCGCCGCCGGTATAGATCATCGGGCGTTCCGCCGTCAGCAGCAGTTGCAGCGCCTTGCGGATCTGACCGGAATGGCCCTTGTCGACCGGCTTGTAGGAACGCATTTCGACTTCCTTCGGATAATCGAATGCGGCTTTTTGTACGGTAATGTCTTTCGGAATATCGACCAGTACCGGGCCGGGACGGCCGGTGGTGGCGATATAGAACGCCTTCTTCATCGTCGCAGCCAGATCCTTGACATCCTTGACAAGGAAATTGTGCTTCACGCAGGGACGCGTGATGCCGACGGTATCGCATTCCTGGAAGGCATCCTGGCCGATGGCATGACTCGGCACCTGGCCGGAGATGATCACCATCGGAATCGAATCCATGTAAGCCGTGGCCAGGCCGGTCACCGCATTGGTGACGCCGGGGCCGGAGGTTACGATGGCAACGCCGACTTTTTCGGAACAGCGGGAATAGGCATCGGCAGCGTGAACCGCTGCCTGTTCATGACGTACCAGCACGTGCTGGAACTTGTCCTGATTGTAGATTGCATCGTAAATGTAGAGCACTGCGCCGCCGGGATAACCGAACACATGTTCGACTCCTTCTTCGGCAAGACAGCGCACGACGATTTCCGCGCCTGTGATTTCGTTACTCATACTATGTCCTTTCAAGGTCCATTGGAAATTGATCGGATGCTCTCCCCTTGCGGAAACAGGCGGCATTACAGGCTCGGGGCTTCCCTTTTTTGTGCGGGTCACGTCGTGTCGTCACGTCTTCGTAAAAACGATTCAACAAGGCGCTAGTCGCGACTCGTTCAGCCGGAATTCCTGCAGTGCAGCGTTGATTCCTCACGCTTGTGGCGCGGGTTAGAACAAACAGCTTGCGCAAATGATTGCTATTGCAGCGCGTCTTGTCGTTGGGCGGCGGGGTGCGTCGCGGCGAAAGACCGGTAGTGCCTTCATGATTGCGAAGGGTGTAATACGTTAATGCTTTGCATGATTTTGGTCAAGCCGAATCTCATGAAAACCCTTAGAAATCAAGGATTTTCTTCCCTTTTTCAGCACAGGAAGTCGCTTTTTTGCTAGCATGCGCTCCATTTGCGAATCGTCGCAGCCTTTTTCTTTTGCGCGCGGCAAGACGCAGCGCTACGCCTCGGTATTGAATAATGAACAAGCCAGAATCGCTTCCCACTCCTTCGCTGAAACGCCGCATTGCCGTCATGATCTATGAAGGCACGCTGCTGTTCGGCATCGTCTTTACCGCCGGCCTGGCCTTCTCCGTCATCTTGCAGCAAACCCATGCGCTCCAACTGCGCCATGCGATGCAGTACTGGCTGTTCTTCGTGCTGGGCGCTTATTTCATCTGGTTCTGGGCGCATGGCGGACAGACGCTGCCGATGAAGACCTGGCACGTCAAGGTAGTCACTGCCGACGGCCGACCATTATCGATGCGGCGCGCCGCATTTCGCTATGTGCTGAGCTGGCTGTGGTTCGTGCCGGGACTGGCACTGGCGGCAGCACTGCGCGCCGAAGGCTGGATGATGGTGATAGTCGCCACGGTCAGCACCATCATCTGGGCACTGACCATTTATTTCGATCCGCAACGACAATTCCTGCATGACCGCATGGCCGGCACGCGCCTGGTCCAAACCAGGGCTTCCGCCCGCAAAAAGGCTGCTGCCTGAGCCGACGCCCGGGCGGGATACGCGCTACCCATAAAGCACATGACCGCCCTCCTCACCCGACTCCTGCTCCTGCTGCAAGGCCTGGTCGCATTTGCCATCGCGCTTGCTGCGCATTCGGTTCTGCACCTGGACTGGCCTCTCTCTCTTGTGCTGGGTCCAGGATTCATACTGCTGGTGCGCCTGGGCATTACCGCCAACAATTTTTTCATCAATCGGCATTACTGCGGCCCGCTCGCTGAAGACGCCCGGCTGTCCCGGACTGAATGGCTGCACTTGTACCTGAGCGAGTTCAGGGCCACGATGTACTGCTCATCCTGGTCCATGCCTTTCCTGGCCTTCTCCAGACGCCCCGCTGTCGATCCCATCGGTCTTCCGGTGCTGCTGATACACGGTTACGGCTGCAACAGCGGCTACTGGCATGGCATGAGCAAGGCGCTGACAGCCGCGCATATCACGCATCACGCCATCGACCTGGAACCGCTGTTCGGCGATATCGATGACTACATACCTCGCCTGCGCGATGCGGTCAATGCGCTGTGCGCAGAAACGGGACACGAAACAATCATCATCGTCGCGCACAGCATGGGCGGACTGGTAGCGCGCGCCTACCTGCGCGCGGCAGGCGATGCAAGGATAGCGAAAGTCATCACGCTGGGTTCGCCGCACCGCGGCACGGGACTGGCCAATTTCGGTTTGGGTATGAATTCGCAGCAGATGCGATGGAGCGGCAAGGCGCAGGAAGGACAGGCCAGCGAATGGTTATGCCGGCTGCAGGACAGCGAAAGCGAGCAGCGCATGCCCCGCTTCGTTTCTCTTTATTCCCTGCATGACAACATCATTGCACCGCAAAGTTCGTCTGTGCTGCCAGGCGCGAAGAATATTCCTTTCAGAGGCATAGGCCATGTAGCGCTTGCCTCTACGCCGGCGATACAGGAATGCGTGATACGGGAAATCCTTGCCACTGATACGAGCACCGATTCGGCCCGGACGACATAAGCCTATCGCCCGCCTCCCTATCGCCTACAATAAGCTTCGTTTTCACCGAACCACGTTTATCACATGCCTCGCACCTTCCAATCCCTCTGCGTTTACTGCGGCTCATCTGTCGGCGCTTCGCCTGTGTACACCGACGCAGCGCGCGAACTGGCCCGCACACTGGCAGCCGCCAACATCAACCTGATTTACGGCGGCGGCAATATCGGCCTGATGGGTATCGTTGCCAATGAAATGCTGCAGCTCGGCATGAAAGTCACCGGCGTGATTCCGCAGGCGCTGATGAGAAAGGAAGTCGGCCATCTCGAACTCACCAAGCTGCATGTGGTAAAGGACATGCATGAACGCAAGGCGATGATGGCGGACCTGTCGGATGGCTTTATCGCGATGCCCGGCGGCATGGGCACGCTGGAAGAATTGTTTGAAGTGCTGACCTGGTCGCAGCTGGGTTTTCATGACAAGCCCATCGGCCTACTTAACGTAGACGGTTTCTATCAAGCCTTGCTTGATTTCATGCAGCACCTGGTATCGCAGCGCTTCGTGAAGCCCGAGCACGCGGAATTGCTGGTCCACGCCGACACGCCGGCCATGCTGCTGCAGCACATGCAGGCTTTCGAACCCAAAGCTGCATCCAAGTGGCTGAACCAGGCGACGGCGCAGCAAGTGCTGCCGTAAGCCGAACTACAGCCGAACTACAGCCGAGCTACACTCAGGCCGCCAAAGCCTGGCGGAAATCCTGCAGCAGGTCGTCGGCGTCTTCAATGCCGACCGAAACCCGTATCAGCGATTCCGCGATGCCCATGCTGGCACGCCGCTCCGGCCCCATCTCATAGAAAATGGTGTGAGCGACAGGAATGATCAGGGTGCGCGTATCGCCGAGATTGCTGGCAGGGATAGCCAGTTGCAAACGATTCAGAAAATCGAAGCAGTCCATTCCTTCCTTCAGTTCGAAGCTGAACAGGCTGCCGTGTGCGCGGAACAATTCGGACGCCAGCGCGTGCTGTGGATGTTCGGCGAGTCCCGGGTAATACACCGCTGCCACGCGCTCATCGGCTGCCAGCATGCTGGCCAGCGCGGCGGCATTGGCGCATTCGCGCTCCATGCGCAAGGCCATGGTCTCGGCGCCGACAGCGAGATGATGCGCAGCTTCCGGTCCCAGCGTCGCGCCGAAATCGCGCAGCGACTTGGCCCGGATCTGGGAAATGCCCCATTGCTCGGTAGGAAAACGCTTGTAGCTGTCGAAGATGTTGGGAAACAAGCTCCAGTCGTAAAGCCCGGTATCGGTCAGGCTGCCGCCCAGCGCGTTGCCATGCCCACCTATGAACTTGGTCAGCGCATTGACGACCAGGCTGGCGCCGACCTCCTTGGGCTGAAACAGGTAAGGCGAAGTCAGGGTATTGTCGACCACATACAGCAAGCCGCGCTCGCGGCACAGGTCGCCGATGCGCTTCAAGTCGGCGATCTGCGTGCGCGGGTTGGCGATCGTTTCCACGAACACCATGCGCGTAGCCGGCGTGAGTGCGGCTTCCACGTTCGCCACATCGGTCGCATCGCCCAGCGATACTTTCACGCCCTGCCCATTCACGGTTTGCCACAGGCTATTGGTATTGCCGAACAAGAATGCCGACGACACGACATGGTCGCCTTCGCGCAGCAAGGCCTGCACCACCGCCGCAATCGCCGCCATGCCGGTAGCAAAGCAGGTGGTGGCAAAACCGTTTTCCATGCGCGTGATCTTGTCTTCCAGTGCGGCCACGGTGGGATTGCCCTGGCGGCCATAACGAAAACCCGGCTTGCGACCCTGGAACACGGCGGCCAGTTCGCGCGCATCGGCATAGCCGAACGTCACCGAAGTATGGATGGGTTTATGCACCGAACCATGCTCGATCGTCTTCTGGCGGTCGCTGTGCAGGATGGTAGTGGTGAAGCCGTAGCGTGAATTCTTGTTCATGCTGAACCTGTATCGTGGAGGCACTTCCGAAACCATCCGGTAGTGCATGTATCAGCCCGTCCGGACTGTCGTCAATAAAAAACCCGTTCAGCGCCGGCTAAACGGGTTCATGCCAGGCTTCCCTTTTAGCTGCACTTGCCGGGGCGATTCCCGCGCCCGCAGGCAATATCAAATCGGTGCTGTGCAAGCGTAAAGCAAATTCCTGCAAATCCAAAATAACATCTTGGGGCGGCCGGCATGCCGCCCCAAGGCTGCCAGCCGAGGCTGCTCAGTCCGTGGTCGCGAGATTCAGATTCAGTTGCGAGCGGACTGTCTCTTCCGTGTCCACCTTGGGCTTGTTACGCGCCAGCTCAAGACGATCCAGGTAATCGCGTGAAATGTCGCCGGTGACATAACGGCCATCAAAGGGAGACAACTCAAAATCCTGCAAGGAAGGATTGACCTCGGAGATGGAGCGCGTCAGTGCATCCAGATCCTGATAGATCAGGCGATCGGCCGTGATCTCGCGGCGGATTTCTTCATCATCGCGACCATGCGCGATCAGCTCATTACGGGTCGGCATATCGATGCCGTACACGTTGGGATAACGTACCGGCGGCGCTGCCGACGCGAAGATCACACGCTTGGCGCCCGACTCGCGCGCCATCTGCACGATCTCCTGGCTGGTGGTGCCGCGCACGATGGAATCATCGACCAGCAAGACGCTCTTGCCCTTGAACTCGGCGCCGATGGCATTGAGTTTCTGGCGCACCGATTTGCGACGCACCGACTGTCCCGGCATAATGAAGGTGCGGCCGATGTAGCGGTTCTTGATGAAGCCTTCGCGGTAGCTCAGGTTCAGCTTCAATGCCAGTTCCATGGCTGCCGGACGGGATGAATCGGGAATCGGCATCACCACGTCGATATCGCCCAGCGACATTTCGCGGCGCACTTTCTCCGCCAGGTATTCGCCCATTTTCAGGCGCGTGGCATACACGGAAGCGCCATCAATGACCGAGTCGGGACGAGCCAGGTAAACGAACTCGAAGGCGCAGGGATTGAGCACGGCATCGTCTGCGCACAGCTGGTTATGCAGCTTGCCATCCATGTCGATGAAGATGCATTCGCCCGGCATCACGTCGCGTAGGAAGCGGAAACCCAGTCCGTCCAGCGCTACCGATTCGCTGGCGATCAGGTATTCCGACCCTTGCTCGGATTCCTTGACGCCTATGCACAGCGGACGGATGCCGTAAGGATCGCGGAAGGCCAGCAAGCCATAACCTGCGATCTGTGACACGACTGCGTAAGCGCCGCGCACTCGCTTGTGCAGCACCGTCACCGCCCTGAACACGGCAGCAGGATCAAGCGTGTAACCGGTGCTGGCTTCCTGTATTTCATGGGCCAATACATTTAGCAAGACTTCGGTGTCGGAGTTGGTATTGATATGGCGGCGGTCGTTCTTGAACATCTCGACCTTGAGCTGCTCCGAGTTGGTCAGGTTGCCGTTGTGCGCGAGCGTGATGCCGAAAGGCGCATTCACGTAGAAAGGCTGCGCCTCTTCCGCGCTAGCAGCGGAACCCGCAGTCGGATAACGTACCTGGCCGATACCGGAATTGCCGGGCAGCGAGCGCATGTTACGGGTGCGGAAAACGTCGCGCACCAATCCGTTGGCCTTGTGCATGGAAAAGGTATTGCCGTTGATGGTGGCGATACCCGCTGCGTCCTGGCCGCGATGCTGCAGCAGCAGGAGCGCATCGTAAATGAGTTGGTTGACGGGAGAATGGGAGACTGCGCCGACAATGCCACACATGGTGGACTCCTAAATCAAATGATTAAAACTGCGATTCAAACCGTGTTCAAATTTGTGCATCAAAACTGAATGCGTTGCGCCAACTCGCCCGGCAAATAAGGCAGGATGGTATGGGCCGTCGTCACTGCCAGCGGACTCAGCAAAGCCTCGGTCCATACCGGCTGACGAGGGATGGCGGTCAGGCCGCACAGCATGACGACCGTCATCACGATCACCACACCGCGCGCCAGGCCGAACAAGCCGCCCAGGCCACGATCCATGACCGTCAGCCCGACTGAGCGTATACCCGCGTCCACCGCCATGGTCACCAGGGACATCAGGATGCGCGCACCGATAAACAATGCCAGAAAAGCCACGATCAGTCGCGTCAGTCCGCCGGGTATGACGTCCGGCAACAATATCGACAGTGATTCGCCGTAAGCGTTCGCCGCCATGAAGGCGACTACCCAGCTCACCAGTGACAACACCTCTCTCACCAGACCACGGAAAGTACTGATGACGATGGAACACAGCAGTATCAGTATCACCAGGTAATCGAAAGCGGTCACGTGGCTTCACCTGGCTCAGAGAGGCATCACCATGCCGTTCAACCCCAAGTCGGACAGCTTGCCCCGCATCCTGTCCGCTTCTTCGCGGCTGGCAAACGGTCCGACCCGCACGCGGATCTGCTCGCTGCCAGACACTTTCACCTTCTCGGTGTAAGAGTTGATACCTGCCTTGCTCAACCGGCCCTGCAATTCCTTGGCTTTCTCGACCGACCCCAGGGCGGCAACCTGCAGCGCAAACTTGCCCTGCTTGGCATCCGTTTTGGCATCTGTTTTGTTATCCGCGGATGACTTGGCGGTACTGGCAACCGGCGTATTCTTGCCTTCCAGGAGTGCGCGCACCTGCGCGGCACGTTCGCTTTCGGTGCTGGAGGCGGATGGCGTGTTCCTGGGCGTCTCGGGCTTTGCAGCAGGCGCTGCCGGCGCGGATACGGATGGCGACTTGTCAGCCTTGGGCTTCTCGGCTTTATCTCCGGGCGCGGGCTTTGGTGCAGAAGCGGGAGCGGGAGCAGGTGCAGCTGGCTTGGCGGCCGGTTCTTGCGGCTTAGTCTCAACGGAGACTGGCACGAGCGGAGCGGCCTGAGTTTCGTCCGCGAGCGAGGCCACCCTGGTATCGACCGGCGCCTTGTCTATCGAAGGGATATGAATCTGGAAATCGTCCGCCAGGGATTGCGGCTCGGATTCCAGCAACATGGGCAATCCGATAATGGCTGCCAGTACCATGGCAGCCGCTCCGACCAGGCGCCGGCGAGCGCGTTTCTTTTCAGGCAATACCGGATCGACAGGCTGTTCGGCATTTTTCTTGCGCCTGCGTGGCGCTGCCTTTCCTTCCAATCCATCGGTATCGGTATTGGTATCCGATGCAGATTGCTTATTCTTGCCGAATAAAGAGAAACCCATCTGGTGAATTATCAGCTTGTCAGTGAATGTGCAGACTATCGGGCTTGCATGACGCTAGCGACTGTCACGAAGGATCCGAAAACCGCAATTCTATCACTCTCCTCGGCGCGGCTCAGCGCATTTGCATAAGCGGCAACCGGCGAATCGAAGGTCGCAATGCTGCGCTGTCCATCTTCGCTCGGCGTAATTCCTGCGGCCTCAAGTGCTGCAGCCAGCTCGGCCACCTTTGCCGCGCGCGGCAAGGGCAGATCGGTAAGGCACCAGTGATCGATGCGCCCTTTCAGGTGCGCGAGCATGCCGGCGATATCTTTGTCGCGCATCGCGCCGAACACGGCATAGGTATAGCGATAAAAACCCATGTTATCCAGGTTCTGCGCCAGTGCCGCAGCGGCATGCGGGTTGTGCGCCACATCCAGGATGACGGAAGGTCGGCCCGGCAAGACCTGGAAACGTCCGGGCAAGGCCACGGTCGCCAGGCCGGTGCGCACTTCCTGCGCGCCGACCGGCAGCCGCAGCTTCAGGGCTTCCAGCGCGGCGAGTGCGGCCGAGGCGTTAAGCAGCTGATTGACGCCGCGCAGCGCCGGGTAAGCCAATGCATTGCGCCTTTGCTCGCGGCCGCCATAACTCCATTGCTGCTTGTCGCCCTGGTAATTGAAGTCGCGCCCGAACAGCCACAAGTCTGCGCCGATTGCCTCGGCATGACGCACCAGCGATTGCGGCGGCACCGGATCGCTGCAGATTGCCGCCTTGCCCGGGCGGAATATGCCTGCCTTCTCCATGCCTATCGCCTCGCGCGTATCGCCCAAATATTCCTTGTGATCGAGATCCACGCTGGTCACGATCGCAACATCGGCATCGATGACATTGACTGCATCCAGTCGCCCGCCGAGTCCCACTTCGAGTATCCAGGCATCCAGTTTGGCGTCTTCAAAAATCTTCAGCGCTGCCAGTGTTTCCAGCTCGAACGCCGACAGCGCCTGGGCCGCATCATCCCTGATCACGAATTCGAAACCTGACTGCAGTTGCTCATCCGATGCCGGCACGCCGCTGATGCGTATGCGTTCGCCGAAATGCAGAAATTCCGGCGAGGTATAACAACCGACCCGATAGCCGGCTGCGAGCAACATGGATTCCAGCATTGCGCAGGTCGAACCTTTGCCATTGGTGCCGCCCACCGTGATGACAACCGGCGGCGATTGCGCCAGCCCCAGGGAATCCCGCACGCGCTGCACGCGCTCCAGTCCCAGTTGTATCGGCTTGTCGCTCCAAGCCTTACGTATGTCCTGCCACTTCATCATTTATGCTTCCTATCGAATTGATACGGCACGCATTTCTCATGCGGCGATGCGTTCATATCAGTGCATTGCGCACCGAGCGCAGGAAGATCTGCACACCCACGACATACACCCGCTTGTGTCCCGCGATCAGTTCCAGCAAGGCAGTGCGTGATGCCTGATCCAGGCCGGTTTTGGTATCGAAACTGCCCGCCCACTGGGTGACAAAAGGCAGCGGCGCGACATGATTGATGCCGCTGCCAGCCTTGAAGAAAAACTGGTTTTCATAACCCTGAGCAGCAAATGCATCGGCGATGGCCTGTGCATCCTTGTCGGCGCTCATCCCGAATACGATCGCATTCGGCCTGCACTGCTCCGAGACTATATAAGCGAAATCCAGGCAATCCGCAGCAATCGCGCCATCCAGAAACACCACTTGCTCCTGCTGCAGCATCGGTGCATTGCGTTCAGTGATCAACTGGCAGGAAGCAAAGATATTCTCATCCTGAGGGAAAGCGCCTGGCTGCATGCCCAAGACTTGCAAGGCCTCGCGCGCCATCGCATCGGCCGTCGCTAGCCACGCGGGACGATTATGAAAAATAACATCGCGAAGCTCGGCCACGCGAAGCTTGCCGCTTTCAACAGGGATATCCATCAGCTGCGCCTGCTGCCGGCTTTGCGCCGAGCACACCACCACTTCGCAGTGGCTGGCCAGGCTGAACTTGCCCAGGCAGACGTCGCGCAAGGTCGGCCCCAGTTTTTTCAGATGCTCCGGCAATACGCTGGTAACGATGCCCACCGCTGCCTGCAACTGCCCTATTTCATCGAACTGCGCACCGCGACCGCCTTCTATCACGATGTAATCGACTTCGCGTTCACGAAAATATTTCAGCGCAATCAGAAGGAAGATAGCCGTGGGCGGATGGTAATAGGCATCGGCGCTTGCATCGGCGCTTGCATCGGCAGTCGCGTCCAGCGCCGGCTGAAAGGAAGCAAGCAGCCGCAGAAAATCCGCCGCGGCGATCGGCCGGCCATCGATGCGTATGCGATCCAGATGATGACGTTCTTCCGGGGTGACGACCAGGCCGACCTTTCTCCCCTGTTGCTGAAGATAGGCTGCCACCAGGCGCGCGCAAGTGCCCTTGCCCTTGCTGCCGGTGATCAGGATGGTGCGCGCTGGCAGAGGAAGAATGTGATGGTCGGCAGCGATGGCTGCAAACACGTCGGGCCGTCTGACCTCGCGGTCATAACGGCCCGTCTGGCGGCGATAGCCGCGCTCGAAAAAGCTGAATACATAGTCCAACCCGGACTGCAATGCAGAATGCTTCATGACTGCCTGTACCGGCACCGGGCCGGAAAGAAAAATCAGGCCAGCACTTCCACCGACTGACGTTGCAGCAGGGCCAGCAGGCGCGCCAGTTCTTCGCGCATGTTGCGGCGATCCACGATCATGTCGATGGCGCCTTTCTGCAGCAGGAACTCGGCGCGCTGGAAACCGGCCGGTAGTTTTTCGCGCACGGTATTTTCGATCACGCGGGGACCGGCGAAACCGATCAGCGCCTTCGGTTCGGCCATCACCACATCGCCGAGGAAAGCGAAGGATGCGGATACGCCGCCCATGGTCGGGTCGGTCAGAATCGAGATGAAGGGCAGCTTCTGTTCCGACAGCTTGGTCAGCATGGCCGTGGTCTTGGCC
>JAFAGG010000068.1 GCA_023422955.1 Pseudomonadota bacterium | reverse complement strand
GAGAAAGCTGATCGAAGACAACCGCGACAAGCTGGATGCGATGGCGAAGGCCTTGCTGGAGTGGGAAACGCTGGATGCCGAGCAAGTCAACGACATCATGGAAGGCAATCCGCCGCGTCCGCCCAAGACAGCAGGCGAGCAGCCGCCCGCACCACCTTCGGATCATGCAGGCGACGTGCCGACTCCGGTCACTGCCTGACATCGTTTCGCAAGGCATCAAGCTAAAAGAGGATGAGCAATCATCCTCTTTTTTTTATGCCCTTTGCACCGATAAGGCGAAGCTTCACATTAACTCCCGTGCTCCCTGAAAAAAAGACAGCGACATGCTTGCGCCATTGTTGCAGGGTAAGTCGAAGGCTATAATCGCCCAAATCTTTTCAGGAGGTAGTTATGAATGCCCTGGGCGGTTTCGTTATTCTGTATCTGGTCGTATCCATCGGCATCGGCCTGTATGCGGCTACCAAGGTGCACAACACCGGTGACTATGCAGTCGCCGGCCGTTCCCTTCCTCTCTATATCGTTATTGCCACCGTATTCGCTACCTGGTTCGGTTCCGAAACGGTGCTGGGTGTGCCGGGTGAGTTCGTCACCCACGGTCTGGGCGGCGTGATCGAAGATCCATTCGGCGCCAGCATGTGCCTGGTACTGGTCGGCCTGTTCTTCGCCCGCAAGCTGTACAAGCTCAAGCTCCTGACGATTGCCGACTACTACCGCCATCGTTACAACCGCGTGGTGGAAGTCATCGTGTCCGTCTGCATCCTGCTGTCTTATCTGGGCTGGGTCGCGGCACAAATTACGGCGCTGGGCATGGTGGCGCAAATCCTGTCGGGCGGCGCGATTTCCCTGGTCATGGGCATGGTGCTGGGTGCAACCATCGTAGGAACCTATACGATGTTCGGCGGCATGTGGTCAGTGGCGATGACTGATTTCTTTCAGATGATCATCATCGTGGTGGGCTTGCTGTTCATTGCCTATTTTATGGGCGACCTGGCCGGCGGCGCTGGCACCGTCATTACCCATGCAGCGGAAGCGGGCAAGCTCGACATGCGCCCCGAGTTCACGCTGGCCGGCATGCTGGCCTTCATCGGCGCAGCCGTCACCCTGATGCTGGGCTCAATTCCGCAGCAGGACGTGTTTCAGCGCGTGATGTCATCCAAGAGCGCCGATGTCGCGGCCTGGGGAGCAGTCATCGGCGGCAGCTTCTACCTGCTGTTTGCCTTCGTCCCCATGTTCATTACTTATGCGGCTTATCTGATCGACCCGGCACTGGTGGCGCGACATATCGACGCCGATACCGCAGGTCATATTCTTCCTACCCTGATTCTGGAGCGTGCGCCGCAGATGGCGCAAATCCTGTTCTTCGGCGCTCTGCTGTCGGCCATCATGTCAACCGCCAGCGCGACGCTGCTGGCGCCCAGCATCACCGTGGTGGAAAACATTCTTCGCCAGTTCATGCCCATGAATGACCGTCAGCAGTTGCGGGCCACGCGCATTACCGTCTTCCTCTTTACCATCGCCGTCACCATTTACGCATGGCTGATGGAAGGTTCCTCGATTTACGAACTGGTTGGCAATGCTTACAAGGTCACGCTGGTCGGCGCCTTCATTCCGCTGGTGATGGGCCTGTACTGGTCGCGGGCAACGACGCAGGGCGCCCTGTTTTCCACGATAGGCGGATTGGCAACCTGGATATTGATGGAAGTGTTTGCCGCAGAATCCATCTGGCCGCCCCAGCTGGCGGGTTTGCTGGTCAGTTTCTTCGGCATGATCATCGGTTCGCTGCTGCCTTCCCTGGCAGGCAAGTCGGCCATGCCCGTGACCGAATAGACAAGCTTTCGCCGCAAGTCCATCCTTGCTTGTCAACTTGGTCGCCGCCGATGCGACGGATCGCATCAATCTCCGGAAAACGCGCCAGAATGCCTTTATAATTCAGGGTTTTGGACGTTTTCGCGGAGATTTTTTTATGCCTATTTATGCCTATCGTTGTGAAGCCTGCGGCTTTGCCAAAGACGTGCTGCAAAAGGTCTCTGATGCAGCCCTGACGGAATGTCCTTCTTGCAGCCAGGCCGCTTTCAAGAAACAGCTCACCGCCGCCGGATTTCAGCTCAAGGGCACCGGCTGGTACGTGACGGATTTCCGTAATAACGGTTCGGCCAAAACTGCCGGCGACAGCGCAGGTGCTTCTTCCGAGGGTGGCAGCTCCAGCGCTAGTTCGCCGAGTTGTGGATAATCAGGCAGTTAAATCGGATCTATATAAACCAGATCGATAAGGGCGACCCAGGCATGCGTAGATTTTTGATTGCGGCATTGATGTTCCTGGTGCCGGTAGCCCTCCGAGGAGCGATGCGAAAATACTTTGTAACCGGCTTGCTGATACTGGTGCCGTTGGCAATCACCCTGTGGGTGCTGGGGATTATTGTCGGCACCCTGGACCAGTCGCTATTGCTGCTGCCGGAAGCGTGGCAGCCGCGCGTGCTGGTCGGTATGGATATTCCCGGGGTAGGCACCGTCCTGACCTTGCTCATCATTTTCGTGACGGGCATGGTCGCCCATAACTATTTCGGCCGCAAGCTGGTGCGTGTGTGGGAGTTGCTGCTGACCCGCATACCGGTGGTGAATTCCATTTATTCCAGCGTCAAGCAGGTATCCGATACCTTGTTCTCCTCGTCCGGCAATGCCTTTCGCAAGGCCGTGCTGGTGCAGTACCCGCGCCAGGGCGCATGGACCATCGCCTTCCTGACCGGCGTGCCGGGCGGCGATGTGCGCAACCATCTGCCTGACGGCTACATCAGCATCTATGTGCCGACCACGCCGAACCCGACCTCCGGTTTTTTCCTGATGGTTCCCAAGACCGATGCCATCGAGCTTGACATGAGTGTCGATGAGGCTCTGAAATACATTGTGTCCATGGGCGTCGTCGCGCCGGAAGCGCTAGAAAAAACCATCATCACCGATCCCCCGCAAGTGGCAGACAGCAAGGCTTGAATGCCTGCGTCACCTGAGCGTGAAACCGATTAAAGAAGACCACAACTGGAAAACAAACATGTCGATGCGAACACATTATTGCGGCCTCACTACCGAGGCGCTTCTCGGTCAAACCGTCAGCCTGTGCGGCTGGGTACATCGCCGCCGCGATCACGGCGGGGTCATCTTCATCGATCTGCGCGATCGTGAAGGCCTGGTGCAGGTGGTATGCGATCCCGATCGCGCGGAAGTGTTCAGCCGTGCCGAAGTCGTGCGCAACGAATTCTGCCTGCGCATCACCGGCGTGGTGCGCAGCCGCCCCGAAGGCACGCACAATGCGAACCTGACTTCGGGCAAGATTGAAGTGCTGTGTCATGAACTGGAAGTGCTGAATGCTTCCGTCACGCCGCCGTTCCAGCTCGATGACGACAACCTGTCAGAGACCACGCGCCTGACGCATCGCGTGCTGGATCTGCGCCGCCCGCAAATGCAGAACAACCTGCGCCTGCGCTATAAGGTCGCGATGGAAGTGCGCAAGTTCCTCGACGAGAATGGCTTCATCGATATCGAAACGCCGATGCTGACCAAGTCCACGCCCGAAGGCGCGCGCGACTACCTGGTGCCGTCGCGTGTCAATCCCGGCAATTTCTTCGCGCTGCCGCAATCGCCGCAGCTGTTCAAGCAATTGCTGATGGTCGCCAACTTCGACCGCTACTACCAGATCACCAAGTGCTTCCGCGATGAAGACCTGCGCGCCGATCGCCAGCCGGAATTCACGCAGATCGACTGCGAAACTTCCTTCATGTCGGAGCAGGAAATCCGTGACCTGTTCGAAGGCATGATCCGCATGGTGTTCAAGAAGACGCTGGGCGTGGATCTGCCCGATCCCTTCCCGGTCATGGACTTCGCTACCGCGATGGCGCTCTACGGCTCCGACAAGCCGGACATGCGCGTGAAGCTGGAATTCACGGAACTCACCGACGTGATGAAGGACGTGGAATTCAAAGTGTTCGCCGGTGCTGCGGCTATGGAAGACGGTCGTGTAGTCGCCTTGCGCGTGCCGGGCGGCGCTGTCATGCCTCGTTCCGAGATCGACGCCTACACGCAGTTTGTCGCGATTTATGGCGCCAAGGGCCTCGCGTACATCAAGGTCAATGA
Source organism: Pseudomonadota bacterium (assembly GCA_023422955.1). Lineage (GTDB taxonomy): Bacteria > Pseudomonadota > Gammaproteobacteria > Burkholderiales > Burkholderiaceae_D > JAEZLB01. The sequence continues at coordinate 868 of JAFAGG010000068.1, read as the reverse complement.
ATTGGCCAAAGGCCGCGACGGCTTGCAATCGCCTATCGTCAAGAACATTCACGACGCTGCACTGAACGCGATCCTGGAAAAAACAGGTGCTCAGGATGGTGACCTGATTTTCTTCGGCGCCGACAAGACGAAAGTCGTCAACGATGCGATCGGTGCCTTGCGTGTGAAAATCGGTCACAGCGAATTTGGCAAAGCCAACGGCCTGTTCGAAAAAGAATGGCGTCCATTGTGGGTGGTGGATTTCCCGATGTTCGAATACGATGAGGAAAGCGCGCGCTGGGTCGCGTTGCATCACCCGTTCACCTCGCCCAAGGATGGTCATGAAGACCTGATCGAAACCAATCCGGGCAAGGCGCTGGCCAAGGCTTACGACATGGTGCTGAACGGCTGGGAACTCGGCGGCGGTTCGGTGCGTATCCATCGCGCCGATGTGCAGAGCAAGGTGTTCCGCGCGTTGAATATCGGTGCGGAAGAAGCGCAGATGAAGTTCGGCTTCCTGCTGGATGCACTACAGTATGGCGCGCCGCCGCACGGTGGTCTGGCTTTCGGCCTGGACCGTATCGTCACCATGATGGCCGGTGCCGAATCGATTCGCGACGTGATTGCCTTCCCCAAGACGCAGCGTGCGCAATGCCTGTTGACGCAGGCACCGTCCGCGGTGGATGAGAAGCAGTTGCGCGAATTGCACATTCGCCTGCGCGCGACCGAACCGGCGGTCAAGGCATAAGCCTTCGGCTTGTCGCATAATAGAGGCGCGGATTTTCCGCGCCTTTTTTTATTATGCAAAGGCATTCCGATGAACGTTTTATCTTCGAACCCGCTTCTCGTCCCATGAGCAAGTCGTACAAGATTCCCGAATCCGTATTGG
>JAFAGG010000090.1 GCA_023422955.1 Pseudomonadota bacterium | reverse complement strand
AACCCATCCCCATCCCGGCCTTCCCCTTGAAGGGGAAGGTGAGAACGAAGCGCTGTGCTCTAGGATTGGCCTCCTCTCTCCTCCCCAATCGAGGAGGAGTAGCGAACCACCTATTGCAATGCACCGTCACACCTTGCAACTACAACCATGATGACACCCAACAGCTTCTCCACTCTGCGCGACCTGCTGCGCTACGCCGTCACCCGCTTCAACAGCGCCGAGCTGTTTTTCGGCCATGGCAGCAACAATGCCTTCGATGAAGCCGCTTATCTGTTGCTGCACACGCTGAAGCTGCCGCTGGACAAGCTTGATCCCTTTCTCGATGCGCGCCTGTTGCCGCATGAAATAGAAAACCTGCAGCGCGTGATCGAATTGCGCGCAACCGATCGCATTCCTGCGGCTTACCTTACCAACGAAGCCTGGCTGGGCGACTATCGTTTTTACGTAGATCAGCGCGTGATCGTTCCGCGCTCCTTCATCGCCGAACTGATTCCCGATCAATTCTCTCCATGGATAGCCGATCCCGAAGCCGTCAGCCACATCCTTGACCTGTGCACGGGTTCCGCCTGCCTGCCCCTCATGCTGGCCGATGCATTTCCCTATGCGCAAATCGATGCCGTCGACATTTCTGCCGATGCGCTGGAAGTGGCGCGACGCAATGTAGCCGACTACGAACTGACAGACCGTATCACGCTGGTCGAATCCGACTTGTACAGCAAGCTGGATGGCAAGCAGTACGATCTCATCATCAGCAATCCGCCCTATGTGAATTCAGATTCCATGGCCAAGCTGCCCAAGGAATATCTGCATGAACCGCAACTGGCGCTCGCTGGCGGCGATGACGGCATGGACCTGGTCAGAAAGATTCTGAAAGGCGCAGCGCAACGCCTGACGGATGACGGTGTGCTGATCGTGGAAATCGGCAATGAACGAGACTACGCAGAAGCCGCCTTCCCCGATCTTGAACTCGCCTGGCTGTCGACCAGCGCAGGAGATGACATGGTGTTCCTGGTGACCGCCGATCAGTTGAAAAAGAAATATAAATGATTCGTTTGCAGCAAGTCAGCCTGATGCGCGGCGTGAAGCCGCTGTTCGAGCAGACCGATCTCACTATCCATCCCGGCGACAAGGTCGGCCTGATCGGCGCCAACGGTGCCGGCAAATCCAGCCTGTTCGCGATGTTGCGCGGCGAACTGCATGCAGACCAGGGTGAAGTCAGCATGCCGCCAAAGTGGCGCATGGCCTATGTCGCGCAGGAGACGCCAGCGCTGGAGCGTGCGGCGATCGAGTATGCGATCGATGGCGACGTGCATCTGCGGCAGTTGGAGAAAGAACTGGCCGAGTGCGAAAGCCATCCGCACCACGCGGACAACGGCACCCGCATCGCGGAGCTGCACGCCGCGCTGGCCGATGCCGATGCCTACACCGTGCGCTCGCGGGCCGAACAGTTGCTGATCGGCCTGGGCTTTCGCCTGGACCAGATGCAGCATCCGGTCTCCAGCTTTTCCGGCGGCTGGCGCATGCGCCTGAATCTCGCACAGGCGCTGATGTGTCCTTCCGATTTGCTGCTGCTCGACGAACCCACCAACCACCTGGATCTCGATGCAATCATCTGGCTGGAAGACTGGTTGAAGCGCTATCCGGGCACGCTGCTGATCATTTCGCATGACCGCGATTTTCTGGATGGCGTGGTCAATGTGACGGTGCACATCGATGAGCAGAAGCTGAAACGTTACTCCGGAAATTACAGCGCTTTCGAACGCCAGCGCGCGGAACAAATGGTACTGGCCCAGGCTGCGCTGGAAAAGCAGACGCGCCAGCGCGCCCATCTGCAAAGTTTCATCGACCGCTTCAAGGCCAAGGCCACCAAGGCCAAGCAGGCGCAAAGCCGCATCAAGGCGCTGGCCCGCATGGAAGAGCTGGCGCCGCTGCGGGCAGCCGCCGAGTTTTCATTCGAGTTCCGCGAACCGCTTTCAGCACCCAATCCTCTGCTGGTGCTCGATAGCGCGGATGTCGGCTATCGGGTCGATGACGTTGAAAACAAGATCGTGCACGGCATCACGTTCTCGCTGCAGGCCGGTCAGCGCATCGGCCTGCTGGGCGTGAACGGTGCCGGCAAATCCACGGTCATCAAGACTATCGCGGGTGAACTGGAACCGCTGAACGGTACGGTAAGGCTGGGCAAAGGGCTGGTCATCGGTTATTTCGCCCAGCACCAGGTGGAAATGCTGCGTCACGATGAGTCGCCGCTGTGGCACCTGATGCGACTGGCGCCGGACACGCGTGAACAGGAACTGCGCAATTTCCTCGGCAGCTTCAATTTTCCGGGTGACATGGCGACCAGTTCCATTGCGCCATTTTCCGGTGGTGAAAAAGCGCGGCTGGCACTGGCGCTGATCGTATGGCAGCGCCCCAACCTCTTGCTGCTCGATGAACCGACCAACCATCTGGACCTCGAAACCCGTGAAGCGCTGACCATGGCGCTGGCGCAATTCGAAGGCACGCTGCTGCTGGTCTCGCATGACCGCCATCTGCTGCGCGCCACCACCGACCAGTTCCTGATCGTGGCCGACGGCAGGCTGCAGCCTTTCGACGGCGATCTGGACGACTACCGGCAGTGGCTGTTTGCCACCAAGCTCGCCAGCAGAACAGAACCGTCAGCCCCTGCGGATTTGTCCGACACAACTGCCAGCCAAACCGGCAACCGGCGCGAGCAAAAACGCCTGGAAGCGGAAGAGCGCCAGCGTTTGTCGGTATTGCGCAAGCCGATAGAAAAACGCATCGCGCAACTGGAAAAGCAGATGGCGGTGCTGAACGAAAAGAAAGCGCAAGTCGATGCGCGCCTTGCCGAACCCTCTATCTACGATGCGGCCAACAAGAAGGAACTGATGGGCCTGCTCGCAGACCAGGCTGAGTGCGCGAAAGAACTGGAACAATGCGAAGGCGAGTGGCTGCAGCAGCAGGAAGCGCTGGAGCAAATCGCGTAGCGGTTTCAAATTTCCCAGGACATTCATGCAGCCTTTTTTCTCTTCGCCGCCTCGCACCCTGAGCTTCATCGGCTGCGGCAAGCTGGGCCAGACGCTGGGACAGTTGTGGACGCGCCAGCGGACATTCGAAGTAAGACAGATACTGACACGCTCGCTGGAAAGCTCCCGACAGGCGGCCAGCTTCATTACTGCCGGAACGCCGATCAGTACACCGACGCAATTGCAGGCGGCCGACATCTTCCTGATCGCGACGCCGGACGACCAGATCGCCACCGCGGCAGCGCAACTGGCGAATTCAGCCTGCCTGCGCCCGGGTGCCATCGTTTTCCATTGCAGCGGCGCGCTGCCCTCCACCGTGCTGCAAGCGCTGGCGAAAAAAGGAGCCTTGATTGCAAGCGTGCATCCGGTCAAGAGCTTTGCCTCCGCGCAGCAAGCGGCTGATTCATTTGCCGGCACCTGGTGCGGCATGGAAGGCGATCCCGCAGCCTTGCAGATGCTGCGCCCCGCGATGCTGGCGATCGGTGCCTTGCCGGTCGATATCCGTACCGAAGACAAGCTGATTTACCACGCAGCCGCAGTCTTCGCGTCGAATTACCTGGTCACCCTGCTGGATGCGGCGCTGCAGGCTTACATGAAAGCCGGCATACCGGAACAGGCAGCGCGGGAAATGATCGCGCCCCTGGTAAAAGGCACGCTGGGAAACGTGGTCCATGCCGGGCCGGAAAAGGCGCTGACGGGCCCGATAGCCCGAGGCGACAGCCAGACCGTGCAACGCCAGTATCGGGCGCTATCGGCATGGAACAACAGTTACGCACGCTTGTACAAGCAGATGGGAATACATACCGCGCGACTGGCGGCACGTCGGAAATGAAGAGGGTATTTTCGACCAGCGGAATTTGATGGCGATCAATCCACTTACAAAGCTATCCACAGATTCTGTGGTCAAGCCTGTGGGTAAGTCGGGGATTTATCAGCTAGCGTGTTGATTATTCAGGCTATTTAACTCATAGGCAAAATTGCGGCAGAGTGTGGATTGCCTGCCCCGCACGAGGACAGGCAATCCGTGTTCAACTGCGCTGAAAGGCGGCCCGGTATCCCGCGCCGACCTTTCAGATAGCAGTGCAATCTGCACCGCTTTGGCTGGCAAAGATCAGGCCTTGGCGGGCGACGCGTCTTTCGCCGCCACATCCTGGGCACCCTCTTCCGTACGCACGCGCGGCACCTTGCCGGACTGTATGTCCTCGTACCACAGGTCGTGATGTTCCTTGGCCCAGGTATCGTCCACGTAGCCGGTACGCATGGCCTGGTAGGAGCCTTCCATGCCTACCGTACCCATGTAGATGTGACCAAGCGCCATGGCCATGATCAGCACGGTGGAGACGATGTGCAGGATGTTTGCGATCTGCATGGTGCCACGCGTGTAGAGAATGCCGGGCACCAGCATGTCCAGTACAAAACCGGATGCGCTCACTATCAGGCCCAGTCCGATTACACCGAACCAGAACCAGACTTTTTCGCCGGCGTTGAAACGGCCGGAGCTGACATGATCACCGCCCAGCATGCCGCCCGCCTTGACCATCCATTTCATGTCGCCGGCGCGCGGCAGATTGTCTCTCGCGTAAATGAAGAAGAACACGATGACGGAAAGGGTAAATACCGGTCCGACAAAATTATGAACGGTCTTCAAAATATAGCTGAGCGCGCCAAATATGTGATAACCGAAGATCGGCAACAACACATACTTACCGAACATCATCACCACCCCGGACACAGCCAGGATCACGAAGGTAATCGCCATGGTCCAGTGCGACAACCGTTCAACCGAGGTGAAGCGCTCGATCAGGCGGCCAGTCAGAGGAGCCTTAAGCTTGACAGGTCCCTTGAAGAAATAGGCCGCGGCCAGAACGACCAAGGTGAATATCAGCAATGCGCCGCCATAAGTAACCAGCGGACCATTACGATACTGGCGCCAGGCTTCACCCGCCGTGGTGGCGCGTGCCTGCCCTGGAAATGCCGTGGGCGCCTGAATCAGCACACCCGCTTCCAGCGCAGGAATGCTGGCGTAATGCTCTTCTCCGGCGGCGATCTGGCGGTACACCGACGCAGAATTGTGAGGCTTGGGTGCAGCCTGCGCGGCTTCCATCTGCTCCGGGTTCAGAATATCGACGGACTGCACGTTGGGCACCGACTGCGCCGCTGCCACGCCGCCCATCAGCAACGAGATCCCTATCAGGAATCGGGCGAAGTATTTTTTCATGGCCTCCTCCTTTCGCTATCGGCTAGCGCGGATGTATTCGTTCTGAGACTGGTTCCGTTGCTGGATCTGTTTCTGCCAGCTAGCCTGATCACCCGGCGTCCAGCCGCCTGCCACAAAACCATGCTTGGAACCTTGCCAGGGAGCGGCATCGCCATGATCGCGGCCTTCACCCGTGACCTGGCTCTTTTCACCGCACGCCGCCAGCAGCACTACCGAAGCGATAACAAGTGTGATGTGTTTCATACTTTGCTCTCCTCAGGCTTTTCGTTGGCTTTCGCAGGCGGCTGGCCATAAGCGGTGCCCCAGCCCCAGACTTCGCTGCCCTTGCCGCGATGCATGACGCGGGTACGGAAAATATCCGCGACCACGTCGCCGTCGCCGGCCAGCAGCGCCTTGGTCGAACACATTTCCGCGCAGGCTGGCAGCTTGCCTTCCGCCAGGCGGTTGCGGCCGTATTTCTCGAACTCGGCTTTCGAACCATGCTCTTCGGGACCGCCGGCGCAGAAGGTGCACTTGTCCATCTTGCCGCGCATGCCGAAGGTGCCTTCGGAAGGGAACTGCGGTGCGCCAAACGGGCAGGCATACGAGCAGTAGCCGCAGCCTATGCAGATATCTTTGTCATGCAATACCACGCCTTCATCGGTATGGTAGAAGCAGTCCACCGGGCACACTGCCATGCACGGCGCATCCGAGCAGTGCATGCAGGCGACGGAAATCGATTTCTCCTTGCCGATCACACCGTCATTCACCGTCACCACGCGACGGCGGTTGACGCCCCAGGGTACTTCATTCTCATTCTTGCATGCCGTCACGCAGCCGTTGCATTCAATGCAGCGCTCGGTGTCGCAGATGAATTTCATTCTCGCCATTTTTTTCTCCTAAGCTTGCTTATCGAGTGAGGCAGGCACGCTGGTCAGCGGCCTGCTTCCGGCTGCGATCAGGCTACAATCTTCTCAACGTTACAGATCGTGGTCTTGGTTTCCTGCATCATGGTCACGGAGTCGTAACCGTATGTAGTTGCCGTATTGACCGCCTCACCGCGCACGATAGGCGCAGCTCCCTGAGGATAGGAATCCAGCATGTCCTTGCCCTGCCACCACCCTGAGAAGTGGAAGGGAACGAACACATGATGCATGTCGACGCGCGGCGTCACCAGAGCCTTGACCTTGAGGCGCGCACCGGTCGGTGTCGCAACGATCACATACTCGCCGTTCCTGATGCCGCGTGCGGACGCCACCTGCGGATTGATTTCGACGAAGTTATCCTGTTGCAACTCGGCCAGCCAGGGATTGGAACGCGTCTCTTCACCGCCGCCCTCATACTCGACCAGACGGCCGGATGTGAGAATGAGTGGGAATTGCTCATGCACTTTCTGCTCGACGTTCTTCTGCTGAACCGTTTTGTATAACGTGGGCAGGCGCCAGAACGCGGCCTTGTCCTCATGGGTCGGATACTTGGCCACCATATCAGGACGCGGACTGTAGATCGGTTCCCGATGCTGAGGAATCGGATCGGGGAAGTTCCACACCACTGCCCTAGCCTTCGCATTGCCGTAGGGATGACAGCCATGCACTTTCATCGTGACACGAATGATGCCGCCGGACGGATCGGTCTTCCAGTTCTTGCCCTCGGCCGCGACCTTTTCTTCCTCAGTCAGGTCATTCCACCAGCCCAGCTTCTTCAGCAGCACATGGTCGAACTCGGGATAGCCGGTTGTGATCTCCGCTCCCACCGAATGCGAGCCGTCTTCAGCCAGCAGATTGACGCCATCCTTCTCGACGCCGAAGTTGGCGCGGAAGTTGCCGCCGCCATCCATCACGTGCAAATCGGTGTTGTACAGCACCGGCGAGCCCGGATGTTTCATCTCCGGCGTACCGAAGCAGGGCCACGGCAAGCCGAAATAGTCACCCGTCAGATCGTAGCCGGTTGCCTCATCCTTGCCTTCCCTGCAGCGCAAGGTTTTGACGTCGAACTTATGCATGTTGCGCATGTGCGCTTTCAGGCGTTCCGGAGACTGACCGCTATAACCGATGGTCCAGGTGCCGCGGTTGATCTCTTCCAGGATGGATTCGATCTCAGGCTCTTCCATGCCGCCCTTGCCCTTGACCATGCGATAGTTTTTCACCAGCTCCTTGCCGAAACCCAGTTTCTCAGCCAGCTGATGCATGATCATGTGATCGGTACGGGACTCGAACAGCGGTTCGATCACTTTTTCACGCCACTGGATAGAGCGATTGGAAGCAGTCACAGAACCTGAAGTTTCGAATTGCGTGGTCGCCGGCAGCAGATAGACTGCGCGATTCGGATTGACCTGGCCCTCAGTCTTCATCGCTGCCATGGCTGCCGTCGCTGACGGGAAAGGATCGACCACGACCAGCAGGTCCAGCTTGTCCATCGCCTTTTTCATCTCCAGGCCGCGAGTCTGCGAGTTCGGCGCATGGCCCCAGAACACGACACCCTTCAGACTGTGCGGCTGATCGAGCACATCATCACTTTCCAGCACACCGTCAATCCAGCGCGACACGGTGATGCCGTTCTTCTCCATCAGTTCCTGAGAAGCGAAGCGACCTTTCAGCCATTCGTAATCGACGCCCCACACCGAAGCCCAGTGCTTCCAGGTGCCGGTAGCCAGGCCATAGTAACCGGGCAGCGATTCCGGATTCGGGCCGATGTCGGTGGCACCCTGCACGTTGTCATGGCCACGGAAGATATTGGCGCCGCCGCCAGATTTGCCGATATTGCCCAGCGCCAGTTGCAGGATACAGGATGCACGGACCATGGCATTACCGATGCTGTGCTGGGTCTGCCCCATGCACCAGACGATGCTGGATGGCCGGTTCTTGGCCAGGGTCTCGGCCGCTTTGTAGACTTCGGCTTCCGGCACGCCGCACGCCTCTTCAACAGCTTCCGGCGTCCACTTGCTCAGGATTTCGTCACGAACCGCTTCCATGCCATAAACGCGGTCATGGATATAGCGCTTGTCTTCCCAGCCATTCTTGAAGATGTGGTAGACCATGCCAAACAACAGAGGCACGTCAGTACCGGAGCGGAAGCGGATGTACTGATCGGCTTTCGCAGCGGTACGCGTGAAGCGCGGGTCCGCCACGATCATCTTGGTGCCCTTTTCCTTGGCATGCATCATGTGCAGCATGGAAACCGGATGTGCTTCGGCAGCATTCGATCCGATATAAAACACCGCCTTGGCGTTTTGCATATCGTTGTAGCTGTTGGTCATGGCGCCATAACCCCAGGTATTCGCCACGCCCGCCACGGTGGTGGCGTGACAGATACGCGCCTGGTGGTCGCAGTTGTTGGAGCCGAAGTAGGAAACGAATTTACGCAGCAGGAAGGCCTGCTCGTTGTTGTGCTTGGAGGAGCCAACCCAGAACATCGAGTCTGGACCACTTTTCTCGCGGATTTCCAGCACTCTCTCGGATATTTCCTTCAGTGCCTGATCCCAGTTGATACGCTGGTATTTGCCATTGACCAGCTTCATCGGATATTTCAGCCGGTACTCGCCATGACCATGCTCGCGCACTGCGGCGCCCTTCGCGCAATGCGAACCCATGTTGATCGGTGAATCGAATACCGGTTCCTGTCGTACCCACACGCCATTTTCAACGACGGCATCGATCGCACAGCCCACTGAACAGTGACCGCATACAGTGCGTTTCACTTCCAGCTTGCCGGCATTGCTACCGGGCGCTGCGGCATTGGCCGCCTTGGCCTTTTGTACCAGACCGAGTTGTGTTACGGCGAGGCCGACACCCACACCGATACCGGAACGTTGCAGGAATTTTCGTCTGTCCATGGTCGGCAAAGCGCGCGACAGGCTGTCATAAAGACTGGATGACAAACGGGCGTGCGAACGCTGACCTGCGTCGCCTTTGCGAGTCAAGAGCATGATCGTCCCCTAAAAATTAGATCGTGGTGGTGCGGTAGTACTTCTTGATGTGCTCACTCAGCCGATACCCCTTGTCGTTCGGGTCTGGGGGGGCGGAGGCGCTATCGGATTCAGTGGATGTGCCGGGAATGGAAGGAGATAGTTTTGCGGCCGCGGCTGCTGTGGCGACCAGTCCTAGCCCTGCGAAAAAACTGCGCCTTGCGGCCTTCTTTTGCTCTGCCATGGGGAGCCTCCTAAAGTGGCAATGAACCAAGTCGGATGTTACGGGTATTACCCTGAGCAGGACCTTGTAATGATTGTTGTCCTGACAGTTTGAAGAAGTTGTGAGCTTCCTCAAGATCTGTGACCTTATTTACATTTGGCAATAGCTTACTTGTTTTCCCCAGGAAATGAAATGAGTTTATGCAACGGATTTCCTATTAAAGCGGTTGTAAATATCTATCAGTTTGTTTGAAATTAACTATTAGCTCATTTCAAACGCCTGATTTTCTATTTCAACGAAGGTTCTTGTCAGATTGGAAACCTGCTTGTAAAAGACCGCGCGGGGATGTTGATCAAGCGCGTCGCATAACAATTCTATCCACGAGCGGATATGGACCGAGTAAAAATGCTTCTGCGCTGCAAGCCCTCCTTCTTCCGACTCGGGCGAGAGAATCAGGATGCGCATCACCTCGAACAGGCTGGCAACATGATCTTCCGTTTCTATAACGCCTTCCGGCCTGCTCAGCCCCAGCTTTTCCAAGTCGGTGCGCAGTTCGGCCAGCGGCTTTTCCATCAGAAACCCTGAAAGATAATACGAGCCATAAGGCATGATTTCCGGTTTGCTCACGCCGATGAAGAGCCCTTGGTATTCCTCCCGGATAGCTCTCTCATCCATGTTCCGGCAAGCCGCCGACAGTTCGTTCCATGCCTGCCCGAGCAGACTGTCATCCTGAGGCTGCGCCTGCCCCAGCGCTTGCATCAACTGGGAATCGGGCGCACTGAAATACAGCATGGCGAGCAAACCATACATGTCGGCGCGAGCACTCTCTTCCTGCTCAGGATTGATTTCAGATGACGATGTCGGAAGTGTGCTCATATGGCAGAGAAATGAATAATGAATGAATAGGAAGGCATGCGCGGATCGGCACCGCCAAGGCGCGGTTTTCTTATATCCGAACCGAATCAGAACGCTCAAGCGAATCCGCCGGCATATGCCGGCGGGTCGCCTCAGAGACGCTTCAGATCCAGAATACTGGTTTGCTTCTGTTGTTCGACCATGTCCACCACGCGGCAATCGCTGCACATTTTCAGGCGATCCAGATTACCCGCAAACGCGCCATGCATGCCGATCTTCATGATCATGCGCTCCACCATCTGCGCAGTGCCGAATGGTTTCTGGCAACGTATGCAATGGAAAGGCTGTGCCTCGTTGAGCACCACTGCCTGGCGCGCCGACTCCGTGAGCAACAATTGGGGCACCAGACTGATCGCGTCTTCGGGACAAGTCTTCTCGCATAGGCCACACTGCACGCAATTGCGCTCGATGAAGCGCAGCTGCGGCAGATCGGGATTATCCGCCAGCGCGGCTTCAGGACAAGCGCCGACGCAGGACAGGCACAAGGTACATTTCGACTTGTCGACTTCGATGGCACCGAAAGGCGAGCCGGCCGGCAATGCAATGGTGTTAGGCGCTTCCACCGCATGCTTGGCCAAGTGACTGATCGCCATATCCAGCGTGCTGCGCTTTTCCGCCATCACATTGAATACCGCGACCTGCGCCGGGCGCTGAGCCGGAACCAGAATCGACAATGCCGCGTCCAGCTCTTTTTCGGAATCCGCCTTGATGAGCGCCAGGTGCTTGCCGGCATAACCCAGCGCATTCAGTATCGTCTGCGCGATGTTGATCTGATGCTGCAAGGCCGTCACATACTGCGGCGCATCGTCGTCCGTTACCAGGATGGCGACATTGCTGGCGCCATAGCAGATGGCCGACAGCCACAGGTCCATGCCGGTCGATGCACTGTGATGCAAGTCCAGCGGCATTACCCGGGCCGGCATCCCACTGAGGCTGCCAGTTTTTGCCAGCTTGCCCAAGCCCAGTATCAGCTCGGCGCCTTTCCCCTGGTTATGCAGCAGCATCGCCGCATCTTTTCCGCCGGCCTTGCCATAAGTGCTTAGCAAGGTGCGCAGACGCATTCCCATATCGGACGCGCGCGGATAGGCGTAACCCAATGCGCCCGAAGGACAGACCGTGGTGCAGGCACCGCAGCCCATGCACAACTGCGGCGTGACCTTGATGTGATCGCCGTCTGACGAAATGGCGGCCGCGGAACAGACTTCCACGCACAGATTGCAGCCGACCTTGTTGTTACGGCCGTGCGCGCACAGCTTTTCCTTGTAGATGAAAAACTTCGGCTTTGAAAACTCGCCGATCATTTGAGTCAGCTTCAGTACATCTTCCGCCTGCTTCATCACATCCGCCCCGAGCGCAAAGTATCCTTGCGGCGGCTGGTGCAGCGTGATCAACGGAGAGTCCGACAGATCGAAGATCAGATCAAATTCAGCCTTGCGCTCGTCATCCGTTCTCGCAAAGTCAATGGCACCGATCGCAGAGCAGGCCTTCACGCAATCGCGATGCCCTTTGCACTTGTCCATGTCGATCTGGTAAGTCAGATCGATCGCATCCTCGGGACAAACCGTGATGCACGCATTACAGCGTGTGCAGACTTCCAAGTCTATGGGATTGGCCTGCTTCCAGCTGACCTCGAACGCGCCCAGCCAGCCCTGCACGCGAATGTCGCTACCGGAATAGGCAGGGAATACGCGCTCTCCGAGCATTCCTGCGCCGCCTTCGGACAGCAAGACGCTGATAGCCATCTGGCTCTGCAGGCGCTGCGCCCACGGCAATACGCGTTGCGCCGGCCCGACTAGCAGCACATGCCCGCCGGATTCATAGTCCACGACCGGAACGGGTTCGGGATCGGGCAAGGCAGCGGCCGCCAGCAGGGCTGCCATCTTGGGCAGCGCCTGAGCGCCTTCCCTGCCCCAGCCGCCGGTTTCGCGAACATTGACGAAGCGAATCGGAGCGACCGACTGCTTTTGCTGCGCCAGCTCCGAGAACAAGGCGCGCTCCTGCGTGCAGGCCACCACCACTTCATCCACGCCATCCAGCGCCTGGAGATAATTGCCTACCTCGCGCCGGCACAACTGACTGGACATCGATACGTTTTGTCCGGCTAGCGCTGCTGCAAGCTTTTCACCGGCTGCCGCATTCAGCGGCATGGTGCCGTTACAGCTGCATACCTTGAATTGAGTACTCATGAATCGCCTTGGGGAGAAGATTTTTCTTTGTCATGATCATCAGGCAAGCGCTCTGCTGCCTGCTGCGATGCAAACTGCTCAGCGGCATCTGCATTCATTTTTGTGTTGTTGTTCATCGCCTCTGCTTCCTCTGCTTCGGCACTTTCCGGCTCCGCCTGCTGCTCAGTCACAGACTGTTCAGTCGTGGTGACTGCGTCATCCTGCAGATTCGGCACTTCCATCGATTCCGGCGCGACCTCGTTGACGTCGGAATCCGCCGGAGGCGGCTTTTTCAGGCCTGGAGGATTGAGCAAATCCTTCGCGTGTTTCAGCGATGCCAGCAAGGCGGGCGTCATCGGCGTGAACTTGTTGTAGTCTTCGATGTAGATATCGAGACCATCCATCACATTGAAGTGAGGATTGGTGAACAGCTTCTTGAAGGCCGAGCGTTTCACGGCTTCATCGACATCCTGACGCACGAAACGCGAAAAGTCGGAGTCGTGGGTGAGATTCGCCACGTCATCGATCGTCGGCGGAGGCAGCGGCTCTTCCGGAGTGGGAGCCGGTTGCGCCCCTGAAAGCGTATCGCGATCCTCGACCTGCCTGGGAAGAGGCTGTTCGGCTTCAGCATAATCCGCTTGCGACTTGCGCTGCGACCAGCGTGAAAAAAAATTATCGGCCGCCATCGATATCTCTTTCGGCTTTGGCCATCTGCTCCACACCTGCACCACCTTCAAAGGATGGCTTGCGCCGCTTCTTCTTGGGCTCAGGCTGATAATACGCGTTTGTGAAGGCGAGCAAATGGTCGGAGTACTGCTTCTCCAGCGGAAGCGTATCGACCTGTTCGCCGGCATCCATCTTGCGCGCAGCTTCGTTATAGGAAAGCGTAACGGCTTTTGGAATTGCAAGTTCTACACCATCATGCTCTTCAAGGCGCCACATGATGAACCAGCAGGGATTAGGGGATGTGGCGTTCAGGAAGTAACCTTCGGCCTCATCGGTATACAGGCGCACTTGCATGTTTGAAAACAGCCAACGCCAGTCGGCTTCATCATCAAGAATGCAGACAGGCTCCTGAAAGACGCCAGTATCGTGAACCACTTCGAGGGGAGACCAGGCATAAGGCTGCCAGCGATTGCCGATATGTCTGCGTCGCATGACAACACCAACCTGTATGGCTTCTGTTTCCATATATCCGTATACAAAGAGATGCCGTTCGTGTCACCAACTATGCCACAAACCTTCCTGTTCGCAAATGCCAGGAAGAAACCGGAAGCAGCAAAAGATGCCCGCTCCCGTTGCTATCACGTCTGCTGCTTAGTCGTTTTTGACAACGATGGAAGGAAACTTGCTGCTCATGTCCTTGGCCTTTTCTGCCACTTTCACAGCCACCTTGCGCGCAATGTCTTTGTAAATGGCAGCAATCGGACCATCCGGATCGGCCACTACCGTCGGCTGGCCGGAGTCGGCCTGTTCGCGTATCGCCATCGTCAGCGGCAGTGCGCCGAGGAAGTCGACATTGTAGTCCTTGCACATTTTTTCACCGCCGCCCGAGCCGAAGATGGATTCGGCATGACCGCAATTCGAGCAGATGTGCACGCTCATGTTTTCCACGATGCCGAGAATCGGAATCCCGACTTTCTCGAACATCTTCAATCCCTTGCGCGCATCTAGCAAGGCGATATCCTGCGGCGTCGTCACGATCACCGCGCCGGTGACCGGCACTTTCTGCGACAGCGTCAGTTGCACATCGCCGGTACCGGGGGGCATGTCGATGAGCAGATAATCGAGGTCGCGCCAGTTGGTCTGTTCCAGCAATTGCTGCAAGGCCTGCGTCACGATGGGACCGCGCCACACCATGGGCTCGTCCGGATTGATCATGAAACCGATGCTGGACACCTGCAATCCATAGTTCTCCATCGGCTCCATGGTCTTGCCGTCGCTCGATTCGGGGCGACCAGATATCCCCATCATCGTGGGCTGCGAAGGGCCATAGATATCGGCATCCAGTATGCCCACCTGAGCACCTTCGGCGGCAAGCGCCAGGGCCAGGTTGACGGTGGTGGTGGATTTCCCAACCCCGCCTTTGCCCGATGAAACGGCAATGATGTTCTTCACGTTGGGCATCAGCTTGACGCCGCGCTGTGCCGTATGCGCCACGATTTTGGAACTCATGTTTACGCTGACATTGCCGGCTCCCGGCACGCCTCGCACTGCCGCAATGGCAGCCTTGCGCAACGGGTCGAACTGGCTCTTGGCGGGATATCCCAACTCCACATCCAATGACACGTCATTACCATCCACCTGGATATTCTTGACGGCCTTGCTTGCTACCAAATCCTTGCCGGTGTTCGGATCTATCACCTGCGACAATGCCGACCGGACGGCTTCCACTGTAATACTCATTCCTTCATTTCCTTTTAAGGTTTCGCCGTTTAGTCTAAACCAATTCGTGCTTGTATCGTTGACTAGGCATGAAAGCGCCTTGTTGCTCCTTTTGCTGCATCACATATCGAGCGACAGGCAATCGGTCCCTTCCTGCTTTGCAGGCTATACAATGTTGTTCTCAATGCGTCATCGCATCTACGATGCGATGCGCCGCCATCATAAACCATCCAGCAACTCAATATAGCCCTTCGAAAACCATGGATATTCAACAGGTCACAGGTCTGATACTCGCCGGCGGTCGCGGCACCCGCATGGGCACAGTAGACAAGGGATTACAAATGTTCAACGGCATGCCCATGGCCTTGCACGTCATGCTACGCCTGTCTCCGCAAGTCGGCACACTCATGATCAATGCCAACCAGAACCTTGCGCCTTACGAAGCATTTGGCGTGGCAGTCTGGCCCGACCAGGTGCAGGGATTCGCCGGACCGCTCGCCGGCATACAAACCGGACTGTCGCACTGCGAAACCGAGTATCTCGTGACGGCACCCTGCGACTCCCCCTTTCTTCCCGAAGATCTGGTCCAGCGCCTGGGCACCGCACTTGAGGCAGATCAAGCGGATTTGGCGGTCGCCATCACCGGCGAAGGAGAAAATCGCCAGGTGCATCCGGTTTTCTGCCTGATGAAAACTTCGCTGCTCGAACATCTGACGGATTTTCTTCATGCTGGCGGACGAAAGGTCGATGTCTGGTATGCATCCTTGAAAGTATGCGAAGTCAGCTTTTCCGATGACGATGCTTTCCGAAACATCAACACGCTGGAAGAATTGAAGCGTTTCGAAGCCCAGTAAGCACAGTAAATATCCTCCCTGCGTTCTTACGTGGAACATGGATAAAGGCTGCCGGCACCTGACTGGCAGCCTTTATCCTTCCTCTGCCTCAAGGCATGCGGCGCTGTCTTTAGCGTTGCGCTATCCCAATGAAGAAATCTTCTCTTCCCTTAACTTAAGCTCATTCCGTTCATAGCCTGCTTTCATCTTGTTTTCTTGATTACAAGGAGCTTCACATGTCGGCCGTCATGTCTGATGTACCCGTTTCCAGCGCCTTGGACGCCATTTCCCTACTGAGCGCCGATCACGACAAGGCCAGAAGCTTGTTTGAACAATATCGTCGCCTCAAAGATAGCGGCACTGCCGAAGAAAAATTCGAACTCGCCAAACAAGTTTGCGGCGATCTGCTGATTCATATCGCAATCGAAGAAGCGATTTTTTATCCGCCGGTGCGCAAGGCCATCTCTGAAAAAGACTTGGTTGAGGAAGGCGAGGAAGAGCATGAAGAAGCGAAAGAACTGATTCGCCAGTTGGGAAACATCGATCCCGCCAGTCCCGAGTTCGATGAAAAGATGCAGAAACTTTTTGAAGGCATCGCTCATCATGTCGAAGAGGAGGAACAGGAAATGTTTCCCAAAGTCCGCGCTTCCCCGCTCGACCTGCAATCCATCGGAAAAGAATTAATGCAGGCGAAAAACGAAATGAGGACGCGCCTGGGCTTGCCGCCGGAAGCCTGATTACGGATAAGCAATCTGGTGCGCAGGCCTCGCTTGCTGATACGACCGCGCCCCAGAATTGGTCCGATGTACCGCCCCTCGAACTGTTTCGATTTGTAACCTGCCTACAACAACTACCTGAGGTCGAACCAGATAATTCGCTCTGTCCGCTCACTTCCGATCTAGGCCATAAAACCGCCTCACCTGTTTCTCAGGCTGGGAATGAGCAAGTCCAAAAATAAAAGGGGAAGCGCCTGAAAAGCGCTTTCCATCGCCCCTTCCAAGAGCAGTCACTGGCTTGAAAAGCCTTGATATCCGGCCTCTCGCGCCGCCGATACCAAGCCTGCATCTCTTCCGTTAAAACCTGTTGCCGGACAGGCTCCAGGCTTTTCCTTCTTCTTTTGCACGCTCTCCCCGCCTCGCTCTTGCAAGGTTTTTACCTGCTCGACAATTCAGGTTGTTGTCAAAATTGACATATGTTGTCATGACATGCAAATATTAAAACAATTGCAACAAAACCCTGCTGCGCTTAAGCCTGGAAACCATCATCCTGACCGTCATGAAGGGAAGATTTCCAGACTGGCAAAGCAGAATTTCCTTGAGCCTTTGCGCTCGTTTGCCGCTGCCAGTCAAATAATGGGGGATCCGTCAGCATGGAACATCACTTAGAAAAACGCCTGCCAACCTTGTTGAACTTTGTCCTGATTTGCCAGGACTTTGCTTCGCCAGCCACCTTGCGGCTTTACCTCGAAAGCAAGGGCTGCATGGTGGTCCAACAGGACGACACTATCGTCGGCATCGGATCGACCCTGCCTTTCGCAGCGCGTGAGGAGTTGCGCGTTAATGAATCTGCAGGCACTGCTTCCATGGCAAGACGGGAAGCGGAAATTCATGCTTACCTGCGCACGCCTATCAACTGGAAAACCGACTGGTCGCCCGCCATGCACAGGCCTGACGCTCGCAGGCAGGGATTCGGCGCGCCCAGCGCGAAGCCGGTCGGAGAAAGGGATGATCATCTATGCCTGGCATTCGCACGCGCCGTGAGCAATGGCGATCTTTCCTCGGCCATGAGCCATCATTTTTTCGAAGAAGCCCTCACCCATGTGCGCAGCGCCTATGCGCGACATGAACGCAAGGCTGCTGTTTATGCCGATCCTGCCATGGAAGCGGAGGAGCTCAAGCCCGTCAAGGAATCCATCTATCTGACGGCGCGCGAGCATGAAATCCTGAAATGGGTATCGGAAGGCAAAGGATGCTGGGAAACCGGCGCGATACTCGGCATTTCCGAACGCACCGTCAAGTTCCACCTGCAAAACATCTATCGCAAGCTCAACGTCGTCAACAGAGCGCAAGCCATTACCAAGGCCATGCGTCATTCTTTGATCTGACCTGAAGAAACTCGCTCCCAGTAATGCACGAGATAGCCGACTGCCGATGCAGTTCGGCTATTTTCCTTTATAGGGCGTTACCGCTTCCGCCTTCATCTGATAGCCGGAAGTCCCGAACTCGGTATCGGTACGCGCCATGTCCATGGTTCCGTTCACCCACACGGCATCCATGATCTGCACATTCTTCAGCGGCTTGTCAGCGACAACGTGAATGATCTGGTTGGCAGGCGGCGGCGGTGTATGGATGCAGGCGCCAAAATACGGGACCAGCAGGAATTCTCTTATTTGCCCGCGCTCCGTATCGAGCGGCACCACGAAGCCCGGGATACGTATGCGCGCGCCCTTCATCGATGGCTCGACCGGCGCCTCGTTCCATTCCTTGCGCATGAGCTCCAGCGCTTGCATGGCACGCGGATCGTTGTCTTCCAGCTTGTCGAAATCCAGGTCTTTGAAAAGCCTTTCCGGGTCCCAGTGCGTGGGAACGAGCTCTTCCCAGCTTATCTCCCTGAATGCCTTCGCGGTGCCTGCGGCATTCGCCTGTTTCAAGCGCTCGCCCACCTTGTAATCTGCATTGCCACCCTTCTGGGCAGCGTTCTGCGAGAGCGCGGGCGCCTGCATGCTTAGCGCCAGCATCATACTCAGCAATACATTCAGTAATTTCATATTCAATCCTCGTACCTCTAAACGCGGGGGGTCAGGCCGTCGGCCAATGATAGTCGGTAGGCACGATAACCGGGCAATAGACTGGCCAACAATCCCACCGCGATGACGGCTCCCAGCAGCGGCCACTCCTCCTCGGACAGGAAGGCCAGTTGCAGATGCAGGCCGTAGTGCGCTTCCGCCAGCGGCCCTGCGACCAGGGACACGGCGCTCAGCAATATCAGGCCGACCAGGGAACCCAGCAGCGTGATCCCCAGACCTTCCATCACCAGCATGATGAACACATGAGCCGGCTGCGCGCCGACCGAACGCAGAATCGCCAATTCGCGACGACGTTCATTCAGTCCGGCCAGGATCACCGCCATCAATCCGCCCAGCCCGACCAGCACTACCATCGCCGACACCAGCAGAAGCGTTTTCTCTACCATGCCGACCACCTGCCACAACTGGTCCAGCGCAACGCCCGGCAATACCGCAACCAGCGGTTCGTCCGCATACTGGTTCACGAAACGCTGTACTCGGAATACCGCCGTGCGGCTTTCCAGTCCGACCAGCATGGCTGTCACCGACTTGGGATTCAGATCGAACTTGCGCACGTATTCGGCAGGAATCGACACGCCCGGCATGGGCGCCCCGCCCTGCCAGTTCAGATGAATGGCTTCCATCGCTTCCAGGCTGACATGCACGGACCGGTCCACCGGCGTGCCGGTGCGCTCCAATATGCCGGTGACCACGAAGGGTTTGTCCTCGTGCGCGGCAAACGCCACTTCCCGCATGCCATGATTCAGCGTGATGGTGTCGCCTACCCGATAACCGAGCCGCTGCGCAACTTCCGCGCCCAACACCGTATCGAAAAGCGCATCGAACACCTTGCCCTCTTGCAGCGCCAGCGAACGGGAAGCGCCGTATTTGAAATGCTGGAAGTAGCCGGCGACCGTTCCCACCACCGGGAAGCCGCGATGCGAATCGCCCAAAGACAAGGGCACCGCCCAGGCCACGGCAGGATGGCGACTGATCTCCTGCACGCTGTCCCAGCTCATGTTGGTGGTAGCTTCGCCCATACGAAAAATCGCATACAGCATCAGCTGCACCGGGCTGGTACGCGCGCCGATGACAAGATCGGTGCCGGATACCGATTGCGAAAAACTCTCGCGCGCATCGTGACGCAAACGCTCCACCCCCAGCAACATCATCACGCTCAAGGCCACCGCCATGACGACCAGCCCGAGCGTAAGGCGGCGGTTCCAGGCACTGCGCCATGCAAGTACGGGCAAATACCTCATGCCGGTTCCAGCTCCCGAATCGAGCGGTTGATATCGCTCAGCGCTACCGCGCGATCGAAATGCGGCATCAGCCGCCTGTCATGGCTGACAAAAATGATGCTGGCCTGTGTCTGTGCACATTCTTTCAGCAGCAGCTTCAGAAAATCGTCCTGGCGCTCTGCATCGAGGGCAGAAGTCGGCTCGTCCGCAATGATGAGTTCGGGCCGACCGATCAGCGCACGCGCCGCGGCCACGCGCTGTTGCTGTCCCACGCTCAATTCCGTGACGGCACGGCGCTGCAATGCCGGATCGAGATCGAGATCTCCAAGCAGGCGCAAGGCTTCGTCCTGCAAAGACAGTCCCGATGCCAGCGCACGCTGGCTGCGTGCCGACGAAAAGCGGCATGGCAGCAGCACGTTATCCAGCATGGACAAATGCGGAATCAGATTGAATTGCTGGAAGATGAAGCCGATGTGGTCTACGCGGAAGCGGTCCCTGTCTCGTCCATTCA
Organism: Pseudomonadota bacterium; assembly: GCA_023422955.1. GTDB lineage: Bacteria > Pseudomonadota > Gammaproteobacteria > Burkholderiales > Burkholderiaceae_D > JAEZLB01. The sequence goes on along the minus strand of JAFAGG010000090.1, from coordinate 3,683 downwards.
AGCGGACCAGATCGCTGTCGAGAACCTGTATGCGGCCGTGCTCGGGTGTCAGCACGCCACCCAGCAACCCCAGCAGGGTACTTTTTCCGCTGCCGCTGGGGCCGTAGAGAAATATCCTTTCGCCGTCACTCACATGAAAGGCAGGAATGTCCAGGCAGATCGCCTTATCCCTGTTCCATCGAAACTGCAGGTCCTCGATATGAACGATGTCTCTTTTGAGCATGCGCCGATTCTACCATTGCAGCCGAGGCTGCTTTGGCGTCAGTCTGGCCGCCGCTTGGCCTCGCGGTGAAACGACTTGCACATCGAGGCTGTGCAATCCGGGAAAGCGGCCGAACAGCAGCACCTCCACGCCTTTCAGCGCAGCGGAATTCGCGCACTGAAAGCGCAGCACCGCCTCCATCTCCGCATGATTTTCATGCGAGTGCGAATCTCGCCCTCCCTGGGCTTCGCTGTCGAAAGGCAGATGTAGTTCAGAAGGCTGGGCTGTGCATCCTGCTTCCGCGTTGGGAACGAACAGGGAAAGCGGATTCTGGAACTGATCTGTCATGGCTTGCATGGCCTTTCTCTGCGCATCAGTGCGCGGCGCATGTTCAAAACCGACCAGGTTATCCAGCGGCGATTGCAAAGCAATCTCGACGTCCGATCCTTCTACCACGACCTGCAGGATGGCAGTGCCATGCACATGGGCTTGGCCGCCATGGGCATGAACGGACGATACTGCAAGCGAGGCCAGCAGGCCTGCGCTCAGGCTGAGTGCAATATAAATTCGTTTCACCATCATGTCCTTTACCTTTACTTTCAACGTCAGCAACTCAAGCTGACGCGCTGCTTTTTGCGCGTCAGGCTTCCTTAAAAGAAATTGTATTGTAAAGAATGCTGACGGCCGGAACAGCAAAGAATCGCGCTAGAACAGCAAATACCACGCTATAGCAGCGATGCCCAGCCACAGCAGCACAATCACCGCAGCTCCCATATAACTGCGAGGTTGGGCCTGGCGAGTTTCAAGCCAGTCATCGGCTTGCAAACGGCTGGCATCCACCACCTCGGCCGGCAACATGCGAACGGCCAGCCATATCAGCAAAGGCAGCAGGATCAGCTCATCCAGCAAGCCCAGCACAGGGATGAAATCCGGGATCAGATCAATGGGACTCAAGGCATAGGCCAGCGCACATACGCACAAGATTTTTGCCAGCACGGGCGTGGCGGGATGACGGCGCGCGAACCACAACATGAGCGTATCCCGCTTGATCCGTTTGGCCCAGGCGGTCAGCGTTGCAAACATGAAGAAATCATGGAAAAGACTGCACTGAGGAAAATAATTCTATTCAACTTTCAAGAACCTCTTGAGTGCATCCATTGCTTGAGATGAGAAATTCCGGCGGAATTTTTTCAGTATGTGAAGTTGCAGCCATCGAAAGTGGTGATTTTTTTGAAGCAATATTTATTCTGCGCATGCCCGCTCATTTTAAGGATCACACTGGTGCACTTTTTGATGAATCCAGGGTCAAGTAAAAGCAGTGACTGAATATTATTACTGAAAATCATGGAGGGTTTCATGTCCGACTTGAATAATGCAAATCCCACACCCCCGAAAGAGGTGCGAGCAAAACTGGCCAAAGAGGATCAGGAAAAGAAAAAGAACGAACCTGAAAACCGGACCAATGATTCCGAGATCGATCCTCAAAAGCCCAAGGAAGACATCCTGAAAGGCTTTCATGGCGGATAGCCTGGACAGGGAGTTTCGCAGGAAACAAGCTGCGCGCTAAAAATCCAGGCTACTTTCGATAAATCCCTGACAGACTAACTAGCCTGCCCTTCAAGCGCAGGCTAGTCATCTGCGCTCCAGCACCTCGCCGGTGCTTTCAAAGCGGCCAGCCATCCATTGGCTGCCTGCCCTCTCACCGCTCTTCTCTTTTGCTGTCAATCTCCTGACGCTTTCCGGCATCCTGCAGAATGAGCCGCATCATGAAAACCCCGATTCAACTTCCTCACAGTGTGCAAAGCACTTGACCAAGCTCTTGGTGCAAGAAGCAAGGACGTAACACAATCGACAACTGGCCGGCCTCAAACCTATTTCATCGACTGCACTGCACCGGCTCTATTACGCAGACTGTAATAAAAAATGGCGAACTGCGCGACAGGCAGGGCAGGCCTGAACCTGCCTGCCGGCCACGAATGTATCCCTACGAAATCAGTTGTCTTACAGGATGAAAGAATGATCAACGGCTCCCGTTCTAAAAAAGAGATGAGGCTTCGCAACTGCTCATGCATCTTGCTCGGCCACGCACTTTTATCGTGGGCTGTCCCGGCGAGTGCGCAAGAAGCGCAACGCGAAACGAACCGGCAACTGGAGCCGGTCGTGGTGTCTGCAAGCCGCATGGAACAGCGATCATTCGATGCTTCCGCTTCCATCGGCTCAGTCGAAGTCTCTCCCTTTCAGACGGCTTCGCCCCTGGTCAACATGTCGGAGCTTCTGTCTGCCGTGCCCGGCATACAAGTGCGCGAGCGGCAAAACTATGCGCAGGATCTGCAGCTATCGATACGCGGTTTCGGCACACGCTCGACTTTCGGCGTGCGCGGCGTGCGGATTCTGATCGATGGCATTCCCGCCACCATGCCCGACGGCCAGGGCCAGGCCGCTACCGCCACGCTAGCCTCAGCGCGGCGCATCGAAGTATTGCGCGGACCGGTGGCCCAGTTGTACGGCAACGCGGCCGGCGGCGTGGTGCAGGTTTTCACTGCCGATCCGCCGATCGCACCGGAAGCCTCCCATACCGGCGCATCGCTGGGAATGGGAAGCGATGGTCAGCGGCAGGCAGGCATCACAGTGGGCATAGCCGGTGAAGAGCTGGGAGGAGTATTCGACCTATTCCACTATCGCACCGACGGTTATCGCGAACATAGCGCCGCCGAGCGCACGCAGTTCAACGGCAAGTTGCTGTGGCGCCCTTCCGCAGCGACTTCCGTCACTGGCATCCTGAACATTTTCGATCAGCCCCTGGCGCAGGATCCCTTGGGCCTGGCGCGAGCGCAGTTCGAACAGAATCCGCGCCAGGTCGCCCCTTCCGCATTGGCTTTCGATACCCGCAAAACCGTGGAGCAGCAACAGGCCGGGCTGGTGGTGGAACACAAGTTCGATGACGACGATACGCTGAATGCGCGCCTGTATGCGGGCAAGCGCAAAGTCAACCAGATGCTGGGTTTCAGCGGCGGCGCCAATCCTCTTGCCAATCCTCTTTCCTCCGGCGGCGTGATCGACCTGGACAACGATTATTACGGCATTGGCGCCAGCTGGACGCGCTCGCTGCAGAACGAAGGACGGCCGCTGCATTTCACGCTGGGCTTTGAAGCCGACGAGCTGGATCAGCACCGGCGCGGCTTCGTCAACAACAACGGCACGGCAGGCGAGCTGCGGCGCGATGAAATCGACAAGGCCAGCAACGTGGATGTGTTCGGCCAGTTGGACTGGTTTTTTTCACCCAGCTGGAAAAGCACGATGGGCTTGCGCATGAGCCGGGTCCGGCTTGCCATAGACGACCGCTATGTTAACGCCATCAACTTCGACGACAGCGGCAGCGTTACCTACGACAACACCAGTCCGGTGCTCGGCCTGACCTGGTTTGCCAGCGACAGCCTGAATATCTATGCCAATATCGGCCGCGGTTTTGAAACACCCACGC
>JAFAGG010000064.1 GCA_023422955.1 Pseudomonadota bacterium | reverse complement strand
GAGAAAGCTGATCGAAGACAACCGCGACAAGCTGGATGCGATGGCGAAGGCCTTGCTGGAGTGGGAAACGCTGGATGCCGAGCAAGTCAACGACATCATGGAAGGCAATCCGCCGCGTCCGCCCAAGGCCGGCATCCCAGAGCGTCGTTCGTCCGGCAATCAGTCCGGCGGTACAGAACCGGAAACTCAGCCAGCCTGAGTCCAGGAAGATTCAGCATCTTCCTGAATATCTATTTGTATAAGGGTGAGGAATGATCCTCACCCTTTTTGTTTGAAAGTCATTGTTATCTATGCCGCGATTTTTGCAGTGCGGACGCTTCCGCCTAAGCCTTGAGCGCCCTTTGGTGATGGGTATTCTGAATATCACTCCCGATTCATTTTCCGACGGGGGACGCCATCACGGACTGGAAGCCGCGCTGACCCACGCCGAGCAAATGATTGCGGATGGCGTCGATATCATCGATATCGGCGGAGAATCCACCCGTCCCGGCTCTGCGCCCGTGCCGCTGGAAGAGGAAATGCGGCGCGTGCTGCCCGTCATTTATGCCTTGCGCGATTGCGGCAAGCCGCTCTCTATCGATACCTACAAGCCTGCGCTGATGCGCGAGGCCATTGCGGCAGGGGCGGACATGATCAACGATATCAATGGTTTTCGCGCTGAAGGTGCGATAGAGGCTTTGCAGGGAAATAATTGCGGAATCTGCATCATGCACATGCAAAAAGATCCGCAAACCATGCAGCAGGGGCCGTCGTATCAGGAGGTGGTGACGGAGGTACTCGACTTCCTGTTGGAGCGTATCGCCGCGATGGAAAGGGCCGGTATAGCCAGGGAGCGCCTGACCATTGATCCCGGATTTGGCTTTGGCAAGACAGTCGAGCATAATCTCGCCTTGCTCAGGAATATCGACCATCTACAGACGACGCTGGATTTGCCCTTGCTGGCAGGCTTGTCGCGCAAGACCACCATCGGTACCTTGACCGGGCGTCCGGTAGACCAGCGCATGGCGGGCAGCGTGGCTGCCGCCTTGTTTGCGGCGCATCAGGGCGCTGCCATACTGCGCGTTCATGATGTGGCGGAAACAGTCGATGCGCTGAAAGTGTGGCAGGCGGCGATGAATGAATAACAAGGAATACGAAGCATGACGCGAAAATATTTTGGTACGGATGGCGTGCGCGGCACGGTAGGCAGCATGCCGATCACGCCTGAGTTCATCATGAAACTGGGCTACGCAGCGGGGCAGGTATTGGCCTGTGCCGATGCCAGCAGCACTCGCCCTACGGTATTGATCGGTAAAGACACGCGGATTTCCGGCTACATGCTGGAATCCGCATTGCAGGCAGGTTTTTCTGCCGCCGGCGTGGATGTGATGCTGGCCGGGCCGATGCCGACGGCCGCCATCGCCTATCTCACGCGTGCGCTGCGCTTGTCTGCCGGTGTCGTCATCTCCGCTTCGCATAATCCTTACCAGGACAATGGCATCAAGTTCTTTTCTTCATCCGGCAACAAGCTGCCCGATGCCGTGGAAGCTGCGATCGAAGCCAGGCTGGAAGAATCCATGCAATGCGTATCGTCCGACAAGCTCGGCAGGGCACGGCGCCTGGATGATGCGCAGGGACGCTACATCGAATTCTGCAAGAGCACCTTCCCCAACGACATGGATTTGAGAGGTCTGCGCATCGCGGTGGATTGCGCGCACGGCGCGGCCTATCATATTGCGCCCAACGTATTCCATGAACTGGGCGCGGAAGTCATCACGATCGGCACCCAGCCCAATGGCTTGAACATCAATGACAAGGTTGGCGCAACCGCACCGGAAGCGCTGTCTGCGAAAGTGAAGGCGGAAGGTGCCGACCTCGGCATTGCCCTTGACGGCGACGCCGACCGTCTGCTGATGGTCGATGCTTCGGGGCGCATCTACCACGGCGACGAGCTGCTTTACGTCATGGTGAAGGATCGCCTTGCTCAAGGTCCGGTGCAGGGAGTGGCCGGCACGCTGATGACCAACATGGCGATTGAAGTCGCCCTGCGCAGGATGGGTATCGAATTCGTGCGCGCGAAGGTCGGCGACCGCTATGTGCTGGAAGTGCTGCAGGAGCGAGGCTGGGTACTGGGCGGCGAGGGCTCGGGCCACTTGCTTTGCCTGGACCGGCACACCACCGGCGACGGCATCGTATCCGCGCTCCAGGTATTGGCCGCCTTGAAGCGCAGCGGCAAGACGCTGGCGCAATTGACGGAGGAAGTGGCGCTGTATCCGCAAAGCCTCGTGAACGTGCGAGTGGCGCCTGGCTACGACTGGCAAAGCAACCGCATGCTACTAAGTGAAAAGGAAAGCGTGGAAGCCGAGCTGGGCGAGGGCGGCCGGGTACTGATCCGCGCGTCGGGCACTGAACCCCTGATTCGCGTGATGGTAGAAGCGCAAAATGCCGATACCGCTGTTGCGATGGCACAGCGTATTGCAGGGAAAGTGGCGGCCTAGGAAGGTCTCAAAAAGTTTCTTGGCTAACAAATTTCATATTTTGTTGCTATTCGCTGGCAAGAAACGATGGGATCTTGTATTATGTCGATCTTCGGAGTGTGGCGCAGCCCGGTAGCGCACCTGCTTTGGGAGCAGGGGGTCCAAGGTTCGAATCCTTGTACTCCGACCAGTACTGAAAAGTGGGCTGTCATTGAC
>JAFAGG010000059.1 GCA_023422955.1 Pseudomonadota bacterium | reverse complement strand
GTGGTGGCTCTTGATCACATGCGCCTTGCCGGTCTTGGAACCGGCCGATTCGATCACGTCGGGATAGATCGTGCCCTGCGCCAGCCACTTGGCATTCTTCAGCTTGCCGGCTTCGCGCTGGAACACTTCGACGAATTCCGCGCCGATGATCTTGCGCTTGGCTTCCGGATCGGTCACGCCGGCCAGCTTGCCCATGAACTGCTCGGCCGCATCGACATGAACCACTTTCACGCCGAGGTTCTTGCCGAACATGTCCATCACCATCTGGCCTTCGTTCAGGCGCAGCAAACCGTGATCGACGAAAACGCAGGTCAGTTGGTCGCCGATGGCGCGATGAATCAGCGCTGCCGCAACACTGCTGTCCACGCCGCCCGACAGGCCGAGAATCACTTCCTCATTGCCTACCTGCTTGCGAATCGACTCCACCGCTTCAGCGATATAGTCCGGCATGTTCCAGTCCGACTTGCAGCCGCAGATTTCATGCACGAAGCGATGCAGCATGGCCTTGCCCTGCAGCGTATGCGTGACTTCCGGATGGAACTGCACTGCATACATGCGACGCTCTTCGTCCGCCATGCCGGCGACCGGGCAATTGTCGGTGGATGCCATCAGCTTGAAGCCGGGCGGCATGTCGATCACCTTGTCGCCGTGGCTCATCCACACCTTCAGCATGCCGTGGCCTTCGGGCGTGACGAAATCGTTGATGCCTTTCAAGAGCGCGGTATGGCCGCGGGCACGCACTTCGGCATAACCGAATTCACGCACGCTGCCATTCTCGACCTTGCCCCCCAGCTGCGCCGCCATCGCCTGCATGCCGTAGCAGATGCCCAGCACCGGTACGCCCAGCTCGAACACCGCTTGCGGCACCCGCGGCGTATCGCCTTCGGTCACCGAGCTCGGACCACCCGACAGGATGACGCCGGCCGCACCGTAGTTGCGCACGAATTCATCCGACACATCGTAAGGAAAGATCTCGGAAAATACGCCGGCTTCGCGCACGCGGCGCGCAATCAGCTGGGTGACCTGGGAGCCGAAATCGAGAATGAGAATTTTGGAGTGCATGATTGGAAAAAGGTAAATAAACAAGCGGCGCCAGCGCTGCAAAATTGAGCATCCGTTTCCGGTTTCTCGATTGCATCAGACTGGCGCCGTATGCCCGACTTCCCTGCCCCTCATCTGAGCGGAACAGGGAAATCTGCACGATATTAATCTGCGCGATAGTTCGGCGCTTCCTTGGTGATTTGCACATCATGGACATGCGATTCACTCATGCCGGCTGCCGTGATCTCCACGAATTGGGCCTTGTCACACAAGTCATTGATGTTCGCGCAACCGCAATATCCCAAGGTTGCCCTGACTCCGCCTACCAACTGGTAAATGATAGTCAGCACGCTGCCTTTGTAAGGCACGCGGCCTTCGATGCCCTCGGGAACCAGCTTGTCGGCGTTGTTGGCCGGGTCCTGGAAATAACGGTCGGCCGAGCCTTGCGACATCGCGCCCAGGCTGCCCATGCCGCGATAGGCCTTGTAGCTGCGTCCCTGGAACAAAATGACTTCGCCCGGCGCTTCTTCGGTACCGGCAAACATGCTGCCCATCATCACGCAGGATGCACCGGCAGCCAGAGCCTTGGAGACGTCCCCGGAGAAGCGGATGCCACCGTCGGCGATGCACGGCACGCCCGTACCTTTCAAAGCCTCTGCCACATTGGAAATCGCGGTGATCTGCGGCACGCCCACGCCAGCCACGATGCGCGTGGTGCAGATCGAACCGGGACCGATACCGACCTTCACGCCGTCAGCTCCATGCTCGACCAAAGCGAGCGCTGCTTCGGCCGTCGCAATGTTGCCGCCTATGACCTGCACATGCGGATAATTGGTCTTGACCCATTTCACGCGGTCCAGCACGCCCTTGGAATGGCCATGAGCCGTATCCACGACGATCACGTCCACACCGGCCTTGACCAGCAGGTCGATGCGCTCGTCATTGTCGGGACCGACACCGACAGCCGCGCCCACGCGCAGCTTGCCGAGTTCGTCCTTGGAGGCAAACGGATGCTCGGTCGACTTCTCGATGTCCTTGACCGTGATCAGTCCGCGCAGCTCGAAATCGTCGTTCACCACGACCACGCGCTCCAGGCGGTGCTTGCTCATCAGGCGCGTGGCTTCATCCAGGTCCGCGTCTTCGCCGACCACGATCAGGCGCTCGCGCGGCGTCATCTTGGTGCGCACTTCCGCATCCAGCTCTTCTTCGAAGCGCAGGTCGCGGTTGGTGATGATGCCGACCACCTTGCTGCCTTCAACCACCGGAAAGCCGGAAATACCATGCTGCTGACGCAACGCGATCACGTCGCGGATACGCATGGTCGGAGGAATGGTGATCGGGTCGCGTACCACGCCCGATTCGAAGCGCTTGACCTTGGCCACTTCACGGGCCTGGTCAGCTGCCTTCATGTTCTTGTGGATGATACCGATTCCACCCTCCTGGGCCATCACGATAGCCAGGCGTGCTTCAGTCACCGTATCCATGGCAGCTGACACCAGCGGAATCGACAGGCTGATATTGCGAGTCAGGCGGGTATCGAGGGAAGTATCTTTGGGAAGTATGGCGGAATATGCCGGCACAAGCAGCACATCATCGAATGTGAGTGCTTTTTGGAGTAGACGCATAGTGGTTCCTATAGGCGCAAAGCCGCATTATACAGAAATCCAACAAAGCAGTCGCTTCCCGGCATGGTTTTTGGCGTTTCAAGCGGAGCGCCATTGACAGGCCGTCACTGCCGTGGCGAAATCCTCTCATTTCGGCAACAAACGAGGATACTTATGCGGCACCAGCGTCTCACCTATGCATGCTCCCTAAGCCTGGCCCTCGTGCTGGGTTTGTCCGTCTCTCCCGCCTGGGCACAGTGGGCATGGCGCGATGCCAATGGCACCGTACAGTATTCAGATGCCCCGCCTCCCTCCTCAGTGCCGCAGGATCGCATCGTGCGCCAACCGGGCAATGCGGACGTATCGCCTTCCAGGCCTGCCGGCGCCGCTCAGGAGTCTTCCACGCCAGGCTGGGTGGAACAGAATGCCGAGTTCATGAAGCGCCGCGAACAACGGCAGGAACAGGACAAGGAGAAAAGGGAACAGAAACTCGCGGCGGAAAACAAGAAAAAGAATTGCAACATCGCCCGCGAAAACCTGCGCATGATGGAAACGGGGCGTCCGATACGGCAAGCTTCGGACCAGGGCGGCATGGAAATTATGAACGAAAATCAGCGCGACGCCGAAATGGCGAGAATGCGCGATCATCTCAAGGACTGCCGCTAAGCGCTTAAGGATTTATCAAACCTTGTTGCGCGTCTTCTTTTCGGCGCGACGACGGCGCGCGTCCTTGGGATCGGCCTGCAGCGGCCGGTAGATTTCCACCCTGTCCCGGTCTCGCAATACGGTTTCCCGTGTCTTGAGCTTGCCATAAATGCCTACCTTGCACGCTTCCAGCTCTGCTGCCGGAAGGCGCTCGGCAATACCGCTCTTCATGAGCGCATCAGTTATGGTTGCGCCTACCGGCAGAATCAATTCATGCAAGACCTGACGGGCCGGCTCCGCGTAGCACACCTGAATCCGGAGCTCGTCCTCGTTGCCAGCCCTGTCAGCCATAGACTGTCTCGGCGCGTTTGCGGAAGGATTCGACGAAGCTGTTTGCGATCATGTTGAATACCGGGCCGATCAGGTTTTCCAGTAAGCGGCTGGAAAACTCGTAATGCAATTCAAAATCGATCTTGCATGCATCGTCGCGCAAGGGCTTGAATACCCAGGTGCCATCCAGATGCTTGAAGGGTCCTTCCACCAATCTCATCTTCATCAGCGTAGGCGGCTGATTGGTATTCTCAGTGGTAAAGGTTTGCTTGATGCCATGATAGTTAATCTGTATGGTGGCGACCAATCGGTGTTCCGATCGTTCCTTTACGTCGACGCCGCCGCACCAGGGCAAGAATTGAGGATAGTCTTCCACCCGATCCACTAGCGCAAACATCTGCTCTGCGCTGTAGCCGAGCAGTACGGATTTGTGTACAACTGCCATGGCATCCCAACCGTTTGATAGAATCGCAAAACCGTAATTGTAACCGACGCCCTCCTGCCCTTATGACGATAGTTGATAACAGAAAAGCTTTTCACGATTACTTTATTGAAGAACGCTTTGAAGCAGGCATGGTGCTGGAAGGCTGGGAAGTCAAAGCTATTCGTGCGGGCCGGGTGCAGTTGAAAGAAGCTTATGTAATCGTACGCAATGGCGAAGTCTTTCTGTTCGGCGCCCATATCAGCCCGCTCCTCACTGCTTCAACACATGTCCAGCCCGACCCGGTGCGCACGCGCAAGCTGCTATTAAAAGGCGAGGAAATCAAGAAGCTGATCGGCAAGGTGGAACGCGCCGGCTATACCATGGTGCCGCTAAACCTGCACTACCAGCGCGGCCGCATCAAGTGTGAAATCGGCCTCGCCAAGGGTAAGAAACAGCACGACAAGCGCGATGCCGAGAAAGAACGCGACTGGCAGCGCGAACAGCAAAGCATCATGAAGCAGCATAGACGCTAGACCGCTTCCCGAAGGAAGCGGTCTGCATTTCCTTTTCTCTTGCCTTTCCCGCTTCCCGCTTCCCGTTCGCCTTGTTTTCAGGCGGCCTTGTCCACGCCCAGTCTTTGCCAAGTATCCAGTACCGAATCCGGATTGAGCGAGAGCGAACTGATACCCTCTTTCATCAGCCACGCGGCAAAATCGGGATGATCCGACGGCCCCTGGCCACAGATGCCGACATACTTGCCCTGTGCCCGGCACGCCCTGATGGCCCTGGACAAGAGCGCCATCACAGCCGGATCGCGCTCATCGAAATCTGCCATCAGCAACTCCATGCCCGAATCGCGATCCAGGCCCAGCGTCAACTGGGTCAGGTCGTTTGAGCCTATGGAAAAACCATCGAAATATTCCAGGAATTCGTCCGCCAGGATGGCATTGGAAGGCACTTCGCACATCATGATCAGGCGCAGGCCATTTTCACCGCGGCGCAAGCCGTTCTTCGCCAGCAAGTCCACCACCTTGCGTGCCTGCTCCAGCGTGCGGACGAAAGGCACCATGACTTCGACATTGCTCAGGCCCATGTCATTGCGCACACGCTTCATCGCCTCGCATTCCATTGCGAAGGCTTCGGCAAAATCGGCGGACAGATAACGCGCGGCGCCGCGAAAACCCAGCATGGGATTTTCTTCGTCCGGCTCGTAGCGTGAACCGCCTATCAGTTTCTTGTACTCGTTTGACTTGAAATCGGACAGGCGCACGATCACCGGCTTGGGCCAGAAAGCCGCCGCGATGGTGGCAACGCCTTCAGCCAGCTTGTCGACATAAAACCCGCGCGGCGAGGCATGTCCGCGTGCGACCGACTCCACCGCTTTCTTGAGATCGGCATCGATATTCGGATAGTCAAGAATCGCCTTGGGATGGACGCCGATATTGTTGTTGATGACGAATTCCAGGCGCGCCAGTCCCACGCCATGATTGGGAATGGCCTGGAAGTCAAAGGCCAGCTGCGGATTGCCCACATTCATCGTGATCTTCAGCGGCAGCTCCGGCAAATCGCCGCGCGTGACTTCCATCATCTCGGTTTCAAGCACGCCTTCGTAAATTTTCCCCTCATCGCCTTCCGCACATGAAACCGTCACCAGCGTTCCATCTTTCAGCAATTCGGTCGCGTTGCCGCAGCCCACCACGGCCGGCACACCCAGCTCGCGCGCAATGATGGCGGCATGGCAGGTGCGCCCGCCCCGATTGGTGACAATCGCGGCAGCACGTTTCATTACCGGCTCCCAGTTCGGATCCGTCATGTCGGCCACAAGAATGTCGCCCGGCTGCACCTTGGCCATTTGCGAAGGATCGCTGATCACCCGCACCGGCCCGGTGCCGACTTTCTGGCCGATTGCCCGTCCGCTTGCCAGCACGGCTCCGCGGCTCTTGAGCCTGTAGCGCTGCTGGCCATCGCTGTGCTTGACCTGCGACTTCACCGTTTCCGGCCGGGCCTGCAGGATATACAGCTTGCCATCGCGGCCATCCTTGCCCCACTCGATATCCATGGGGCGTCCATAGTGCTTCTCGATGATGACTGCGTAGCGTGCCAGCTCGGTAATTTCCGCATCGCTCAGCGAGTAACGATTGCGCATGCCCAGTTCCACATCGACCATCCTGACCGAGCGCCCGGCCTTGCGATCGTCGGTGAATTCCATCCTGATCAGCTTGGAGCCGAGATTGCGCCGGATGATGGCCGTCTTGCCTTCGGCCAGCATGGGCTTGTGCACATAAAATTCATCCGGATTCACGGCACCCTGCACCACGGTTTCGCCCAGTCCATAGCTGGAAGTAATGAACACCACACCGCGAAAACCGGATTCGGTGTCCATGGTAAACATCACGCCGGCCGCGCCGACATCGGAGCGCACCATGCGCTGCACGCCTGCAGACAAGGCCACTTCTTCATGGGCAAATCCCTTGTGCACGCGATAGGAAATGGCGCGATCGTTATAGAGCGAGGCGAATACATGCCGGATCGCTTCCAGCACATTGGCTATGCCGACCACATTCAGGAAGGTTTCCTGCTGGCCGGCGAAGGAGGCATCGGGGAGATCTTCTGCGGTCGCCGACGAGCGAACGGCAAACGACAGTTCGGCTGTGCCGCCTTGCACCAGTTGATCGTAGGCAGCGTGAATTTCCTGTTCGAGGCGGGGCGGAAAGGGAGTATCGCTGATCCATTGCCGGATATCCGCACCGGCAGACGCCAGCGCTTGCACATCATCAATATCGAGAGCGGCCAACCGGTCGGCGATGCGCTGGGCAAGCGCTGGCGTATTGTCGGTGCGATGGGAAAGGAAGTCGCGATAGGCTTGCGCTGTCGTGGCAAAGCCGGTCGGCACTCGCACACCGGCACTTGCCAATTGACTGATCATTTCCCCTAATGAGGCATTCTTTCCGCCGACGGATTCGACATCCGTCATGCGCAAGTCTTCGAAAGGAACCACATACGGGGAATCCACGGCGATGCCTTGCTGGGATACAGTAGACATAGAAACCTCTGAACGGGTGGTGAGAAATCTATCCGTGCGCGGCCGCAAATTCCCTGCTTAAATGGAATCGCGCCGCATCCTGCTGCTGGAGCGTATTCTACAATTCAATATCGGCCTTGGTCCTTCATTCAAGTATTTTTTATTCTTCCCATGATTACCATCATGCCCAATTTCAACACACCGCCTGCCTCGGACGCCGGTCGCAGTGTCTTTTTCATATCGGACGGCACAGGGGTTACCGCCGAGACTTTCGGCCATGCCGTGCTGACGCAGTTCGATATGCGCTTCAAGCAGATTCGGCTACCTTTTGTGGACGATGAGGAAAAAGCGCATGCAGCGGTGCAGCACATCAACGAGGCGTTCCAGGCAGACGGCCAGCGCCCCATCGTCTTTTCCACGCTGGTGAAGCCCCAATTGTCGGCCATTCTGCGCCAGGCCCAGGGCATGCACATGGATTTGTTCCAGACCTTCGTGGAGCCGCTGGAGCAGGAGTTGGGGGTGCAGTCGTCGCACACCATAGGTCGCAGCCACAACATCACCGATACCGAGGAATACAACGATCGCATCGAAGCCATCAACTTCTCGCTCGCGCACGACGATGGCCAGACCAATCGCAACTTGGAGGCGGCCGACCTGATACTGGTGGGCGTCTCCCGCTCAGGAAAAACGCCCACCAGTCTTTATCTGGCCATGCAATATGGACTGAAGGTCGCCAACTATCCGCTGACGCCGGACGATTTCGAGCGCGGCAAGCTCCCGCCGGCCCTCCTTCCCCACAAGCACAAGATTTACGGGCTGACGATTGCGCCCGAGCGGCTGGCAGAGATCAGGAACGAGCGCCTGCGCGGCAGCAAGTATGCGTCGCTGGAAAATTGTCGTTATGAAGTTAACGAAGCGGAGAAAATGATGCGGGCCGAGGGCATACGCTGGCTGTCTTCGACGGTGAAATCCATAGAGGAAATCGCTGCCATGATTCTGCAGGAACTCAAATCGGACAAGCGCGTCTTCTGATTTGCCTGCCACGCGGACGAATAGGCCGCGTAACACTGAGTTGTATCAAATTTGCCTACAGATCGTAGGGACGCATAGCCATTCAAAAGGAGACTATCTAACATATAGAAAAAATATACCTTGGAGGGGACAATGGACCGCGAACTCATTGAACTGGCCATACTGCAAATTTTCTTCTGGGCCGCAATAGTCTTCGGCATGACGGCCCTTAAGAACAAGAAACTACAGGATCTGACTCCCCTGTTTCATAGTAACTTTCCCGAAATCACCGATAGCGACAGCACCTCATTCTTCTCACAACCGGAGAACGAAAGAGAGATATTTGGTCAATACGAGGGAACTCCTCTTTATCGCTATGTGGATATCGAAGGTACTCCCTATATCTTTGATCGCATCCTGCTCAGCAATGATTTGGTGATTATGGAACGCGGGGAACGCTGCATCGCGCCCGGCCTCGTATATCTGGAGTACAGGGAGACTCCAGTCTGAGCAACAGTTTCCCGAAAACGCACGGCCGACCCAGCCGGCGACAGATTCCGTCTTATGGCCTTCTCTGTCTGAGCTGCTCAAAAAAACAGACCGCGGCACTGGCTGCCACATTCAGGGACTCCATGGCGCCAAGATGCGGAATAGCAACCCTCTGACTCGCATGTTCAAGCAGCGCCTCGCTCACGCCCTGCCCCTCATGACCGAACAGCCATGCAAGCGGCTGACTGAGGTCTGCGTCGTAAATCGAGCAGTCGGCATGGGAACTGGTCGCCAGCACCGGCACCCCGGCATCACGCACCACCGGTTCCAGCTCGACGTTTTCGTAGATGTGCAGCTGAAAGTGCGCCCCCATGCCGGCGCGCAGCACCTTGGGCGACCAAGCGAATACCGTGCCCTTGCCGCAGTAAATATGCTTTATGCCGGCGGCCGCCGCGCTGCGCAGAATGGAGCCGACATTGCCCGGATCCTGCACATTGTCCAGCAACACTGCAGCATGATTCAGCGCTCCCGCGACTTCCTGCGCCGGAGTCTGCACGACGAATAAAAGATCGATGCCATTTTCCACCTGGCTCAAGGGACGATAGAGATTGTCAGGCAACTTGATGCACTGTACTTTCCTCGCTTCGCAGAGGGCCAGTATCCGGGAAACCTCAGGATTCATTGCGCCGCTATCGCTGACCACGCACATCAGAGGATTGCCGGCGTGCTGCAGATAGGTTTCGCACAGATGCACGCCATCAAGCAGCGTCTGCCCCAGCTTGCGGCGCACCGGCGGCCGCGTTGCAAGCAGCTTCAATTCCTTGTAAAGGGGATTTTCGCGGGAAGTGATGGCCTTGATCATGCTGCATTCTCTTGCGGAGATGAGGTCGGTGCAAGCGATGCAAGCAGATTGCGAACCGGTGCGTAAGACCGCCGATGCACCGGCGAGACGCCATGCAGCTTCAGTCTTTCCAGGTGCAGCGCAGTGGGATAGCCCTTGTGCTGATCGAAGGCATAGTGCGGATAGGTTTCATGCAGCGCGATCAGCAAGGCATCGCGCGCGGTTTTTGCCAGGATGGAGGCAGCGGAAATCGCCGCAACCTTGTCATCGCCCTTTACGATGGCTTCCGAGCGCACCGGCATCACCGGGCAGCGGTTTCCATCTATCAGTGCCAGCGTGGGCTGAACCGACAAGCCTTCCACCGCGCGCCGCATCGCCAGCATGCTGGCCTGGAGAATGTTAAGGCTATCGATTTCCTGCACCGAGCACTGCGCGACAGACCATGCCAGCGCTCTGTTCTTGATCTGCTCTGCCAAGGCATTGCGCTGCGCTTCCGACAGTTTCTTGGAGTCGCGCAAGCCCTCTACCGGGCGAGTCGGATCGAGTATGACGGCCGCTGCAAACACCGGCCCGGCCAGCGGACCGCGCCCTGCTTCGTCCACGCCGCATATCAGTTTCTGATCGGCATCCTCCAGCGCAAACAAGGACAGGCTGCTTTCCTCTTTCAAACTAATTTCCTCGTTAGCTTTTGCATCAGCGCGTGACGGTGCGCGCATCCATCACCGACAGCACCGCCTGGGCGCTGAGTTCGGCGGTATTGCGCAGCAGGCTGTGATGCATGTCTTCAAAACGGTTTTTCAGAATCGCCGGATCCTGCTCCAGTTGCTGCCAGACTGTAGCAGCCAGCGCCTCGGGCGTCGCCGCATCCTGCAGCAATTCCGGCACCAGGAATTCGCGCGCAAGAATGTTCGGCAATCCTATCCAGGGCTGATAACCCATGCGCCGCATCACCTGCCACGAAGCCCACATCATCTTGTAGCCGATCACCATCGGCTTCTTGAACAAGGCCACTTCCAATGTCGCGGTACCGGAGGCAACCAGCACCGCATCGGCGGCGCTCAATGCCAGATACGATTGGCCATCGGTGACGGTCAGCGGCACTTCCTGCAATCCGGCCTGCACCAGCAGTTCATGGAAATAACGCCGCTGCCGGTCGCCTGCCATCGGCACCACGAAATGCAGCGAAGGATCGCGCCGCGCCAGCAGTTTCGCTGCGCCTATGAAAGCCGCAGTGTTGTACTTCAGTTCCGACATGCGGCTGCCGGGCAGTATCGCAACCACCCTCGCCTGTTCCGGCAAGCCGAGCTCGCTGCGCGCAGCGGCGGTATCGGGATGCATGGGAATCACCTCGGCCAGCGGATGGCCGACATAGGTGGCGGGAACGCCGGCCTGGCGGTAGATCTCTTCTTCGAAGGGAAAGATCACCAGCATGTGCGACACCGATTGCTCGATCTTCTTGATGCGCTCGCCGCGCCAGGCCCAGATCGAGGGACCGACAAAATGCACGGTAGGAATGCCGGCCTGCTTGAGCTGCTGCTCCAGGCCCAGGTTGAAATCCGGCGCATCCACTCCGACGAATACCGCTGGCCTTTCCGCCAGCAGGCGATCGCGCAATTGATTCTGTATGCCCTTGATCTCGCGGTAATGCGCGAGCACTTCGAACAAGCCGCGCACTGCCAGCTTTTCCATCGGCCAGTGGCTGACGAAGCCGTACTCGGCCATCCTCTTGCCGCCTATGCCGTGCAGGTGCGCCTGCGGCAAATGAGGACGCAAACCGGACAGGACCCGGCCCGCCAGTAAATCGCCGGAGGTTTCTCCGGCGACCATCGCGATGGACAACTCAGCGGACGATGCCACGGGTGGCTTGTTCGAGAAATTCGCGGGTAGCCCGCATGTGAAGGGCGGCGTCGGCAGGCAAGTTGGCCTCTTCGCTGGCCATTGCGGCCTTGGCCTGTTCCAGCGTCAGGCCGCTGCGGTACAGCATCTTGTAGCTGGCGCGGATGGCCGAGATGGCTTCACGGCTGAAGCCGCGCCGTTTCAGGCCTTCGATGTTGACGCCGTGCGGCGATGCCGGATTGCCGGTCACCAGCGCGAAAGGCGGCACGTCCTGGGTCAGGCTGGTACTCATGCCCAGCATCGCGTGTGCACCGATCTTGCAGAACTGGTGAATATTGGAAAAACCGCCGAGTATCACCCAGTCGCCAATATGGACATGACCAGCCAGCGCCGCGTTGTTGGCGAAGATCGTGTTGTTGCCGACCTGGCAGTCGTGCGCCAGGTGCACATAGGCCATGATCCAGTTGTCATTGCCCAGGCGCGTCACGCCCACATCCTGGCTCGTTCCCAGATTGAAGGTGCAGAATTCGCGTATGGTGTTGCGGTCGCCGATTTCCAGACGGGTGGGTTCATCCTTGTACTTCTTGTCCTGCGGCGCCGCGCCGATGGACGAGAATTGAAAAAAGGTATTGCCCTTGCCTATCGTGGTATGGCCCTGGATCACGACATGCGGGCCGATCTTGGTGCCGCTGCCAATCGAGACGTTGGGGCCGATGATCGAATAAGCGCCCACCTCGACATTGTCATCGATCTGAGCCTTGGGATCGACAACGGCAGTGGCGTGAATGTTCGCCATTACTGCTGCCCCACTCGCTGGCTGGCATCGCTGGCGCTGCGCATCGTGCACATGAGTTCCGCCTCTACGA
>JAFAGG010000125.1 GCA_023422955.1 Pseudomonadota bacterium | reverse complement strand
ATCCCCCCTTGCAGGGCGCGCCCAGGCTTGCAAGCCTGGGCCGTTCCGCGAGCAGGCGACATGTCGCCAGAAACCCTCGCTGCACCCCTAACCTTCCCCTTGAAGGGGAGGGTAAAAAACTAGAGTTTGGAGAACACTATGCAATGGGAAGTCGTGATCGGGATGGAGACGCATGTGCAGCTCACCACCGAGTCCAAGATTTTCAGCGGCGCTTCGACCCGCTTCGGCGCCGAGCCCAATACTCAGGCCAGCCCGGTGGACCTGGCGCTGCCGGGCGTGCTGCCGGTATTGAATCGCGGCGCAGTCGAGCGCGCGATCCAGTTCGGGCTGGCGACAGGTGCGACCATTGCGCCGCGCTCCATCTTCGCGCGCAAGAATTACTTCTATCCCGATCTGCCCAAGGGTTATCAGATCAGCCAGTTTGAAATCCCGGTGGTGCAAGGCGGCACGCTGTCCTTCCTGGCCGAGAAAAACGGCACGCCCGAGATGCACTCAGTGCAACTCACTCGCGCGCATTTGGAAGAAGATGCCGGCAAATCGCTGCATGAAGACTATCACGGCATGACCGGCATCGACCTGAACCGCGCCGGTACGCCGCTACTGGAAATCGTGACCGAACCCGATATGCGCAGCGCCGCCGAAGCGGTCGGCTATGCGAAGGCGCTGCATGCGCTGGTGACTTGGCTGGGCATTTGCGACGGCAACATGCAGGAAGGTTCATTCCGCTGCGACGCCAACGTGTCGGTTCGTCCGGTCGGACAGGCCGAATACGGCACCCGCTGCGAAATCAAGAACCTGAATTCCTTCCGTTTCCTGGAAGAAGCGATCAACTACGAAGTGCGTCGTCAGATCGAGCTGATTGAAGACGGTGGCCGCGTGGTGCAGGAAACCCGCCTGTACGATCCCGACAGGAAGGAAACCCGCTCCATGCGCAGCAAGGAAGATGCGCAGGATTACCGCTACTTCCCGGACCCCGACCTGCCGCCGCTGACCATCGCGGCAGAGTGGATAGAGCGCATCAAATCAGGCATGCCGGAATTGCCGGGTGCGATGCGCGAGCGCTTTGTGCGCGACTATGGCCTGCCGGAATACGATGCCTCGGTGCTGACGCAATCCAAGGACATGGCAGCCTATTTCGAAGCCACGGTCACCGCGGCTGGCAAGGAGCACGCCAAGGTGGCGGCCAACTGGATGATGGGCGACGTTTCCTCGACCCTGAACCGCGAAGGCGTGGAGATTGGTGCCGCGCCGGTCAAGGCAGAACAACTGGCCTTGCTGTTGCAGCGCATCGCCGACGGCACCATCTCGAACAAGATTGCCAAGGAAGTGTTTGCCGGCATGTGGGAAGCGCCGTCAGACAAACCCACGCTGGCCGACGACATCATCGAAGCCAAGGGCCTGAAGCAGATTTCGGATAGCGGCGCACTGGAGAAGATCGTCGATGAAGTGCTGGCGGCCAATGCCAAGTCGGTGGAGGAATACCGGGCCGGCAAGGAAAAGGCGTTCAACGCCCTGATCGGCCAGGCCATGAAAGCCACCAAGGGCAAGGCCAATCCGGCGCAGCTGACGGAATTGCTGAAGCAGAAGCTGGCGGGCTAAGCCAGGAACGGGGAGGAAGACTGCAAGGGCTGCTTACTGCCTGGCCAGGGTCGACTCCTCGCTTTTCAACTCGCGATAGCGCTTGAGCCGGCCTTCGTAATCGCGGCGCAATTTTGCCAGCTCCTCTTCGTAATCCTTCAATTTGGATTCGCTGGTAGTGACGGAACTCTCGGCCGCATCGGCCCGGCGTTGCCATTCGCCCGCGCTGGGGTCATTGCGTTCCTGCGCCTGAGAGAAATTCATCCCGGCCTGGCTGCGCCGCTCGTGGGCCTTGTTCAAGGCCATCTTTTCGTACTTGATCATTTCGTAAAGCGGCGTGGCTGCACGCTCGCGGGCCGCTTCGATATCTGCTTCATGACGATAAGCGGCCAATAGCGCCTCATCCTGGCGCTGCTGCGCTTTCCTGGCCTTTTCCTGCTCGCGCTGTTTTTCGGCTGCCAGTTTTTGCTGCCGGCGTTCTTCCGCGGTGAGCGGTGCCGGGACCTCGCGCACCACCGTGGCGTTCTTTCCGTAATTTCGCATGGCGCGTCCCTGGCACTCGGGAATCAGTCGATCTGCGGTATAGGTCTTGCCGCGCTCATCGGTGCACAGGATGATCTGCGCCATTGCGCCGACCGGTGCTGCCAGGCTCAAGCAAAGAAGCATTTTCACAGCACCTGTCATGGAAAGACCTTTTGAGTTTGGGTTAACTGACTCCGTAGCGTTGCCGGTATCCCGCCACGGTTTCCTTGTACTGCGCGAGTGACTGACCTGCCTGCGCACCCGAGATATAACTGAGCAAATCATCCAAGTTTGCAATCGACAGCACCGGCATGCCATAGGTGTTGCTGACTTCCTGTACAGCCGAATGGGCTGACAAGGCATTGTCCTTGCCGGAACGCTCCATCCGGTCCAGCGCAATCAGCACCGCGCAGGGCGTCGCGCCTGCGGCGCGGATCAGCTCTACCGATTCCCGCACCGAAGTGCCGGCCGAAATCACGTCATCGACGATCACCACTCGGCCCTGCAAGGCTGCGCCGACCACTGTTCCGCCTTCGCCATGGTCCTTGGCTTCCTTGCGGTTGAAGGCGAACGGCACGTTGCGCCCCTGATCCGCCAGCGCTACCGCCGTGGCCGAAGCCAGCGTAATGCCCTTGTAGGCCGGGCCGAACAGCATGTCGAACTCGATGCCGGCATCCAGCAACGTCTGCGCATAAAAGCGCGACAGCTTGCCCAGGCTTGCGCCGTTATTGAACGAGCCGGCGTTGAAAAAATAGGGCGACGTTCTCCCCGCCTTGGTAACGAACTCGCCGAAGCGCAGCACGCCTGATGACACGGCAAACTCGATGAATTGCTGACGTAAAGTGTTCAAAATTAGATCCGTATGCAAAAAAGTGACAAAAATTGGCAAGCAAAAGCCGACTCGTCACATTTTATCCCGCCACGCCAGCGTCTTGATATGCCATAAGCAATTCAGATGCCTGCCGGCATGTGCGGGACTCGGCAAATCAGCCGGCCCCTTCTCCAGACTTATGCCTCGCCCAAAAAGCGCCGCCCTGATTTCAAGTCAGGGGATCGTGTATGCTTACGCGGTTTTGTTTGGGTGTTTAGCAATGAAGATCATTTCCGCAAATCTGAACGGCATCCGCTCTGCCGCCAAAAAGGGCTTCTTCGAATGGATGGCCAAGGAGGATGCCGACTTCGTCTGCGTGCAGGAATTGAAAGCCCAGGCGCCCGACATGACGCCGGATTTCCTCGCGCCGCCCGGTTACCACGGCGCTTTTCACTACGCGGAGAAAAAGGGTTATTCAGGCGTCGGCCTGTATTCGAAACAGGCTCCCGATGCGATGCGCATCGGCTTCGGCAACCCCGAATTCGATGCGGAAGGCCGTTACGTGGAGTGCAGCTTCGGCCAGCTCACCGTGATTTCCCTGTACTGCCCGTCCGGTTCCTCCAGCGAGGAGCGCCAGCAGGCCAAGTTCCGCTTCATGGAAGCCTTCCTGCCGCACTTGCTGGAATTGCGTGCCTGCGGCCAGGAAGTGGTGATCTGCGGCGACTGGAATATCGCGCACCAGCAAATCGATTTGAAGAACTGGAAGAGCAACCAGAAGAATTCCGGATTTTTGCCGGAAGAGCGCGAATGGCTGAGCAAAGTCCTGGGTGAAGCCGGCTGGATGGATGTCTATCGCTGCCTGCATCCGGACACCACTGCCGAGTGCTACACCTGGTGGTCCAACCGCGGCCAGGCCTGGGCCAACAATGTCGGGTGGCGCATCGACTATCAGATCGCCACGCCGGGACTGGCCGGCGCGGCCAGATCAGCGAGCGTGTACAAGGAGCAGCGCTTCAGCGATCATTCGCCGCTGATCATCGGGTACGACTTCAGCCTGTAATCTCAGCCTGTAATTTCTCGGTTCGCCACAAATCGCAATGCAGTCCGGGACCGTACGGCCTCGGACTGCATGCCGGCCTTTTCACTGGTCCGCATCCTTCCTGATCACGCTGATGTGACCGTCGCCCTCCAGTACGGCCTGCCTGACTTGCGAGATCTCGGTCACGCCATGCTTTCTCAAGTTGGCCAGCAGCTCCTGCTCGGTCAGCATCTCACTGCGAAGATTGTTCTTGATGAGCTCGCCGTTATGAATCAGCAGCGTGGGCGTGTGCTGGGCGATACGCCTGAACCACGGAACATGGTATTCCAGCACGTTAAACAGATAATCCCAAAGCAGCACCATGATCAGTATGTCGATGGGCGACTGCATATCGCCGATGATGGCATCGGCTGCCAGACTGCCGACGATGATGATCGCAATCAGGTCGTTGGGGGAGACGTTGCCGGTATGGCGCTTGGGTATCAGGCGCAAGACGATTGTCACCAGCAGATAGACAGCCGTGCCTCGCACCGCGAGCTCCCATAAGTTGGTGTCGGGCAAAAGCGCATCCACCATATCTGCACACTCCGAAATCGCTGCGAAAATTGCTGGATCCGCGTGAAGATCCATGGCTATCCATCCTAGCGCACAGGCACGAGCGCCGTTCCCGGCCAGATCAAGAAGCCGGCGATAGTGGCCGTGGCACGGGCGATGCAGGCATTTCTTGCGAATCTGTCCTGCCTTGAACGATGCAAAAGCGGCGCCTGATTGCGCCTTTATCACACTTTCTTATATCGACAAATACGTTTCATCAATTAATTCGCATAAGAATGAATCGCATAGATATGATTTGACATGAAATATATTACCTACCTATAATTTGCCCTCCAAATCACAAGGAAGCCAGGAAAAGAGAAAGCAAAAGGAAACGCCTCTGGCAAGCGCGACAAGTATCCGAGTTACCGCTACACTGGCGGCCATGAATGACGCCGACAAGTTAGTAGCAGTCAATGATTCGATACGGATACTTCAAAGCGTGCGCCGGATTGCGCAATGCGTGGAGCACCATTCCAAGCGCCTGACTGCAAAACACAACATCACTTCACCCCAGCTGGTGGCATTGATGGCAATTGCCCAACTCGGACCGAGCACTGTGAAGTCCATAGGGCGATCCATCCATCTCAGTCCCAGCACGGTGGTCGGCATTGTCGACCGGCTTGAAGAAAAAAAGCTGGTCCGTCGTGAGCGGGACACCCGCGATCGTCGCAACGTCTTTGTTGCAGTCACGCCAGAAGGTCAGGCACTCGTCGATAAAGCGCCCTCGGTTCTGCCGGAAGGCTTTGCCAGCGCCCTCGCCGCTCTGCCGGAAAATGACCAGCATACCTTGGTGGTG
Source organism: Pseudomonadota bacterium (assembly GCA_023422955.1). Classification (GTDB taxonomy): domain Bacteria; phylum Pseudomonadota; class Gammaproteobacteria; order Burkholderiales; family Burkholderiaceae_D; genus JAEZLB01. Next base: position 27,938 of record JAFAGG010000125.1, on the reverse strand, counting down.
GCGCTGGAACAGTTCGCGACTTTGCTTGAAGTGCAGGTGCCTGACGCCGTTCTCTGATTTTTGGTTTCCTCTACGGATATTTGCTTGCGGTCTTAGGGCCGTGCGCATGTTCGATCTGCAAGGAGGAAACATGAATGCACGACAGCCTGAAGAGCCTTCCACAGGAAGTCTCTCCTTTCGGCAACCGGAGCGGCGCGATGGCGCGGTGCTTCACGATCTGATAGCGGCCAGTCCGCCACTGGATCTGAATTCAAGATATGCCTATCTGCTGGTGTGCGAACATTTCGCCGAGACCAGCGTCATTGTCGAGCAGGAAGGCGCTATCGTCGGCGCCGTCACTGCCTACATTCCCCCCACTCACCCCGATACCCTGTTTGTCTGGCAGGTTGCCGTTGCAGAAAGCATGCGGGGTCGCAAGCTGGCCAGCCGCATGCTGGAACACCTGCTGACGCGTTGCGTGAAACCGCGTGGCCTGCGCTGGATGGAAGCCACCATCAGCCCGAGCAACCAGGCTTCACGCAATCTGTTCATTCAATTTGCCGGCCGCCACGACGCCGGCATCACAACCACCACGCTGTTTGCCGCCCGTGATTTTGGCTGCAGCACACACGAAGAAGAGCATCTGTACCGGATCGGCCCCTGGACTTCCTAGATTTCCAGTCCCATCCGCTGTCACTCATTCATGCAGCAATGTCTGCAAAACAAAAGGAGAAAACCATGCGCACATTTGACCGACTGGAATCGGAGGTTCGCGGCTACATCCGTTCTTTCCCAACCGTCTTTGCCAAAGCCAAAAATGCGGTACTCACCGATGAACGAGGCAATCAGTACATCGACTTCTTTGCCGGCGCCGGCAGCCTGAACTACGGCCACAACAATCCGCTCATGAAGGAAGCCTTGCTGGACTACGTTGCCAATGACGGCATCGTGCACGGCCTCGACATGGCGACCTGCGCCAAGAAGCAATTTCTGGAAACCTTCGAATCGCGCATCCTGAAACCGCGCAAGCTGCAGTACAAGATGCAGTTCACCGGCCCCACCGGCACCAATGCGGTGGAAGCGGCCATCAAGCTGGCACGTAAGGTGACTGGCCGCGAGAACATCATTTCCTTCACCAACGGCTTTCATGGCGTGACGCTGGGCGCACTGGCACTGACCGGCAACCGCAAGTTCCGCGATTCCTCCGGCGTGCCGCTTTCCAATGTCTATCACGCTCCTTACTCCGGCTACTTCGGCATGGAAGTCGATACCATCGCCATGCTGGAAAAGCTGATCGTCGATCCGAGCAGCGGCGTGGATCATCCGGCGGCAGTCATCGTGGAATGCGTGCAAGGCGAAGGCGGATTGAATGTGGCCGGCATGAACTGGCTCAAGAAGCTGGAACAGCTGTGCCGCCGCAACGGCATTCTGCTGATCGTTGACGACATCCAGGCCGGCTGCGGACGCACCGGCAGTTTCTTCAGCTTCGAGCCGGCCGGTGTTTATCCGGACATCGTCACGCTGTCCAAATCGCTGTCCGGCTATGGCCTGCCGATGGCCGTACTGCTGATGAAACCGGAACACGATGTATGGAAGCCGGGCCAGCACAACGGCACCTTCCGCGGCAACAACATGGCTTTCGTCACGGCGACTGCGGCACTGAACCATTACTGGAGCGACGGCGCCTTCCAGGTTTCCATCAACAAGAAGTCGCAGATCATCGCGCAGCACCTGGACAATCTGGTCAAGAACTACCCCGAGGCCCACATGACGCGTCGCGGTCGCGGCATGATGCAGGGTCTGGCATTCCGGGATAACGAACTGGCCGACCAGGTCACCAAGCTCGCCTTCCAGAATGGCCTGATCATTGAAACCTCGGGTGGATACGATGAAGTGGTCAAGCTGCTGATGCCGCTGACCATCGAGCAGGAAAAATTGCTGGCCGGCCTGGACATCCTCGAACAGGCGATTGCCGACAGCGTGAGCCAGACAGTCGCCAAGCGCGAGGTGACGGCATGATAGTACGACGCCTGCAAGACATTCTTAATACCGAGCGCGATGTAAAGACCGAGACCTGGGCCAGCCGCCGCCTGCTGCTGGCGGGCGACGGCATGGGCTTCTCCATGCATGAAACCACCATCTTCGCCGGCACCGAAACCCATATCTGGTACAAGCACCACCTGGAAGCCGTCTATTGCGTGGAAGGCAGCGGCGAAGTCGAACTGATTCCATCCGGAGAAAAATTCCGCATCGAACCCGGCACGATCTACGCACTCAACAAGCATGACCGTCACTGGCTGCGCGCTGATCCGCATACCGACATGCGGCTGGTGTGCACCTTCAATCCTGCGCTGACCGGGCAGGAAGTCCATGACGCGGAAGGCGTTTATCCGCCGCCCGCCACGGTCGAATAAAAAGGAGACAGACTTTATGCTATCCCCCGCCCCTTATCGCACGCGCGTACTCGCCGAGCCTGCCATCATTTCACGCAATGAACCGGTGATCTATGCGCGCCCCATCGGTGAAGGGCCGATCGCCCTGACCGAGGAGCAGCGCCACAGTTATCGCGACAATGGCTTTCTGCAGATACCCGCGCTGTTTTCGCAGGAAGAAGTGACTTTTCTCTACAACGAGATGCAGTCCATGCGCGAAGCCTTTACCAACCAGGGCCGCAAGGAAGTGATTGCCGAGCCGGGCAGCGGCGATGTGCGTTCCATCTTCAATGTACACAGGCTGAACGAGATATTCGCCAATCTGGTGCGCGATCCGCGCGTATTGAACGTGGCGCGTGAAATCCTGGGCAGCGAAGTTTATATCCACCAGTCGCGCATCAATTACAAGCCGGGCTTCAAGGGTAAGGAATTCTACTGGCACTCGGATTTCGAAACCTGGCACAGCGAAGACGGCATGCCCACCATGCGCGCGATCTCCTGCTCCATTCTGCTGACCGACAATGACGACAAGAATGGCCCGCTGATGGTGATGCCCGGTTCGCATCGCCACTTCATCGCTTGCGTGGGCGAGACGCCGGACGAGAACTACAAGAAATCATTGAAGAAGCAGGAAGTCGGCACGCCCGATGAAGTGCTGCTGCGCCACCTGGCCGACATGGGCGGCATCGTATCCTGCACCGGCAAGGCGGGCTCCGTGGTGTTCTTCGATTGCAATACCATGCACGGCTCCAACAGCAACATCACGCCTACGCCGCGCAGCAATGTGTTCTTTGTCTATAACAGCCTGGAAAACCAGTTGGGCGATCCCAAGGGCGACCTGGCGCCGCGGCCGGAATTTGTCGCCGCGCGCGAAGGCATCGGCGCGCTGGAGCCGCAAGCGCTTGCCATTGCCTAGCAAGGAAGGCAAACGCAGGAGGAGACCTTCTCCTGCGTTTGCCGAATCCGCTGAAAAAACTCGCCCCGCCCTCCTCGCAAGCAGCATCGAAATGCTCGTCATTGGCAACCCGGCTCCGACCTTGCACAAGACTATTTCCCTCACCAGGACACGCATCATGCCCGCCATCCTTACTGTCAGAAAACCGTTTGTTACGCATATCCGCAGCCTGATTACGGCGACATTGCTGGGCTGTGTGTCCTTCATCGCACCGCTGCAGGCGCATGCGGAAACCACGCTGGAACGCATCCAGCGCACCGGTGAAATCCGCATCGGGTATGCGAATGAAAAACCGTTTGCCTACAGCGAAACCGATGGCAGCGTAACCGGCGAATCGCCGGCAATCATCAAGGCGGTGATGGAACAAATGGGCGTCCGCAAAGTGCAGGCCGTGCTGACCGAATGGGGTGGATTGATTCCCGGCCTGATGGCAGGACGCTACGACGTGATTGCCGCCGGCATGTACGTAACACCGGAACGCGGCCAGCAGGTTTTGTTTACCGATCCGCATTACAAGCTGGGCGATGGATTGCTGGTATCCAAGGGCAATCCGAAAAAACTGCAGCGCTATGAGGACTTCATCAGTAACCCGGATGCCAGGCTGGCAGTGATGGCAGGCACCGTCCAGTATCGTGCTGCGCGCGAAGCCGGCGTGCCGGAAAGCCAGATCCTGCAAGTGCCGACAGTCATCGCGCAACTGCAGGCGGTGCGCACGCGCCGAGCCGATGCGGCGGCCGCCACCTTGCTGACTGCGCGCGAGCTGGCCGACAAGGGCGGCAAGAATGTGGAAGTGATTGCCGATTTCGATGGCGGGCCGGCCAGTGTCGGTTATGGCGCACTGGCGTTCCGCAAGGACGATACCGATTTGCGCGATGCCATCAATGCCGTGCTGAAGGAATGGATAGGAACGGAAGCGCATCTGAAGACGGTGGAACCCTTCGGCTTCGATGAAGCCAATCTCCCGGACAAGACCGCCGAAGAACTGATCGTCGGGCAATGACAAGGACAGACGCCTTTTCCATCGACCCTGAAGCCGAATGAGCGAACTGCTGCCGCTACTGCTGGAAGGCACACTCGTCACCATCAAGATCACCGTGATGGCGGCGTTGCTGGCTGCCGTGATGACGCTGACCGCGGCACTGGCAAAACTGTCGCCCTGGCGGCCGCTGCGATGGCTGGCGAACGGCTATATTGAAATCTTCCGCGGCACCTCATTGCTGGTGCAGCTGTTCTGGCTGTTCTTCGTGCTGCCGCTGCCGCCCTTCAATCTCACCATGACGCCTTACACGGTAGCCGTGCTGGGACTGGGCCTGAACATCGGCGCTTATGGCGCGGAAGTCATGCGCGGCGCCTTCAGTTCCGTGCCGCGCGGGCAGATCGAAGCGGCGATAGCGCTGAACCTGCCGCCGATGCACCGCTTCTTTTCCATCGTGCTGCCGCAGGCGCTGGTCAATGCGATTCCGCCTTTTACCAATTTGCTGATCGAACTGCTGAAAGGCACGTCGCTGGTATCGCTGATCACGCTGGCCGACCTGACATTCCGCGCAGACCAGCTGGTGCAATCGACCTTCCGCAGCACGGAAATTTTCCTGCTGGCGCTGGCCATCTATTTCCTGCTGGCGCAAGCCATCAGCTTCTCCATGCGGCTGCTCGAACGGCGACTCAGCCGTGGGCGCAGCGCCGGGAGGCTATGATGCAGGAAAGCCTGTTCGACTGGCAGTTCGCCTGGCAGATCCTGCCCCAACTCCTGCGCGTCTCGCTGCATACCCTCGGCATCACGCTCGCCGGATTTGCGATTGCCTTGGTAGCGGGGCTGGTCCTGGCCCTGATGCGTCGCAGTCGCGCGAAGCTGGCATCCTGGCCTGCCGCCTTTTTCATCGAGTTCATCCGCAGCACGCCGCTGCTGATCCAGCTGTATTTCCTGTTCTATGTATTGCCCGAGTTTGGCCTGGTCATGTCCGCGCTTGTCACCGGCATTGTCGGCCTTTCGCTGCACTATGCCTGTTACGTGGCCGAGGTTTACCGCGCCGGGCTGGATGCCGTGCCGCGCGGGCAATGGGAGGCGGCCACGGCCCTCAACCTGGGGCCTTGGCATGCCTATCGCAACATCATCCTGCCGCAAGCCATCCGCCCCATCATGCCGGCGCTGGGCAACTACCTGATTGCAATGTTCAAGGATACGCCGGTGCTGTCGGCCATCACCGTGGTGGAACTGATGCTGCAGGCGAAGAATATCGGCTCGCAAACCTTCCGCTACATAGAGCCCATCACGATGGCCGGCCTGTTTTTCCTGCTCGTCAGCCTGTGCGCCGCATGGCTGGTGCGCCGCATGGAAAACCGGCTGCGCCTGCCACGCTAAAGGAGACCGAATGAGCAAGCCCATGGTTCGCTTTCGCGATGTCAGCAAACGTTACGGTGAACTGACCGTACTGGATCACCTCGACCTCGATGTCGAAGCAGGCGAGAAAGTTGCCATCATCGGCCCCAGCGGTTCCGGCAAATCCACGCTCTTGCGCGTCCTGATGATGCTGGAAGCCATCGATGACGGCGTGATCGAAGTCGATGGCGAACCGATCACGCATATGCTGCGCAACGGTAGTCTGGCACCGGCTTCCGATGCTTACAAGCGCCGTGCGCGCAGCCAGATCGGCATGGTGTTCCAGAACTTCAACCTGTTCCCGCACATGAGCGCACTGCAGAACACGATGATCGCGCCCATGAAGACAGCGGGCCTGTCGCGCCAGGAAGCCGAAGCGCGCGCACGCGAGTTGCTGGACCTGGTAGGGCTCGCCGACAAGCTGGATCATTACCCGTCCCAGCTGTCAGGCGGCCAGCAGCAGCGCGTTGCAATTGCCCGTGCGCTGGCGATGCGGCCCAAGGTCATGCTGTTCGACGAAGTGACTTCCGCTCTCGATCCGGAGCTGTGCGGCGAAGTGCTGAATGTGATCCGCAGGCTGGGCGAAGAGCAGCGGCTGACCATGCTGATGGTCACGCATCAGATGGGTTTTGCCAAAGAGTTCGCCGACAGGGTCTGCTTTTTCTCGCAAGGCAGCATCGTGGAGCAAGGGCCGCCAGCGCAGTTATTCGGCGCGCCGCAGCAGGATCGCACCCGGCAGTTTCTGCAGGCGGTAACGGACGCACTTTAGCGGTGAACGCGAGCCGCTGTGCTCGCTTGCTGTCAACAATAAAGCAATGCCGCCGAATCCCCGGTAGTATGCTGCCATGGAAAATCCTGGCTCGCTTCCTCCCTTCACCGACCTCCTGCTGGACGCCGTCTTGCTGGTCGATGTTCACGGCCAGATCGTTTATGTCAGCGCAGCGTGCGAACGCATCTTTGGATATGCCCAAAACGAGATGGCGGGACGATCGATGATCGATTTCGTCGTGCCGGAAGACCGCGCGAGAACCCTGGAAGAAGCAGGAAAAGTGGTCGCCGGCCAGGCGCGCATCGGTTTCGAAAACCGTTATATCCGGAAAGACGGCAGCCTGGTGCATCTGATGTGGTCCGCCCGCTGGTCGGAGCAGGACCAGCTACGGATAGGCGTCGCGCGGGACATTACCGAACTCAAGCACGCCCGGCAGATGCAGGCCGCCACCTATGCCGTCTCCGAAGCCACCCACAATGCCACCGATCTTGCCGCCCTGTTCCTGGAAATCGACAGCATCATTGCCGAACTGGTGCCGGTGGCAGGATTGGCGTTTGCCGTCTGCGACGCCCGCAGCAGGGAACTTGCGCCTTCCTACCGGCGCGGCTTCGACAGTGCGGCAGAGCAGGAGTCGCTTAGCCTTCAGCATTGCGCCGAAGTGATTCGCAGCAGGCAGCCCATGATCCTGCCCGCCGGACTTGCCCTGCCATGCGGTGACGCCCTTGCTTCCGACGCTCCGGCGACCTGGCTGACGATGCCGCTCATCGTGCAGCAAGAGGCCGTCGGCGCGGTGACGCTTAAAAGCCATCCGGGCACGGCCTATTCCGATCAAGAGAAAGAGTTGCTGCACTTCGTCGCGGCACAAGTGGCCCTTGCCATTAAACGCCGGCAGATCAGCGACGAGCTGCTGCGTTCGGCGCGGCACGATGAACTGACCGGTTTGCCGAACCGCCGCCTGTTCCAGGACCGCATGAAATCGGCGCTTTCACGCTGCAAGCGCAAGGCGGCGCGCCTGGCGGTGCTGTTCATCGATATCGACAACTTCAAACAGGTGAATGACTCGTTTGGCCATGATGCCGGCGATTTCTTGTTGCAGGAAGTTGCGCTGCGGCTGAAGCAGTACCTGCGCGAAGAGGATACGGTAGCCAGGCTGGGCGGAGATGAGTTCGTCGTGCTGCTGGAAGATGTGGAAGTACAGGAAGCGGCGTGGACTGTTGCAGACAAGCTCAGGCACATGCTGCGGCAGCCGGTCGCACTGGGCGATCTGACTCTGCGTACGGGAGCAAGCGTCGGTGTCGCACTCTATCCCGAACATGGCAGCGAGGCAGAAGAGTTACTGAAATACGCCGATGAAAAAATGTATGGTGAGAAAAGCCGCAAAGCCAGTACGAGCGAAGCATGATTACAGCCGCAGGCAATCGGGCAGTCACTCAGGCGGCATCTGCCTGAACGCGTCAGGCCAGAATTCGGCTACGCCGTGAACAACGGAGTCACGACTCCTCTTCAGCCTGAGCCGCCTGCGTATCCAGCTTGACCCGCGGCTGCAGCCAGAAGAACAGGATGACGGCCGGCACGATGGCCAGCGCGGTGATCCAGAAATAGGGCGCATACCCGACTGCTTCCACGATGCGTCCCGAATAAAATCCCAGCACCTTGCCAGGCAGCGTTATCAGGGAACTGAACAACGCATATTGCGTTGCCGTGTAGCGCTGATTCACCAGCGCGGACAGATACGCCACTGCCGTGGTACCCAGCATGCCCTGTGCCAGGTTCTCTCCCGAAATCACCAGCGTGAGTTTGGCGACATCGCCATCGGCGCCGATCAGCCACAGGTAAAGCAGGTTGCTGATGGCGCCCAGCACGATGCCGATCAGCAGCGCTTTTTCCACGCCCCAGCGCACCACGGCGATACCGCCCAGGAAGGCGCCCGCGATGCCGATCCAGATACCGTAGACCTTGGATACCGCAGCAATCTCGGTTTTGCTGAAGCCCTGATCCAGGTAAAAAGGCCCCATGATGCCGCCGACCAGTGCCTGGTCCGACACCTTGAACAGCAAAATAAACAACAGGATCAGCAAGCCGACGCGACCACCGAAGCGGCGAAAGAAATCCGCGAAGGGTTCGACCACGCCTTCGCGCAAGCCTTGGGCCCAGTTCTGCGCCTTGATGCGCAACACTTCCGGCTCGCGCGCGAGCAAGGTGGCGGCCAGCGGAATCAGCATGCAGGCTGCCATCGCGCGATAAACATTCGGCCAGATGGTGTGATCGGCCAACACTAGCGCCAGCGCGCCGCTGGCAATCAGCGCCATGCGATAACCGAGCGAGTAAGTGGCCACCAGCGCGCCTTGCGCGTCGATCGGCGCGATTTCGATGCGATAGGCATCGACCGCGATATCGAGCGTGGCGCCGGCGAAGGCAACCAGCAGGGTCAGCCCGACAAACAGCGGAAGCTGCTCGGGCGTGACCGATGCCATGAAAAGCAGGCCGATCATCACCAGGCCCTGCATCAGGAGTATCCAGCTGCGGCGCTGGCCGAGATGACCGAGCAGCGGCAGGCGCAAACGATCCACCAGCGGCGCCCACAGAAACTTGAAGGAGTACGCTATGCCCGCGCTGGCGATCATGGTGATGTCCTTCAGCGTGATGCCGTTTTCGCGCAGCCAGTAAGCGAGCGTGCCGGCGACCAGCAGGAAGGGTAGACCGGAGGCGAAGCCGAGGAAGAACATGGTCCAGGCGGAAGGCTGCAGGAATGCATCTCTTATTCTCGATCCGCGCTTGGCACCGCTTGCATTCTTGCTCATCTAGCTATTCCAGAATAGCCGGTACATGCATTGCGCATAGTCGATGCTTGGCGCCGGCTTCACTTTGATCATGGTTGGTCGCGCTGCGCCGTGACGGCGCAAGCCACACATGATGCCGGAAATGCCGCTGGTTTGATACTTGTTATTTTGACCTGCAGTGGCATCTAGACAGAGGTGCGCTGACGCAAACGAAACACCGCCAAGCTGCCGCGCAGGTTGGGCAGGAAGTTGACGGGCTTGCCTTCATCGAGCGCCACGCATTCCAGCACTTCCAACCCGACATCGTTGGCCAGCTGGGTAAAGTCCTTGATGGTTGCGCAACGCAGGTTGGGCGTGTCGTGCCATTGATAGGGCAGGCTCTTCGACACCGGCATGTGCCCGCTCAACAGGGCGACGCGATGCGGCCAGAAGGCAAAGTTGGGGAAGGAGACTATCGCTTCGCGGCCGACGCGGGCAATGTCGGTCAGGATGCCTTCCACGTTCTTCATCATCTGCAGCGAAGACAGGCACAGCACTACATCGAAGGCATTGTCGGCGAACATGGTTAGGCCGATTTCCAGGTCTTGCTGAATCACCGCCACGCCGCGCTCCACGCACAGCGGAATGGCGCGGTCGTCGATTTCCACGCCATAACCGGCGCAATGCTTTTGCGCCTGCAGATGGCTCATCATCAAGCCGTCGCCGCAGCCCAGGTCCAGCACGCGCGAACCCTCGGGCACCCAGCGCGAAATGAAAGCTAGGTCGGCACGTACCTGGTCCAGTTCATGGTAATTCATGCGCCCACCTTTTCCTTGTACGAAGCAGTCTCGATTTCCTTCCACACGTTGCCATAGTAGGCGCGCACCGTGCTGTGATAGCGGACATCCTCCAGCAGGAAAGCATCGTGCCCATGTGGCGCATCGATTTCTGCGTAGCTGACCTTGCGCTGATTATTCACCAGCGCCTGCACGATCTCGCGGCTGCACGACGGCGCAAAGCGCCAGTCGGTGGTGAAGGACACGACCAGGAATTCGGCCTGCGTGGCGGCGAGCGTGCGGGTCAGGTCGCCATCGTGGGCGCGCGCCGGATCGAAGTAATCCAGCGCCTTGGTGATCAGCAGATAGGTATTGGCATCGAAGTATTCGGAGAACTTGTCGCCCTGGTAGCGCAGGTAGGATTCGATTTCGAAATCGACACCGTAGCCGAACTGGTAGCCGCCATTGCGCAGCCCGCGGCCGAATTTCTCGGCCATCACGTCATCGGATAAATACGTGATGTGGCCAATCATGCGCGCCACGCGCAAGCCGCGTTTCGGCACCACGCCATGCGCATAGAAATCGCCGCCGTGATAATCGGGATCGGTCAGGATGGCCTGGCGCGCGACATCGTTGAACGCGATATTCTGCGCCGAGAGCTTGGGCGTGGAGGCAATCACCAGGCAATGGCGCAGGCGGTCCGGATACATCATGCTCCAGGCCAGCGCCTGCATGCCGCCCAGCGAGCCGCCCATCACGGCCGCGAACTGGCGTATGCCCAGTGCGTCGGCCAGGCGTGCCTGCGCATTGACCCAGTCTTCCACGGTCACGACGGGAAAGGCTGCGCCGTAAGGCTTGCCAGTTGCCGGATTGGCATGCATGGGGCCGGTGGAGCCGAAACAGGAACCGAGGTTATTGACTCCGATGACAAAGAACTTGTCGGTATCGAGCGGCTTGCCGGGGCCGACCATGCTATCCCACCAGCCTGCTTCATCCTTCTTGCCATCCTTGCCGGGATAAATGCCGGCCACATGATGCGAGGCATTCAGCGCATGGCAAACCAGCACCGCGTTCGAGCGGTCTGCATTCAGTTCGCCATAGGTTTCATACACCAGCGTGTAATCGGCGATGGAGGCGCCGCCTTGCAAGGGCAGCGGCTCGGGGAAATGCATGGTTTGGGGCGTGACGATCCCGACAGAATTCATATTGTTGTAATGGTTAAGTTTGCCGGACTTGAGGCGGGTTCCGGAAACAAAAAAGCCCGAAAGCGTGTCGCTTGTCGGGCTAATTCGAACTTTATGAAAGCGCGCTTTAGCCGTATTTGGTGTGGGACTTTACCCTGGCGCCCGCAAGCTGATTATCAAATCGGCGCAATGACGTAAGAATACCCAAGTCGCCTTGCTGCGTCAAACGAAGCCGGGCGCGCCTGGCGTCACGCTGGAAAGGAATTCCGGCTGCGAGACAAGGATGGCATTAATTAATGAGATAGGATGGGCCGGAAAGCAGCGGCGCCCAGATCGCCGCCATGATGCCGGCATCAATTCAAGCAACAGGCGCCCTGAAGAAATAACGCTTCCAAAAGAAAAGGCCGCCTCCTGCTGAAGCGGCCTCCTTCCACGATATAAGGTCCGGCTCAGGCCGGATCAGTTCATGAATTGAGTTTCGTCACACTGGTAATCGCATAACCTTTCGCACTGATCTGTTCCATGGGCTCATCAATCTCAAAGTCAGCCAGACTCTGATGGTCTTCATTAAAATTCCAGCCGCGCTCGGTAGTCTCCCACTCTATATTGGTAGCTTCATCAGGAATCATTTTTCCCTCAGGGACTGCAAGATACGAGTATTTGCCGCCATGTTCAGGCCTGCGATAAATGTCCAGTCTCATGTTTCATCCTCTTTACGCTAGGTTTCCCCTTCCCCCTGGAATGGCTTTGATCAGCTGCCGCAGATAGCGATTCCCTAACTCAGCCGCCTGCGTCAAATCGTGCGACCCAGCCCACGCAAAACGGTTCCCGGTAACAGGATGCAACCGAGACAACTTTTCCAGCCGCCTAAAAAAGCAGACAAAGCCTGCACCCATGCGAGGCGAGCGCAAAGTAAGTACCTACAGAAACCGCCGTTGCAGAGAAGGGACATTTATCCACGCATAGTTTGATTTATGCTAAGGTTTCGCGACATAAAAATAACATCGCCGGGCTGACAGTCAATCGAGTTGAGGAGCTGTTGTGCTGAAATTTGCTTTTTGTATTGTTACCAGGGAAGGTCAGAGAGTGTCGCGCATCGTCATTGCCGGTCGCGACCAGGCTGACGCCGAGCGTAAATTGCTGCAAATGTATCGTCATTGCACAGTCATGGAATGCGAGTCCAATCTCGCAAGCCGCCGCCCAGGCTTTGGCATCAACGATCCGTTTTCGACCCTTCCCAACTAAGGCCCTCGCCTTATTCTCCCCGCTTATATTTCATGGCCGGCGGGCGCTTTTGTACGCCAGTCGCTTCCGGCTGCGTGCAGTTTCCCGTTTTCCTCTAATTTTCCTACACGCCATTTCTCAAACGTCCTATAGGCAACAATCGTGTCCGTTGCTACGCTTTTCGCAACGATACTAATTGCAGGGCCCAGGAACAAAAGGCGTGTACGCTTTTCTCAGTAGCCACGTGGTGCCTTTGCCGGCTCCGACTATTGCCTCCTCGCTCTGCATTACTTGCTCGCAGTGGTGCCTGCGGCTCTTGTTCATACTTGCAAAAGGAGTTCTCATGGCTAATCGTGAACAGAAATCAGGAGCAGGCTCACAAGACATTCTCAGCCTGCTGTGTGCCGATCATCAGCATTTGACCCAGCTTTTCTCGGAGTTCCGCCACATCAAGGATCATTGCACCCTGGAAGAAAAGGAAGCGCTGGTGCAGGAAATCTGCAGCGAACTGCTGCTGCATGCGGAACTGGAAGAGGAAGTTTTTTATCCGGCAGTGCGGGAAATCCTGCGGGACGACATGCTGATGGATGAGGCTGAATCCGAGCACGACAGCGCCAAGGATGTGATCGAGGAATTGCAGACCATGCATCCCTCCCATGCCAGCTATAACGCCAAGGTCGTTGTCATGGGCGAGAACGTGGAGCGCCACATGCGGGAAGAGCAAACCGTCGTTTTCCCCAAAGTGAAGCAGTCCCGGCTCGATCTGTGGGCACTGGGAGAAGAGATGCTGCATCTGCGCGCGCTGAAGCAGGCGCAATTGATGCAGAGCGGTGCAGCGCCGTCACGCCAGCTGGCGCACAGCCGCTACTGAACCCATCTTGCCCGCCCTGCCTTCATAAAAACAAGAGAACAAGAAAATAAGAAAAGCAGGAATACAGGCGAATATTGCATTGCAGCCGCGCCATTTTCTCGCGTCTGACTTATCATGCCGCATGTGGCTCTCGATGATGAGGGTCTTTGAAAAGGATAAGCAGACATGGCGGGAACTCCCTTCTCTGAACCGGACTGGCGCCGCTTTCTTGAAAGCATAGGAGAGGATGCGGATCGTCCCGGCTTGCTTGAAACGCCGGCACGGGTTGCCAAAGCCTGGAAACACTGGACGTCCGGTTATCAGCAAAATCCGGCCGAAGTGCTGAAAGTATTCGAGGATGGCGCCGAACAATACAGTGAATTGATCCTGGTTCGCAATATCCCGGTCTACAGTCATTGCGAACACCACCTCGCTCCTTTCTTCGGCAGCGCCACTATCGGCTATCTGCCGCAAGGGAAGATCGTGGGCCTATCCAAGCTGACCCGGCTGGTGGATTGTTTCGCCAAGCGCCTGCAGGTGCAGGAAAGGCTGACGATACAGATCGCCGACGCCCTGATGACGCACCTGGAACCGGCGGCTGTCGGCGTGCTGGTGAAATGCCGCCACCTGTGCATGGAAAGCCGCGGCATACGCACGCCGGGCGAGGAAACCATCACGTCCGCCCTGCTGGGCGACTTGCGCACAAACCTGGCTTTGAGAACGGAATTCCTGTCGCTGGCGCAGAAAGGCTGAGCGTATCGCCTGCACGGGTATGGCCCGTGCAAGCCCATCCTTGCTCACCTCTCGCTCTCCTGCTTCCGGCATTTTTTCCGCGAGTGGTCCAAACAGGCAAGGCAGGCAAAACAGGCAAAAAAAAGCCCGCCTGGGAAGGCGGGCTGGAATCCATACCAAAGGAGAAGATATAGAGGAGACAGGTGCAAGTATAGGTCTCGCTCAGTTATTACTCCAATTTTATTATCGGATACCAATCATCACGAAAATGAATGTCATTGCAGATAGCCGAGGTATATCTCCCTTCTCGCCCAATGACTTCCTGTTTATCCACTGCAACCGGATTACATGACGCACTTCACGGCTGTATGTTGAAAGAAAGCTTTAACGCTTGCGGGCCAGCATGGTTTCGCGGCAATTGGCAGCGCCGCAACGGCAGCCATAAGCGCGCTTCAACTTGGGAGTATGGCGTTCATCGAGATGCAGCCGGTAGTCGTAGCAAAGTTCTTCGCCGCGCCGGATTTCCCGTATCGCATAAATATAGACCCGGCCCTTTTCTTCGCGTGCTTCACAATTTGGTTCGCAGCCATGATTGATCCAGCGTGCATCATTGCCATTGTCAGCGCCATCGATGATCTTGCCGCTCTCCAGACTGAAGAAAAAAGTATGAAACGGATTTTCCGGATCCGCGCCGCTACGCTTGACGGCTTCGCGCGAGCTGATGCGTTCGCCGGCGTATTCAATCAGCTGAGTTTCAGGCTCGATCTTGCGAGTGGCGAATACGCCGCGGCCATGAATCTTGGAGTTGCGAACTGCGAAAGGCGGTTTCTGCTCTTTGGAAACCACTGAAGCTGTCTGATCTTTTTTCATCGCGTATAGTTATCACATCATGGCCAGTGGCCTGAAGCATGCTTGTAAGGGTCATGGCAGAAAGTGGATGCAACGCAGAAAAAGCCGTTTCCGGATTGTGCTTTTGACCGCCAGCTTGCTTGCGAAAGTCCTGCTTGCGTGCGATACACTTTGTTACCGGGCGTCATTGTACCGCCTTGAACGATATACATTCGACGGTTAACATCGAATTAGCCTAAGACGCGACAGAAATCAGTCGACCTGCTGCCGGGCTTCATCTGGCAAAGACAGGCAGGTTTTGCAGTTCTCTTTTATCGCTTTACTCTATCTTTCCATCGACGCCATGCGCAAACCGACAAAAATCCTACTGACCATCCTGGGCATCGCGGTGGCTGTTCCGCTGATCGGTGCAGTCATCATTGCCGCAGTCTTTGATCCGAATGATTACAAACCGATGTTGGTTGACCTGGTCAAGGAAAAGAAGCAGCGCACGCTTTCCATTCCCGGCAACCTGGAATTGTCGTTCTTCCCGCGCCTGGGCGTGCAACTGGGACAAACCAGTCTTTCCGAACGCAATAGCTCCGAAGTATTTGCCTCCATAGAGCAAGCCAAGCTGTCAGTCGAATTGCTGCCGCTGTTCTCCGGCCGGGTCGTGGTTGACCATATCCTGCTCGACGGCCTGACCGCTCGCCTGCAACGCGCTGCCGACGGCAGCACCAATATCGATGACTTGCTGGCCAAGGAAGATGAGCCGGAAGAAGCAAAACAAGACACGCAAAATGAGCAGATGGATTTTTCCGTGGATGGCATACGCATTACCAACGCCAACCTGGAACTCGATGACCAGCTGGAAAAACGAAATCTGCAAGCCTCCAAGCTGCAACTGGAAACAGGCCGGCTGGCCGATGGCGTGCCAAGCCAGATTTCCTTTTCCACGCACCTGAAAGGCGACAATCCGCAGATTGCGGCCGATGTATCGCTGCAAAGTGAAATCTTTTTCGATCGCGACAAACAGGAATACGCTGCAAAAAAACTGGATATCAGCATAAACGGCGCCTATGCCGACTGGACCGACCTGGCAATCAAGGTTGCCGGCAATGTGGATATCGCTCCTTCTCATTTCCTGCTGAATAACGTGGAAGTGAATGCCAACGGCAAGCAGGGCGCGCGCGCGATACAAGCCCAGCTTTCATCGCCCGAACTGACGCTGCGCGATGAGCAGATACGGGCTGGCGGCTTGCAGGCAAAAGCACAGCTCAATGAGGGCACCCAAAACATCGTGGTGAATTTTACGGCGCCGGCATTTGAGGGCTCGTCCCAGGCCTTCACCCTGCCTTCCATGGTGCTGGAAGCCACGATCAAGCAAGCGGAACTCGATGCCAAGGCGACGCTCACCGGCTCCCTCACCGGCAACCTTGAGCAACAATTGTTCGCCTCGCCGCAATTGCAACTGACGCTGGAAGGCAAGCGAGGCGCCGATGCCATACAAGGCACAATGACTACGCAGCTCTCCGCAAACATGCAAACGCAGATCATCGACCTGATGAAAATTGCGGCGGATTTCACCTTGCCCAATCCAGGCGGCGGCCAGATGAAGACCACTGCCAACGGCAGTGCCAGCGCAAACCTGCAGCGTGAGAATGTGACGCTTGCTTTTAAAGGCAAGCTGGACCAAAGCCAGTTTGACCTGAAAGCGGGACTGACCGGCTTTGCCGAATCGGCTTATCAATTCGATGCCGTCATCGACAAGCTTGATGTAGATCGTTATCTGGCTTCGCAAGCGCAAACCGCCTCGGCGCCTGCGCCCAAGCAGGGCAAGGAAGCGCCGGAAGAGCCCATTGACCTGTCAGCCCTGAACGACATAAAAGCCAATGGCAGCATTCGTATCGGTGCGTTGAAGGCTGCCAATATCAGCGCTTCCAATGTGCGGGTCGATGTAAGGGTGGCGAACGGCAAGGCAGAGATCTCGCCGCTGGAAGCGCGCCTGTATGGCGGCTCGATGTCGGGATCGATTACGGCAAGCGCAACCAACCCGGCTCGTTTTTCAGTGGTGCAGCGCTTGAATGGCATCAACCTTGGCCCCTTGCTCAAGGACGCCATGGACCAGGATGCCCCTATCGAGGGCAAGGGCAATGTGCTGCTCAACCTAACTGCACAAGGCGCCACGGTGTCGCAGTTGAAGCAGGCGCTCAATGGAACGGGACAGATCGAGTTGCGCGACGGCTCGATACGCGGCGTCAACATCGCCCGCACGGTGCGCAATGCCAAGGCCACCCTGCAATCGCTGACCGGCAATGCAACGGCCCAGACCGGCGTCAGCAATACCGATGAGCGCACCGACTTCAGCGAGCTGAAAGGAAGCTTCACCATCACCAATGGCGTTTTGCGCAATGATGATCTGGGCGCCAAGTCGCCGCTGCTGCGCATGAATGGCAATGGCACGGTCAACCTGGTCGAGGAGAAGTTGGATTACCTGGTCAAAGCCAGCGTGGTTTCAACGCTGAAGGGGCAGGATGGCGCCGACCTGGAGGCCTTGAAAGGCTTGACCATACCCGTCAGGCTCACGGGTCCATTTACGGCGATTGCATGGAATATCGATGCCAAGAGCCTGGTCAGCGAGAAGGCGCGTGAACAACTGGAAGAGAAAAAAGATGCGTTGCGGGCTCGCGCCAAGGAAGAGGTGGACGCGCAAAAAGACCAGGCCAGGGAAGAATTGAAGGATCAATTGAAAGACCGCTTCAAAGGATTATTAGGCAATTGATCAACACGGCATCTAAAAAACGATGCATGCAATCGCAACAAAAAAGCGGGTACCCACCCGCTTTTTTTATGTCCGCTTCCGGTGCCATGCGCGCATCATCAAATCGTCAGCATTGAATAACCCCGGCGACGGTCAAATGAGGTAAGGTTTTCATGGCGGCGAAAGACAAAAACATTGTTGCCTTTCGCGTATATCGCTTACGTTTGAATTTTTTCTGATGCTATTGCGACCTCCATAGTCGCATAAGTTTTTCATTCCATGGCATTCAATTTGCGCTAAAGAAAATTTATCGCAATCACTTCAAAAATGGACTAGCGGTCTGCCTTGAAGTATGCGTATGATTAAACGAAGGTGTAAGAATATTTCCAGCGACCACCCGCTGCTTCATGCCTCATAAAAGGACGCGCCACGATGAGAATTCTGGACAACTACGCAGCCCGATATGAACGTACCCGCGAAGAGGAATATTCTTTGCAGGAATATCTGGAAATCTGCAAGCGGGATCATCTCGCTTATGCAACTGCTTCCGAAAGAATGCTTGCCGCCATCGGCGAGCCTGAACTGGTCGACACCCGGCACGACCCCCGCCTCTCCCGTCTCTTTTCCAACAAGGTCATCAAGATCTATCCTGCCTTCCGCGAGTTCTACGGTACGGAAGAAGTGATCGAGCAAGTTGTCGCCTATTTCCGCCATGCCGCGCAAGGCCTGGAAGAGCGCAAGCAAATCCTGTATCTGCTGGGGCCGGTAGGCGGCGGCAAATCGTCGATTGCCGAAAAGCTGAAGTCGCTGATGGAGCAGGTGCCGTTCTATTGCATCAAGGGCTCGCCAGTGAACGAATCTCCGCTGGGCCTGTTCAACGAAGAGGAAGACGGCACCATACTCGAAGAAGATTACGGCATCCCGCGCCGTTACCTACGCACCATTCCCAGCCCCTGGGCGGTGAAACGCCTGCATGAATTCAACGGCGACATCAACAAGTTTCGCGTGGTCAAGCGCTACCCGTCGGTGCTCAAGCAGATCGCAGTCGCCAAGACCGAGCCCGGCGATGAAAACAACCAGGATATTTCCTCGCTGGTCGGCAAGGTCGATATCCGCAAGCTGGAAGATTATTCGCAGGACGATCCGGATGCTTACAGCTACTCCGGCGGCCTGTGCCTGGCCAACCAGGGCTTGCTGGAATTCGTCGAGATGTTCAAGGCGCCGATCAAGGTATTGCATCCCTTGCTGACGGCGACGCAGGAAGGCAACTACAAGGGCACGGAAGGGTTCGGCGCCATGCCCTTCGATGGCGTGATCCTCGCGCACTCGAACGAATCCGAATGGAAGACCTTCAAGAACAACAAGAACAACGAAGCCTTCCTCGACCGCATCTATATCGTGAAGGTGCCGTACTGTCTGCGCGTGACCGATGAAATCAAGATTTACGACAAGCTGCTGCGCAACTCCTCTCTGTCGGAAGCACCCTGCGCTCCCGGCACGCTGAAGATGATGGCGCAATTCGCGGTGCTGTCGCGCCTGGTGGAGCCGGAAAACTCCAACATCTTCAGCAAGATGCTGGTGTATGACGGAGACAGCCTGAAGGATACCGATCCCAAGGCCAAGTCGCGCTCCGAATATGCGGACTATGCCGGCGTCGATGAAGGCATGAATGGATTGTCGACGCGCTTCGCCTTCAAGATCCTGTCCAAGGTCTTCAATTTCGACAATACCGAAGTCGCGGCCAATCCGGTGCACCTGCTGTATGTGCTGGAGCAGCAGATCGAGCGCGAGCAGTTTGCGCCGGAAACCGAGCAGCGCTACCTGTCCTACATCAAGGAATACCTGGCGCAGCGTTACGTGGAATTCATCGGCAAGGAAATCCAGACGGCTTACCTGGAAAGCTATTCCGAATATGGCCAGAACATTTTCGACCGCTACGTGACCTTTGCCGATTTCTGGATCCAGGACCAGGAATACCGCGACCCGGATACCGGCGAAAGCTTCGATCGCGGCGCCCTGAACAACGAGTTGGAAAAGATTGAAAAACCAGCCGGCATTTCCAACCCCAAGGACTTCCGCAACGAGATCGTGAACTTCGTCCTGCGGGCGCGCGCGCAGAATAACGGCAAGAATCCGGCCTGGACCAGTTACGAGAAATTCCGCTCTGTAATCGAAAAGAAAATGTTTTCGAATACCGAGGAACTCCTGCCGGTTATTTCATTCAACGCAAAAGCCAGTGCAGATGAAGCCAACAAGCACAAGGAGTTCGTTGATCGCATGATGGAAAAAGGCTATACCGCCAAGCAGGTGCGCCTGCTGTGCGAATGGTATCTGCGGGTTCGGAAGTCGTCGTGACAAGGGTAGTCCGGCCGGAGAAAATTCTCCGGCCGCCCCATTGCCCTGCCAGAGTTGTACCGATGGGAGACCATATTGACTTATCTTATCGATCGTCGCCTGCAAAGCAAGAATAAGTCTGCGGTCAATCGTGAACGCTTTCTCCGGCGTTACAAGGCGCAGATAAAAAAGGCCGTTGCCCAGGCTATCAAAGGGCGCTCCATTGTTGATGTCGCCAGCGGTGAAAAAGTCTCCATTCCGGCCAAGGATGTGGAAGAGCCGACATTCGGCCATGCGCATGGCGGCGTCTGGGAAGCGGTCAATCCCGGCAATACCGAATACCAGAAAGGCGACGAGATTGAGCGCCCGCCTTCCGGCGGAGGTTCCGGCAAGGGCGGCGCCGGCAATAGTGAAGACATCACCGAAGATGATTTCGTCTTCGAGCTCACGCGCGACGAATTTCTGAATTATTTCTTCGAAGACCTTGAGCTGCCGAACATGGTGAAGACTCGTCTCACCAGCACGGTAGAGTTCAAAACTCAACGCGCCGGCTTCAAGACTTCAGGCACGCCTTCCAACATCCACGTGGTGCGCTCGCTGCGCGGCGCACTGGGACGGCGCATCGCACTCGGCGGACAGATCGACAAACGCCTGAAACAAGCAGAGGATGAACTGCAAGCCCTGGCCAACGAAGAAAAGGACGAGACAGGCAGTAGCGAACTGAAACGCCAGATTCAGCGGCTGGAATCCAGGAAGCGGGCCATTCCCTTCATCGACCCGATAGACCTGCGTTACAGCAATCGCATCCAGGTGCCCAAGCCCACCAGCCAGGCGGTGATGTTTTGCATCATGGACGTGTCAGGCTCGATGGATGAAATGAAGAAAGACATGGGCAAGCGCTTCTTCATCCTGCTCTACCTGTTCCTGACGCGCGTGTATGACAAGATCGATCTGGTCTTCATACGCCACCATACCTCGGCGCTGGAAGTGGATGAGCATGATTTTTTCCATTCGCGCGAGTCGGGCGGCACGGTGGTTTCCTCGGCCCTGCATCTGCTGTCCAAGGTATTGAAGGAGCGCTACCCCAGCACGGAATGGAATGCCTATGTAGCCCAGGCTTCCGACGGCGACAACTGGGATCGCGATTCGGTCACTTGCCGCCAGCTGATGATCGACACCATCATGCCTGCCGTCCAATACTACGCTTACGTGGAAATCACGGATGGCGAGCCGCAGAACCTGTGGCATGAATATGTCAAGGTCACAGGAGCGCATCGTCATTTCGCGATGCAGCGCATCAAGACGCCTGCCGACATCTATCCGGTATTTCGCGAGCTGTTCAAAAAACAGGCCAAGCAATGAAGATCATTTCTCCTTCCACCGAAGCACGGCGACTGCCCGATCAATCCGAATGGACTTTCGAGCTGCTGGAACAGGCGCATGAAGAAGTGAGGCGCGTCGCGGAAAGTTTTGGGCTCGACACCTATCCCAACCAGCTGGAGATCATTACCGCCGAACAAATGATGGATGCCTATGCCTCCGTCGGCATGCCCGTCAATTACCATCACTGGTCCTTCGGCAAGCATTTCATGTCCACCGAAAAAAGTTACAAGCGTGGGCAGATGGGATTGGCGTACGAGATCGTGATCAACTCCAATCCCTGCATTGCCTATCTGATGGAAGAAAACAACCTGATGATGCAAACGCTGGTGATCGCGCATGCCTCCTACGGCCACAATTCTTTCTTCAAGGGCAATTACCTGTTCCGCACCTGGACCGATGCAGACGCCATCATCGATTACATGGTGTTTGCAAAAAATTACATCGCCGAATGCGAAAGCCGCTACGGTACGGAAGCCGTTGAGCTGATGCTGGACTCTTGCCATGCCTTGCAAAATTACGGCGTGGACCGCTACAAGCGTCCGGCCAAATTATCCCTGGCCGAAGAAAATGCCCGCCAGCGTGAACGCGAGGCTTACCTGCAATCGCAGGTCAACGACTTGTGGCGCACGCTGCCCATACAGAAGGACCAGGCCAAAAGTTCAAAGCAGCAGACTCGCTTCCCGGAAGAGCCGCAGGAAAACCTGCTTTATTTCATAGAAAAATCCGCGCCGCTGCTGGAGCCCTGGCAGCGCGAGATTGTTCGTATCGCACGCAAGATTTCCCAGTATTTCTATCCGCAACGGCAGACGCAGGTCATGAACGAAGGCTGGGCCACGTTCTGGCATTACACCATCCTCAACCAGTTGTACGATGAAGGCATAGTCGGCAATGGTTTCATGATGGAGTTTTTGCAGAGCCATACCAACGTCGTCTATCAGCCGCCGGTCTCCAGTCCTTATTACAGCGGCATCAATCCTTATGCATTGGGCTTTGCGATGATGAGCGATATCCGCCGCATCTGTGAAAATCCTACTGCGGAAGACAGGGAGTGGTTTCCGGATATCGCCGGCAGCGACTGGCGCAAGACGCTTGACTTTGCCATGCGCAACTTCAAGGATGAAAGTTTCATTGCTCAATATCTGTCGCCCAAGCTGATTCGCGACTTCCATTTCTTTTCCATCATTGACGATGATGAAAAAGAACACTTGAAGGTGTCCGCCATCCACGATGAAAACGGTTATCGCTATATTCGCCAGCAGCTCGCCGACCAGTACAACATCGGCAACCGTGAGCCTAATATCCAGGTATGGTCGGTGGATACGCACGGCGACCGCGCACTGACCTTGCGTCATACCCGGCATCATCGCCGCCCTCTCAATGCCAAGGCCGACGAAGTGCTGAAACATGTAGGACGCCTGTGGGGATTCGATGTGATTCTCGAGAGCACCGATCCGGAGGGAGAAATCATCGACAAGAAACACTGCACCATCAGCAAGCAACAACGAACTGCCGGCCTGGTCGGCAGCACCTGATCAAGATGCCGGAACGCCGGCTTTAATCGCGTAAACTTTTTGCCGAACCTTCGCAAGGGTTCGGCATTTTTCTTTTTGTCGTTTGAATTGTGCCTCTCCGCATTTTCATCTGCCCTTCCTGCTGGCACATAGCTTGCCTCTTTTTTATGCACGATTTTCATGGCTTGTTAAAGGCCCTGGTCATAAAGGAGAATATCCATGCCTGCCAAAGCGATCACATTTTCACGCTGGAAATTCATTGCTGCCGCCAGCCTGATGGGCCTGAGCGCGGCGCTTGCCTTGCAGGCGCAGGCACAACCCTCAGGCGCACAAGACAGCCCCGTTTCCACTGCACCTGCTTATGGCGGAGCAGCGACGGAAGGCGGCCCCGGCAGTCTCAATGCCGCGACCGGCAAACGCGTTCCCGAGTCTCCCGTGCCTTTAAGCAGCGGCGCCAGCTCTGCTGCGCAAGGCAATTCGTCCAGTCAGCCGGCCTCTCAGCAAGCGCTACAGCCATCGGCGCAACAGCCGGCCTTAAGCAACGCGGATCGCAACCTGATGCGCACCCTGGCGCAAACCCACCTGGCTGAAATCGACATGGCAAAAATGGCGCAAAGCCGTTCGCAGGATGTCACTGTGCGCAGTTTCGCTCAGCGCATGATCGACGACCATGGCAAGGCGCTGGAAGAATTGAAAAAGCTGGCCGATGCAAGAGATGTCATTCTTCCCGGCGGCCCCGACAAGAAACATGTCGCCATCAAGGAAAAGCTGACTGCCATGACGGGAGAAGAATTCACCCAGAATTACCTGACGCATGCCGGCGAGAATGCTCACCGGGAAGCCCATCAACTGCTACAACAGGCGGCACAGAATGCGCAGGATCCGGTCTTGAAGGAACAGGTCGGCAAGTCCCTGGCCATCGTTGAGCAACACTTGCAAATGGCAGGGCATCTGATCGCGAAAACCCGGGGACGCAGCGCCCTGCAATCCAGTGGCGCATCATCCGGCCAGCCGCAGGATGCAGCCGCCGCTGCCCAACCTCCGCGAGGAGGAATCCCTGCGGCTCCCGGCTCTGCGCCGCGTTAAGCTTGAATGCAATTCAACAGGAAAGGAGATGTCATGCCTCATGATGATGTGTTGTCGACATTGAACGAGCTGATCCAGACCTGCTACGACGGAGAGGAAGGATTTCGCCAATGTGCAGAGCAGATCAGCTCGCCTCAGCTTAAAGACCTGTTCACTTCCCGCGCGAATGGATGTGCGAAAGCCGCCGTTGAGCTGGGCGAACTGGTCGGCTCGCTCGGAGGAGTGGCCGTGGCTCGCGGTAGCGTATCGGGTTCCATGCATCGCAGCTGGGTGACATTGAAAGCAGCCATCACCGGCAAGGATGATGCAAGCATTCTGAGCGAAACGGAGCGCGGCGAAGATATTGCGTTGGCCAATTACCGCTATGCGCTGGATAAAGAACTTCCTCCGGCCATCCGCACCGTAGTGGAAAAACAATATCAGTTGGTAATTCGTAATCACGATGAAGTGAAGCGCTTGCGAGACCAGGCTCGCGCCGGCAAAAATCCAGGCTCCTGAAGCGGCATCAGGCTGACGCTGCCAGCGTCAGCCCTACGGCCAGAAGCGAGTATTCAGCAAGACGCCGATACAGTCTGTTCCGTTACAGGTCAAGACAAGGCGCTTCCCTGTGCAAGCGTCGTACAATGGCGCTTTCGCCTGATTGCTCTATTGCCTGCCATGACCATCGTCCTTTCCACGCTGAATGCGCGTTATTCCCATGCATCGCTCGGTTTGCGTTATCTGCATGCCAATATGCAGGAACTGCAGGAGCAGACATGCTTGCAGGAATTCGTGATCGGCACCCGCGCCACCGATGTCGTGGAAAAACTGCTTGAACATCAGCCGCGCATCGTCGGTTTCGGCGTCTACATCTGGAACGTGGAAGAAACCACCCGGGTCGTGGCGATGCTCAAGCGCGTGGCGCCGGACATCGTGATCGTGCTGGGCGGCCCGGAAGTGTCGTATGAGCCCGAGCAGCAGGAAATCGTGAAGCTGGCCGATTACCTGGTTACGGGCTGGGGCGATGTCACTTTCCCGCAGTTGTGCCGCGCGATTCTCAATGGCCCGCAGCCGCTGATGAAAATTCATGCAGGCGTGCAGCCGCCCTTGTCCGATATCGCCTTGCCCTATTCGCTCTACACCGATGAAGACATCGCGCATCGCACGCTGTATGTGGAAGCCTCGCGCGGCTGTCCGTTCAAGTGCGAGTTCTGCCTGTCTTCGCTGGACAAGACTGCGTGGCCTTTCGACCTGGATGCCTTCCTCGCGCAGCTTGAGATTTTGCATGCACGCGGCGCGCGGCTGTTCAAGTTCGTGGACCGCACCTTCAACCTGAACATCAAGTCCAGCCTGAAGATCATGCAGTTCTTCCTCGACAAGCTGGCCGCCCATCCCGATGATCCAGTCTTCGCGCATTTCGAAGTGGTGCCCGATCACCTACCGGATGCGCTCAAGGCCGGCATCCAGCAATTCCCGCCGGGCACGCTGCAATTCGAAATCGGCATACAGTCTTTCAATCCAGACGTGCAGGCGCAGATCAGCCGCAAGCAGAACAATGAGAAGGCTGCGGAGAACATACGCTGGCTGGTCGAGCATTCGCAGGCGCACCTGCACGTGGACCTGATTGCCGGCTTGCCGGGCGAGGATGTGGACAGCTTTGCGCGCGGCTTCGACAAGCTGGTGGCGCTGGGTCCGCATGAAATCCAGTTCGGCATCCTGAAGCGCCTGCGCGGCACGCCCATCATCCGCCATACCGACGCCCATGGCCTGATCTTCGATCCGCATCCGCCCTACTCGATTCTCGCCACCAATCGCATCGATTTCGCGACCATGCAACGGCTGGTGCGCTTTGCGCGCTACTGGGACCTGATCGCCAATTCGGGACGCTTTGCCAACACGCTCAAGCTCATCCTGGGCGACTCGCCCTTTGCGCGCTTCATGGCCTTGTCGGACTGGATTTATGCCACCACCGGCGCGACCCACAAGATCGCGCTGGAAAGGCTCGCCAGGCTGGTGGCGCAATGGTTGCAGGAGCAGGGGGAAGACGCAGAGAAGATAGCGCAGATGCTGGCGGGAGATTATGCCGGCCAGACCAACAAGCCGCCTGCCGCCGCGAAATCCGACGCCTCCCAGACCGGCGGCCCCGGCCTGCAGCGCCAGGTCCGTCACCTGGCTGCGTAAGCCTTAGCGGTTCTGCTGCTGCCAGGCTTCCAGCAATTGCCGCGCGTCCGGCTTCAGCGACTCAAGCGCGACGCTGCGGGCATGGCTGAATATCATCAGCGCATAGACATCGGCCAGCGCATTGACTTCGAGCGACAAGGCCCGCTCCTCGCCGGTCGAGGGCCGTGCTGAGCGCCAGTAATTGATGGCTTTTTCCAGTTCCGTCAGCGTGATTTCCATGACTGTATCGAGGGCGGGGGAACGCGTAAGCATGCCACAGAAGGCGGGATTTCTCTACCGACAGGGTCAGCAGAGCTGCAGCCGGCTGCCCAGTTCCAGCAAAAAAGCCGGCTGCAGGTAAGCCAGGAAAATCGCGGCCAATATCAGGGCCAGTAATCCCAGCGACAGATAACGGAACAGGTAGCGGAGCAAGGTCGGTGACATGACGCTTTTACCTTTCAGGCGGCAACGGCATGGGTGCGCACAATCGCCTTTTCATTGATGGGCAGATTGACCAGCGCGGCAAACAGGCTCAGCGCGATCGTGATCATCCAGACCATATTGTAGTCGCCCTGGCGGTCATACAGATAGCCGCCCAGCCACACGCCGAGGAAGCTACCGACCTGGTGCGACAGGAATACGAAACCCGACAGCATGGCCATGTAGCGGGTGCCGAAGATGCCGGCGATCACGCCATTGGTGAGCGGTACGGTAGACAGCCATAAAAATCCCAGGCAGGCCGAGAACACATACACCGACCAAGGCGTCAACGGCGCGAACAGAAAAACCGCAATCACGAGAGCGCGGCTGACGTAAATCGCGGCCAGCAGGTAACGCTTGGGAAAGACGCTGCCCAGCTTGCCCGCGTAATAGGAACCGAAAATATTGAACAAGCCGATCAAGGCCAGCGCCATAACAGCCACATTGGGATCGCCAATGCCCTGATCACGAAGATAAGCCGGCATATGCACGCCGATGAAGACCAGCTGGAAGCCGCACACGAAGTAACCGGCCACCAGCAGCAGGAAAGGCCGGTAAGCAAAGGCCTCGCGCGTGGCTTCAAGTATGCTTTGCTCGGGGCCGGCTGACCTGGCGACCTCAGGTTCGCGCAGGAAGCGCGTCATCGGCAGCATCACCAGCAAGACCAGCGCTGCCAGATAATAGAAAGCATCCTGCCAGCCTGTCACCTGGATCAGTTGCTGCTCGATGGGCATCATCATGAACTGGCCGAAGGAGCTCGCCGCCACCGCCATGCCGAAGGCCCAAGAGCGCTTGTGCTCGGGCGCGGTGCGGCCAACGATGCCGCTGATCGCGCCGAATGCGGTGCATGCCATCGCGCCGCCGATCAGGATGCCGGAGCCGGCAATGAACCATCCCGGCTGAACCACCAGCGC
Organism: Pseudomonadota bacterium; assembly: GCA_023422955.1. GTDB lineage: Bacteria > Pseudomonadota > Gammaproteobacteria > Burkholderiales > Burkholderiaceae_D > JAEZLB01. The sequence goes on along the minus strand of JAFAGG010000125.1, from coordinate 465 downwards.
CATCCACAACAATCCGGCAGCATACAGAAACGCGCCGACGAACACCACGCGCGCGGTGCCGAAACGGTCGGCCGCCATGCCGGCGAAGGGCCCGAATACGCCCCATAGAAGATTCTGCAAGGCCATCGCCAGCGAATAGGTTTCACGCGTCCAGCCATGCGCCTGCGAGATCGGCTGCAGCCAGAATCCGAAACCATGCCGCACACCCATGGAAAGCGTCAGCACCATGCCGCCCGCGATCAGCACGGTGGCAAGCGGGGAAAGACGGGGGTTGTCGTGCATGGTCTGGCCGGGATCGGGAAAGAGAGCAGGCAGTGTAGCGTAAAGCCTAGCCACAAGTGGCCTGCTGCTTTTACCATGCCAAGCTTCGACTCCCCGAAAGGATGTCCCATTGCCTGGCAGCAGACATCCCTTTTCGCGACAGCAGCGCTCAAATGAAACCGCGCTCTCCGGTCAACCGGAGAG
>JAFAGG010000115.1 GCA_023422955.1 Pseudomonadota bacterium | reverse complement strand
TCGGCTGGACTCCCTGAAATATTTGTTTGGCTGGAACCAACAAGTCTCTCAGACCCAGTTCGAATGAACAACCTATTGAAACATCACACCTAACCCTCCCCTTGAAGGGGAGGGAATAAGGCACCCCGCTTTTTGATACTTAACTGAACGGTATTAGGGCAGACGCCCCCATCATTCATGCATTGCGATATCAGCTTATGGCCGCTGATCAGTTCTGACGCAGCCGGTTGGTGGTGTCATCGGCCGGGCGCGGCTGAGTCGGCCCCGTCATGGAGCTGGCATCCTTGCCGGCGCTGGTGCGGCCGTCCTCTCCCGAGTCGCCGGAAGTCTGTTCACGCCTATCCTGCGCGGTCCGGTCCGAAGCTCCAAGCGAAGTGAAATAACGGTCCATGCCACGCTGATGCTCCTGGTCGTTCACGTTGGGCCAGTTCTTGGGATCGATGCCGCGCTTCTGGTCCAGTCGATCGCGGTCTATGTTCAGTGCCAGCTCATCCCCGCCGCCACTCGGTGCGGACAGGGCGCTCAGCGGCACCGGGATCAGCCGGTCTTCGCTATCGCCGGGCGCATCAAAATCCAGCGCGACATAGGAAATGCGGCCACGTCCCATGTCGACGACGATGTCCTCGACTTCACCGATGTCGCGTCCCTGGGTATCGTTCACATCCTCGCCCAGCAGCTCCGACAGGCGCATCGTATTGCGATACCCTTCGCGGGTGTCATCCTCGGTGGTCTGCGAATTGAAGGCGCTCCTTACGCGTTCGAAGAAGCCCGGGTCCTCGCGGTAATTGGGCCACTTGTCCTTGTCGAAGCCCTCTGCATTCTTGAGACGCTCCTCGCTCACGTTGAGCACCAGGTGATCGCGCTGCTGTCTGCGATCGAAGGAATCCATCGGAATCGCAAACAGCTTGTCGCCCATGCCGAGAAAACCGCCGAAAGACAATACCGTGTACTGCACGCGACCGGATTTCATGTTGACCAGTACATCCTCTACTTCGCCGATATCCTTGCCTTCCTGATTGCGCACGTTCTTGCCGATCAGTTCGCTGGCGCGCATGTCGTTGCGGCGCTCCTGCGACTTGGCAGCCTGCGACGACGGCGTGGAGGCACCGCTGGTATCACTGTTCTGCGCAATCGCGGTCGATGCAAAAGGTACGACCAGTGCAGAGGTCAGTGCCAGGGTGATGAGATTTTTTTTCATAGCAGTACTCCTTTGTTGTCGTAGGAACTGGATGGCGCATCGGTGCGGCAGCAGACTTTGAATAGCCGGGTCGCCCGCGCCATTGTCCGGTTGGAGCCTGTAGTGTTTGTCAAGTTCCGGAGCGAGACCGAGACTGAGACCGACAACGGCCAAGCACCAGCGGCTCATTGGTCTCGCCCGTACGGACTGCTTGCCGTCCGGAGGGAGCAAAGAAGTGCTTCACCATGGAAAAAGCCATCTCTATAATCGGAGCACGCATTCCATGCCATTTCATCGGTCGCGCTGCATCCGTATGCCCTACCTCGACAGGTCAAACATGATTACAGAAGAACAGGTCAATGCCTTGTATTCGGAGATCGAAAGCAGCAGCGAGAATCAGGCCAAAGCGGCCTATCGCATGCTGGAGGAAATGATCATGACCCTGCAGCTTCTACCGGGCAGCAAGATCTCCGAGAAAGCGCTGAACCGCACGCTGGGATTCGGCCGCACGCCGATACGCGAAGCGCTGCAGCGCCTCGCCATCGAGGGCTATGTGAAGATCGTGCCGCGATCGGGTGTGATCGTTTCCGAGATCGAGGTCAGCGACCAGCTTAACCTGATCGAGGTGCGCCGCGAGCTGGAAAAAATCACGGCTGGCCGTGCCGCACGGCTGGCGCTCGACAGGCAGCGCCAGCAATTCGAGAAGCTGGCCGACGAGTTCGATCTCGCTGCCCGCCAGAATGAAGAAGGTATCTTCATTGCTGCCGACCGGGAATTCAACCAGTTGCTGGTGGAGACGGCCGCGAACAAGTATCTGACCTATGCGCTGGCCCCCATCGAAGCGCAGACCCGGCGCTTCTGGTACCTGCACTTCAAGCGCTTCGGCGATCTCCCCAGGGTCGCCAGCCTGCATGCCGAGATTGCCCGCGCTATCGCTCGCAACGATGAAGAAAAGGCGCGTGCGGCGTCGGATCGCCTGCTCGATTACGTCGAGGAATACACGCGCCAGACCATGCGCTTCCTGGGCAGCCTCTGAAAGCTGTCGCGCGTCGTTTTCCCCTATTGACGGACCTCAATAATCCTTATCGCCGCGAGAGCGATGCTCTTTAGCAACATCAAAGTGAGCCTTGACGCTTATTCTGTGATCTTGCTCGCATTCCACCGCATTTCTCACCAAAAATATGCATTTAAGCTGCACCAAGTTGTCGCAGCCAGCGCCCATTTGCCTTCAAATTCACCAAAACTGCGCAGATCCAGCAAAAATCCGGTAGCAAATCCTAAGAAAGTGGCCTACTCTGACATGGCACATGTATTGCAGATTGGTAACGCGTAGTGAGCTTTTCCCTTAACGCTTTTCACTTCTGGAGTTAGCCATGCAAAACAGTAGACGCAAATTCGTAACCGGCAGTCTGGCCGCCGGTGTTGCCAGCGCCAGCCTCGCCTTCCCCTCCATTGCCACCGCGCAACAAAAACGCATCACCTGGAAAATGACCAGTGCCTATGTCAAGGGTTCGCCGTTTTATATGGACGGCCCGGGCAGCGCCACTGATCTCGCCAAGCGCATCAATGAAATGTCCGAAGGACGCCTGCGCATCCAGGTGTTTGGCGCGGGCGAACTGGTCCCCGCCATGGAAGGTTTCGATGCGGTGCGTGCCGGCACGGTGGAAATGAACCATGCCAACAGTTATTTCTGGACCGGCAAGACCTTTGCTGCCCAATACTTCACGGCCGTTCCTTTCGGTCTCAACTTCCAGGGCATGAACGGCTGGCTGTATGACGGCGGCGGCATCGACCTGTGGAATGAGGTGTATGCGCCCTTCGGCATGGTCGCCATGCCGTGCGGCAATACCGGCGTGCAAATGACGGGCTGGTTCAAAAAGGAAATCAAATCCGTCGCCGATTTCAAGGGCCTGAAGATGCGTATTCCGGGCCTGGCCGGCAAGGTGTATTCGAACCTCGGCGTGGACGTGAAGCTGCTGCCAGGCGGCGAGATTTTCCCTGCGCTGGAGCGCGGCGTCATCGACGCTGCCGAATTCGTCGGCCCCTTCCAGGACCGCAAGCTGGGCCTGCAAAAAGCGGCGAAGTATTACTACACCACCGGCTGGCACGAATCCTCGACCGTGTCCGAACTGCTGATCAACAAGGCGGCCTGGGACAAGCTGCCCAAGGACCTGCAGGCCATCGTCACCAACGCGGCTGCCGCCTGCAACGTGATCAGCGAAGCCTGGTGCCAGCGCAACAATGCCGAGGCAATGGATGACCTCGTCAACAAGCAGGGCGTGATCGCCCGCCCCTTGCCTGACTCCGTCATCGACGCACTGCGCAAGGAAACCGAGAAGGTCCTGGCCGAAGCAGTCGCCAAAGACGCCCTGACCAAGAAAGTCCACGACTCGTACATGGCTTACAAGACCAAGTACGAAGCCTGGTCCAAGTACAGCGAATCGGCTTACCACAACTCCGTTCAATCCTGATCAGGAAACGTTCAATGACAAGAAAAGCCCCTTCAAAGACCGTGAGGTCCATCGAGGCTGTCATTGACGTGATCGGCAGGGTCGCCTCCTGGGTGACCCTGTCCATCATCGTGCTAATGACATGCAACGTGATACTCCGTTACACGATGAATATCGGCGCCGTCTGGGCGCAGGAAATGGAATGGCACCTGCTGGGCGTGCTGGTGATGTTCGGCATGAGTTACACGCTCTTGAAGGATGGTCACGTGCGGGTGGACATTTTTTATGCGAAATTCTCCCCGCGCAACCAGCGTTTCGTGAATATGCTGACCTATCTGCTGCAGACAGCGATATGCATCGTCCTCATCTGGCTGTCGCTCAAGTATGTCGAGCAATCGTATTCGATCGGCGAGATCTCCTCCGATCCCGGCGGACTCCCGTTTCGGTGGGCGATAAAGGGCTTGCTGCCCTTCGGTTTCTTCCTCGTGCTGCTGCAAAGTATTGCCGCATTGCTGCGCATCTGCCTGCAAGAACCAGAAGAAAGCGAGGTCGGACATGTTTGAACTTGAGGTACTTGCCATCCTGATGCTGGTGGGATTTTTCCTGCTGCTGATGCTGGGTGTTCCCGTCGCCATTTCACTCGCCACCGTGGGCTTCGGCTTCGGCGTCGCGGGATTCGGTCCCAATCTTTTCAACCTGCTGCCGGCACGACTGTTCGGCATCGCTACAGGCTACCAATGGCTGGCCATCCCGCTCTTCATCTTCATGGGCGTGATGCTGGAAAAATCACGGCTGGCTGATGACTTGCTGGACGTGATCGGCCACATGGCGGGCCGGATACGCGGCGGCATGGCGGTCGGCATCGTGGCGTTCGGCGTGCTGATGGGCGCGATGACCGGCGTGGTCGGCGCCACCGTCATTACGCTGGGCTTGCTGACGCTGCCCACGCTGATCAAGCGCAACTACGACAAGAGCCTGTCCTGCGGCGTGATCTGCGCGTCCGGCTGCCTGGGGCAGATCATTCCTCCCAGCCTGATCCTGATCCTGCTGGCCGACATCATGCAACTGTCGGTGGGCACGCTGTTCGCCGCCGCAGTCGGACCCGGCGTTCTGCTGGCAGGCGTCTACATCGTCTACCTGCTGATACGCGGCTGGCTCAATCCCGAGCTGATGCCCATCCTCTCGCAGGAGGAACGCGATACGGTCAGTACCCGCGAGCTGTGGATACGTTTCCTGAAAGTGGTGGTGCCGCCGCTGATCCTGGTGTTCTGTGTGCTGGGCTCCATCGTCGGCGGCATCGCAGCGCCGACCGAAGCCGCATCCATGGGTGCGCTGGGTGCCGTGATCGTCACCCTGATTACCGGGCGCTTTTCCTGGAGCATTCTGAAAACCGTCGCGCGCGATACCACCAAGATCACCGCGATGATGATGTTCATCCTGATGTGCGCGCAGGTCTTTGCCCTGGCCTTCCGCGGCCTGGAAGGCGAGATGCTGATCGAGGACATGTTCGCGTGGCTGCCCGGCGGCGAAAACATGGCGATCTGGTTCATGCTGTTTTTGATCTTCGTGCTCGGCTTCTTCGTCGAATGGATAGAAATCAGTTACATTGCCGTGCCCTTGTTCCTGCCCATCATGCTGTCCTACGGCGTGGACCCGGTCTGGCTGGCGATGCTGATCACGATTAACCTGCAATCGTCTTTCCTGACACCGCCATTCGGCTGGGCGCTGTTCTACCTGAAGGGCGTCGCGCCGCCGGAAATCTCCACCAAGGATATTTACAAGGGCGTGTTGCCATTCATCCTGATGCAGGCCGTCACGCTGATGCTGGTATTTTTCTTCCCGCGCATCGCCACCTGGCTGCCGGAAGCGATCGGCTGGTAGCATGCCGGCCGGGCCTCGCCAGCCGCCGGGTCCCGGCGGCATGGGCGCGTGTGCCGCCGCGCCGCGGG
>JAFAGG010000083.1 GCA_023422955.1 Pseudomonadota bacterium | reverse complement strand
ACCAGAGAACTGCCATGCTCGATTACTGGACCCATCATTACAACTGGCACCGCCCCCATCAGGGCATAGGACGAGTCGCTCCAATTTCCAGGATTGGTCGAAACAACCTATTGCAACTCCACACCTAGCCCTCCCCTTGAAGGGGAGGGAATAAAAAGCAAAAAACCAAGCCAAGACTAGCCAGCCAACCCTACTCCGCCCGCAACTGCCCCCTCAACTCCCCACTCGGATAACGCTGGCTGTGGATGTTGATGTAGAGATTGCCCGCCTTGTACTGCTCATACTGTTCTTCCGTCAGCCGCGCACCTTCCGGTACCGTGAAAGCCGAATCGGACACCTTGGTCAGCGTCACGATGGGCGGGCCACTGCTGCCCTTGCTGCCATGGTGGATATGCGCCATCGTTGCCGTAACGCCGCTGTAAGTCACCTTGCCGCTCACAGTCCTGTCAGAAGCAACACGTATCATGCCGGTGCCCGCGGCGCCGGTGGATACCGGCGGCACCTCTTCCTGCCCTGACAGCGTGATGGTTGCACCGCTCGTTGCCGCAGGCGCCTGCGCATCGGCATGCTGGCAACCACTCAAGCTTGCCAGCAACAAACTCACTCCCAGCGCCTGTCCCAGACGATATCGCCATGTCTCCATTGCCTGTTCTCCTTGTGTGCGTTCCAGCGCCCGCCGCTTTCCGTTCTGAAAGTCTGAAAACCAGGCGGTTTGATTGACACTGATTGGAACAGAAACAGGCAGCGCTTGTTCCTTGGCGGGTTTCAAATGTTTCCAGACCGGCGTACAGAAAAGAAAAAGCCGGCTGACGAGGCAGCCGGCCAATAATGCCGTAGCAGGTTCAGGAGCAATCAGCTCAAAAGGATCAGAACAATTCGACTTCGCCGGACGTTGCCATGCGTTTCTGCAGTTTCTCTGCGTAATCCTGTTCACGATTGGCCAGCGTATTGTTGTTCATGCTGTCTATTTTCTTGACCAGCACCCGGCCACTGCGCGGGAAGAAATAAACTTTCCTCGCATAATTGCTGTTGAGATCTTCCGCCAGCACCCGGATGCTTTCGTTGCGCAGATACTCGCGCACGAAATTGGCATTACGCTCGCCCACGTTCATCGCGGTAAAGCCGCGCAGCACCGCACCGCCGCCGAACACCTTGGCTTCCAGGTTTTCCCGGCGCGCACCGGCCTTGATCAACTGGTTGATCAGCACTTCCATCGCGTAGGAGCCATAGCGCATCGATGCCGAGATCGGGCTGTCGGCGTCGCCGCTATAGGGCAGCATGAAATGATTCATGCCGCCTATGCCGGTAATGCGGTCGCGGATGCAGGCCGCCACGCAGGAACCCAGCACGGTCACGATAGCCATGTCCTTGTGCGTGAAATAAAACTCGCCGGGCAGGATCTTGGCGGCATCGCAATCGAACTGGCGATCGTAATAAAGACTGCTGGCGAACTGTTCGTCTATAGAAGGATTCATACCCGCCTGTTCATGCCGCGACCGTCATGCGCGGATTCCCGGTTCGCCCGCCCGGCCCGTCTGCGCCGGCCAGTTGATAAACCGTCTTGCCGCGCAGGCGCAGTGCATTCGACACATATAAAAAGTTTTCGGAGTGGCCAGCGAACAGCAGCGTATCCGGTTTCATCAGCGGCACGAAGCGCGACAGGATTTTCGCCTGGGTCGGCTTGTCGAAATAAATCATCACGTTGCGGCAGAAGATGGCATCGAAAGGACCGTTCAGCGGCCACTTGTTGCGCTCGTCCAGCAGGTTCAGCTGCTTGAACGTAATCATGTTGCGCAACTCCGGCCGCACCCGCGCCATGCCGGCCTGCGCGCCCTTGCCCTTCAGGAAGAACTTCTTCAGGCGCTGCTCCTGCATGCGCCCCATCTGCGCCAGCGGATAAATCCCCTGCTCGGCAGTCGCCAGCACATCCGTGGCGATATCGGTCGCAATGATGGTAGCCGGCGGCGTGAGTGTGCCGAAGGCTTCGCACAGCGTCATCGCGATCGAATACGGCTCTTCGCCGGTGGAAGCAGCAGAACACCAGATCGAAATCGGCCCACCGATTTTCTTGACATGCTCGGCCAGGATGGGAAAGTGATGCTCCTCGCGGAAGAAGGAAGTCAGGTTGGTGGTCAGCGCATTGGTAAAGAATTCCCACTCGGGCGAATCCGCCTGACGTTCCAGCCTGTCGAGATAGTCGGTAAAGGAGAGCAGACCCATGGCACGCAGGCGACGCACCAGGCGGCTATACACCATCTGCTGCTTGGTATCGCCCAGCGCAATGCCGGCGCGGCGATAGATCAACGCCCTGACCCGCTCGAAATCCTCAACAGTAAACACGAACTCGCTGGCCCGGCTGCTGCTGACATTATCTGGATGCGATACTGGTTTCACTTCCTTGTTGCTCCAATAGGGCTTGGCCCGTCTTACAAAATGCTCCGAGGGAGAAGCCCAACCCAGCCGGGCTTTTTATCCCCTCCCCTTCAAGGGGAGGGTTAGGGTGGGGATGGGTTTAAATATCAGCCACAATCGAAATTCATCCCCCTTCCCCTTCGAGGAGAAGATTAAAGGCAAGCAGTTAGCCGCTGCCCCAATCCCTCCAATCTAGAAGGAATATCGACAGCATAAGGAATATCTTTAATTCCGGCACTTCAAGCAAAGCCGCTTTTGCCCTTCTTTTCCCATTCCGCCCTCATTTTGCACCTTGCCGACCCACTTCCAGACCAGTTTCCAGGCCAAATAACCTGCACTAGGCGACTCATAAGACAGCGAAAAGGCGCCCTCAACACGGCAGCCAAAACGAAAACTTGAGGGCTGCCCCTTAAAAATATTCTGTTAAAGATTTTGCCAGCCAGTTCCGTAACAGGCCTTGCACGCCTTGATTCAGCCGGATCTGAAAAAGAGTTGAGACATTCTCTAAACTTTTTTGAGATCTGGCCGATAAAGCAAACAAGCAGCCCGGCTTCACGGCACAAGCACCAGAACCGGGAACTGCGCTGGATTAGTCAAGCGTGGTTATTCCCCTAACTTGAAGGAGCACAAACATGGCAATGGTAATCAATACTAACGTTGCATCGCTGACCGCACAGCGCAACCTGAACGGTTCGCAAAGCGCGCTGCAAACTTCCCTGCAACGCCTGTCTTCCGGCCTGCGCATCAACAGCGCCAAGGACGACGCCGCCGGCCTGGCAATTTCCGAGCGTTTCTCGACCCAGATCCGCGGCCTGAACGTGGCAGTCCGTAATGCCAACGATGGCATCTCGCTGGCTCAAACTGCTGAAGGTGCCTTAGCCGAGATCGGTAACAATCTGCAGCGTATCCGCGAACTGGCAGTGCAATCAGCCAACGCCAGCAACTCGGCTTCGGACCGCACCGCGCTGCAAGCCGAAGTCGGCCAACTGCTGTCAGAAATCGATCGTGTCGCCGATCAAACCAGCTTCAACACCACCAAGTTACTTGATGGCAGCGCTACGTCCTTTGTTTTTCAAGTTGGCGCAAATGCCGATGAAACCATCACTGTGGATACGCCGGTCGATGCCAATATCGTCTCCCTGGGCGGTACCATCACCACTTCCACAACGCAATCCTCGGCGATCTCGGCCTTGGGCACTGGCGTCGTTGCGGCCGGTTCGCTGACAATCGGCGGCGTTGACATTGGCCCTCTTTCGGCCGTTGGCACCGCCCAACAGCGTACTAACCAAGTAGTGAATGCCATCAACAACATCTCTGGTCAGACTGGCGTCAACGCCAGCTACAATGCCGCCACTGGCCGCATCGATCTAGCGAGCGAGAGCGCCTTCGTCCTTGGCGGCACCGATACCGGCGCACTGACTGGCTTCAATGGCGCAGCTGCTACAGCTTCCACTAATGCCACCGTTACCGGCATCTCTAGCTTGAACATCAGCTCCTTCGCCGGTGCTACGCTAGCAATGAAACAGGTGGATGCAGCTCTCGAAGAGATCAATTCGTCACGCGCCACCTTGGGTGCAGTGCAGAATCGCTTTGAGTCCGTAATTGCGAACCTATCCACCAGCGCAGAAAATATGTCGGCCTCCCGCTCGCGTATTCTTGATGCCGACTTTGCAGCTGAAACAGCCAACCTGACCCGGGGCCAAATCCTGCAACAGGCCGGTACCGCGATGCTGGCCCAGGCCAACTCGTTGCCAAACAACGTACTGAGCCTGCTGCGCGGCTAAGCAAGTCTGAAGGAGTAAGAAAACCCGGCCGGCAAGCGCTCGCCGGGTTTTCTCCCGTTCAAGCAAGGAGATCATGATGGACATTCGTTCAGTCTCATATCCCGGCGCCCATGCTGCGCCCACCGACAAATTGGATACGGCCGCACAGGCGCATCTGTCGAATAGTGCCGTAAAACCCGCCTCCACACCCGCCACCGAGTCGGCCGTGCGCCAGCCATCGCGCAGCGCGGAAATGGAACAGACCAAGCAGGCAGTCGAAGATATCGAGCGCATGATGAAGCTGTTTTCGCGCAACGTAGAATTTTCCTACGACAGCGACGAGAACCGCGCCATCATGCGTGTAGTCGATCAAGAAACGAAAGAGATCATCCGCCAGGTGCCGACCAAGGAAGCGCTGGAGATTGCCAAAGCGCTGGCCAAGATCCAGGACATGCTGCTGGTGCAGGGCGGCAGAGCTTCAGGCGGACGGTAAAGAAGCAGGCTTGCCTTTTCATTCCCTTCAAGGGGGAGGAGTATTCTCCCGCCTGCCCAGGTCGTGCTTCGTGAAACCCTGCCACCATCCCCGGAAACAGCGGCAAAAACACCCCTCTAAAGATCGCTTGGCGGCGGCCGTTAACCTATTACAGTAAGACGATCTCATTCATTGGAGGCAATGTGGCCCTTTCCGCACCCGGCATAGGCTCTAACCTGGACATCAATTCCATCATCAGCCAGTTGATGGCGGTAGAGTCACGTCCGCTGCAGAACCTGGCAAAGAAGGAAGCCAGCCACCAGGCCAAGCTGAGCGCCTTTGGCAGCCTGCAGGGCGCGCTCGGCACCTTCCAGACGGCCGTCAATGATCTCGGCAAGAACTCGAAATTCCAGTCCATGAGCGTGTCGTCCAGCGACGCGAAAATTTTCACTGCTACGGGAGGAGGCAGCCCCGCTGCCGGCAGTTATAACGTCGAGATCACTGAACTGGCACAAGCTCAGTCTTTGGCAGCCACGGGCCAGGCGAGCACGACTGCAACCATAGGCTCCGGCGCTGCCACTACGATACGTTTCCAGTTCGGCACTGCCAGCGAATCGAGCTTCACCGAAAACCCGGATCTGGCTGGCGGCACCGTCACCATCGACAGTTCCAACAATTCCCTGCAGGGCCTGCGCGACGCGATCAACAAGGCCAAGCTGGGCGTCACCGCCACTCTCGTGTCGGATGGCAGCACCAGCCCGCATCGCCTTGTTCTCACCTCAGATAAAACCGGCGCTGCCAGCAGCATGAAAATCACGGTCGACGGCGAAGCCGCCCTCGCCGACCTGCTCGCTTACGATCCGGCCGGTACGAAAAGCCTGCAGCAGACCAGTGCGGCGCAGGATGCGGAACTGACGGTCAACGGCATTGCGGTGCGCAGCGCAACCAACGAGATCAAGGATGCGATCCAGGGCATCACGCTCACCGCAGTGACCACCGGCACCGCCAAGGTTTCTGCCAGCCGGGACACAGCCTCGGTCACCGGCGCGGTCAATGCGTTTGTGAAGGCCTACAACGACCTGAACAAGACCCTGTCCACTCTGACCGCCTACGATCCCGACACGCAACAGGCCGGCCCTCTGGTTGGCGACTCCACCGTACGCTCGATACAGGCGGGGATACGCGGCATGCTGAATGCGGCGCCCGACAACGCAGGCAACCTGAAACACCTGTCGGAGATCGGTGTCGCTTTCCAGAAAGATGGCACGCTCGCGGTCGATTCGTCCAAGCTGCAGAAAGCCATAGACAACAACATCGACGACATCGCCGCACTGTTTGCCACCATGGGCAAGGCAACCGACAGCCTGGTCGGCTTTGAAGGCGCAAGCGCCAAGACCAAAGCAGGTGAATACGAAGTCTTCGTCACCTCGCTAGCCACGCAAGGCAAGCTGGCAGGCAGCACACCGGCAGCGCTCAGTATCCAGGACAATGTCAACGACAGCCTGACGGTGACGATCAACGGCGTGACGGCCAATGTGCAACTCACCGCTGGCAACTACACCGTCGCCAGCCTAGTCTCGCACTTGCAATCGACGATCAACGGCACCAAGGCCTTTTCCGACGCCGGCGCCGCCGTCACGGTCAGCGCGGATGCAGGGAAAATCACCGTCACTTCTAACCGCTACGGTTCCGAATCCAAGGTGGAAATGAGCGGCACCGCCGCCGATGCGCTGTTCGGCGCCGACCGTGCCGCCACCACCGGCACCGACGTGCAGGGCACGATAGGCGGCGCGCCAGCCACCGGCTCGGGCCAGGAACTGAAGGGCGCAACCGGCACTGCCGCCGAAGGGCTGCGCATGCTGATCACAGGCGGTGCGGAAAACGCCTCGCGGGGCACGATCGCCTTTTCCTACGGCTTCGCGCATCAGCTGAGCGAGTGGATCAACAACTACCTGGGCAGCGACGGGCTGATCAAGGCCCGCACCGATGGCCTGAATGCCAGCATCAAGGGCCTGGACCAGCAGCGCGATTCCATCGGCCGGCGGCTAGAACAGGTGGAGCAGCGTTACCGCGCCCAGTTCACTGCACTGGACGTGATGATCAGCAGCATGAACCAGACCAGCAGCTACCTGGCGCAGCAACTGGCGAACCTGCCAAAGATTGAGTAAAGGGACGAACATGTTTGGAACAATGAATAGCGGCGCGGCCGCCTACGCCAAGGTCAACGTGGAAACCGGTGTGACGGCTGCCAGCCCCCACAAGCTGATCACAATGCTGTTCGACGGCGCCACGGTGTCGGTGGCGACCGCCATCAATCATCTGCAGACCGGCGATGTTGCCGCAAAAGGCCAAGCCATCTCGCGTGCGATTTCCATCATCGACAGCGGCTTGCGCGCCAGCCTGGACAAATCGGCCGGCGGCGAACTGGCGCAGAACCTGGATGCGCTGTACGGCTACATGGGCACTCGCCTGCTCGAAGCCAATCTCAAGAACCGCCAGGACTACCTGGAAGAAGTGCAGCAGTTGCTGAAGGATTTGCGCGACGCCTGGCTCGCGATCGAACCGAAAGCGGCAGCAGCCGAGGCACCGGCGCCGCAAGCAGCAACACCGAACGCCCCCAAACTTTACGACGCCCTGATGCCGGCAGCGCCTCAACGCCTGATGAAAGCCTGAATAACATGGAAAACCAAGAAATTCTCGATCTGTATGAGAACGTGGCTGGGCTCATGCAAGAAATGCTTGCCGCGGCGCGCAACGCCGACTGGGACCAGCTCACCTTGCTGGAATCGCGTTGCTCGGCACAGGTCGCCATGATTCGTCGCGGCGATGTGCCGGTGCAGGCGCTGTCCGCCGTGGCGCGTGAAAGAAAAACCCGGCTGATAGAAAAAATATTGCAGGACGACCGCGAAATCCGCGACCTCACTCAGCCTTGGATGACGCAATTGTCTGCCTTGATGAACAATGCCGGCACCGAGCGCAAATTAGCCAAGGCCTACGGCAGCAGCGCAGGATACTGATCTCATGCTCAAGCCGACCGATCCGACGGGATTGCGTCCGCTGACACCGGTAAATTCGCCGGCCTCAGCGAAGACGGTCGGCGATGCGCGTGAAGAAAGCGTCACGCGGCTCAACCAGATTGCGCTCGGCAAGGAATACAGCGCTACCGTGCAGTCGCGCCTGCACGACGGCCAGTTCCTGGTGCGCATTGCCAATGCCGCCGCGCGCATGCCGCTGCCGGCCGGCACCCAGCCCGGCGATCGCCTCAACCTGACCCTGATCGCTCACCAGCCCCGCCCCACCTTTCTGCTCAACGCCGGCCAGCCCGGCGGCAGCGCGCCGACTTCGGTCAGCGACACCGGCCGCCTGATCGACCAGATGCGGCAACTGGCGCAGCGCCAGGGTTTGCCCAACCGCGTGCTGGGCGGCCCGCCGCTCCTGCAGGCGGCCAACGTCGCCGGCCCCGCCATGGCGCAGCAGCTGGCCAAGGCGCTGCAGAACATGCTCGATGGCAGCGGCTTGTTTTACGAATCGCATGTGGGGGAATGGGCGACCAATCAGCGTTCGCTGGAACGCCTGATGCGCGAGCCGCAGGCGGCATTGCAGCGCCACGGCGGCGATGCGGCGGTACAAAAACTGAATGCCGAGCCCGGCGCTGCGGGCAAGACGATTGCAGCCTCCGTCCTGTCCGACGAACTGGCCGCCGATGCGCAGCAGGCGGATACCGTATTGCGCCTGGGCGGCTCCGACAATCCGCAGGCAGCGCGCCTGGTCAACCTGCAACTGGAATTGCTGGAACATCGGCGCACCGCCTGGGAAGGCGAGCTGTGGCCGGGACAGAAGCTGCTGTGGGAAATCAGCGATGAAACGCCTGAACAGGCGCAGGGAGAAGACCGCTCTGACGCAGCGGTTTGGCAAAGCAAGATACGCATCGAGTTGCCGCAACTGGGTGCGGTCAGCGCACAGTTGCAACTGCAGGGCGATCATGTGCGCGTGCAGTTGCTGGCCGCATCCACCGATACTGTCGGCCTGCTGCAGGACAAGAGCAGAAACCTGATGGAAGCGCTGGAAGCCGCCGGCTCCGACCTCGATCAGTTCACGGTGAAGCAGGATGAACGCGCCTAGGAAACCGCTGCCGCATGCCGTGGCGCTGGCCTATCAGGCTGGCGAAGGTGCGCCGCGCGTGGTCGCCAAGGGCAAGGGCATGGTGGCAGAGGAAATCATTGCGCGCGCACGCGAGCATGGCGTCTTCATGCATGAATCGAAGGAGCTGGTTGCCTTGCTGATGCAGATCGACCTGGATCGCGAAATTCCGCCGGCCCTGTATCGGGCCGTGGCGGAATTGCTGGCATGGATTTACCGGATCGAATCGGGGCTGTCGGAAGGAGCGACGATGCAGGATATGCCGCCTCTTCCCTTGCCGCCCCCGGACGAGCCCCAAGACGCGTCTAAAGACAACGAAGACTAGCGCATGCAGGGAAAATGAAGTACAAGAAAGGCGAAAGCCCATGTCAACAAGCTGAGCTGTGCAGATGATTACAACCCGAGCCGCTCCGAATGCCGACGGTTTGGACCCTTACCGGATCCACTCTGTGCGGGAGATCATTTCCATTCTGGAAGCGATACGCCGGCAACGGCAATTGATACGCCTGAGCTTCAGTCAGGGCAGGGAAAGCGTGATGACCTCGATCATGGACATCGATGAGGAGGAGCAGATGGTGTACATCGATGCCGCGCCCTACCCGGCCCAGAATCGCCGCATCATGCTGACCCAGAAGCTGGCCTTTGAAACCGCGCTGGACCGCATACCCATACAGTTCTCGGCATCGAAGGCAGAGCGCTGCAATCGCGAAGGTTATGCGGCATTGAGATTTCCGCTGCCGGAAAGCCTGGTACGCATGCAGCGCCGCCAATCCTACCGGGTGACGGTGCCGTTTGCGCATCCGCTGCAGTGCGTCTTCATGCCGCCCGGCACGGAGATGCGCGAACTGGAAGCGCCGCTGCCGCTGGAGGTGCTGAATATCAGCATAGGCGGAATTGCCGTGATCGATACCGGCTACCACCTGGATGGCCGGGCCGGCACGCTGTATGCCACTTGCCAGATCGGCCTTCCCGGTTATCCGGTGACGGTAGCGCTGGAAGTCAGGCATGTGCAAATCGTCACGCTCAGCAGCGGCAAGGCCGCCCGCCATGTGGGCTGCCGCTTTGTAGATACGCCGAGCCAGGTGATCGCACTGGTGCAGCGCTACATCATGAAACTGGAACGAGAACAGAATGCCAAAAGCCTGGGGGCGAAATGAGGAGCCTTGCATGAGCATGGCTATGCAAAATGCATGAGCCTCCGTGCAAAGGTTTGCCCCTGAAGATGAACGCTTTACGTACAATACGGCCCACGATGCTCTCGAAGAAAACGTGAATCCGTATAGATGATATGTCCCAAGAAGAAGATCCCATCGACGAGCTGGCACCGTTTCGCATTCAGTCGCGGCGCCAAATCATAGTCCTGCTGGAGGGCGTGCGTGCGCAGCGCCAGTTGGTGAAAATGAGTGCAAGCGGCTCCTCAGAAGCGGTGCTGACCTCCATCCTTGCCGTCGACGAGGATGAGGGCAGCGTCTGGTTCGATGCTGCCCCTTCAAAAACTCACAATCACAAACTCGCCAACTGCGAGCGCATCGCGTTTGAAACCAAGCTGGATCAGATCAGGCTGCTGTTCACCACCGAGCAGGCCGAACCTGGCGATTACCAGGACTATCCCGCGCTGCGCGTGCCGCTGCCGCAAAACATCGTGCGCATACAGCGCCGCCAGTTCTATCGCGTCGCCATTCCGCTCACCAGCCCTATCCTGGTCGCCTTCTCCGCGCCGGGAACAGCCGAAAAACCGCTGGAAAAACCCGCCATGGTATCCATGCTGAATATCAGCATGGGCGGCATCGCTGTCGTCGATGAAGCGTATGTGCTCAGTGATGCGCCGGGTGTCTTCTACGAACACTGCGTGCTGGCCCTGCCCGGCGGATCGGTGACGGTTTCGCTGGAAGTCATGAATGTGGCGCAGGTCAAACTGGCCAATGGCAAAATGGTGCGTCACCTGGGCTGCCGCTTCACCAATATTTCGAATGCATCCGAAGCCGTCATCCAGCGCTTCATCCTGAAACTGGAGCGCGACCAGAATGCCAGGATGACGGGACTTCGATAAGCGTCGAGCAAATTTATCTGGCCTGAAAAATCCTTGGACCTTGAAAAACAAATGCCACTTCATCGAAGTGGCATTTTTCATGAACGAAGGCAGAACGCTCCTGCTCCGCAGTTTGCTCGGCGAACCGATTATTTGCTGGCGCGATATTCCGAAAACAGACCGAGCTCGACATAGCGGTCGACATCTTTAAAACCGGCATTCGCCAGCGTCTTCATCACATCCTCGGGCTTGGCGCAGGCTTCTATCGTGTCCCAGTAATACTGCCACAGCAAGGAAGTATCCTTGCTGCGCGATGCAAACTTCGCAAGCGTAGGCACCACGCCGCGCAGGTAAGCCGCCAGCAGTTTCTTGTGCAGCTTCTTTTCCGGGCAAGTGATTTCAAGCAGGCACAACCGTCCGCCCGGTTTGAGCACGCGATGAAACTCGGCGAAGGCCACCGACAGGTCGCTGATATGGCGCAACGCATAACCCATGCTCAGGAAATCGAAGCTGTTGTCGGGAAAAGGAATATGCTCGGCGCTGCCGCTCACCAGCTTCACGCCCGCCGGCACTTTTGCATTCTGCAGCATGCCCTGGCTGGGATCGACGCCGGTAATTTTTGCAGGATCGCCGACCAGGCGCGCTGCCTGCTTGGCCACCAGGCCGGTGCCCATGCCGACATCCACCACTTCCATGCCCGGCTTCAGGCCGGCACGCGCCAAGGCTTGCCGGCGGTACCACGAACCCGTGCCCAGGCCCAGTATGGTTTCTATCCTGTCGTAGTCGACGGCGGTCTTGTCGAAAATGTCGCCGACCCATGCGCGACGCGTGTCTTCGCCGGAGTAATAGTCAGTCAGGGGTTGGTGCGGTGCGTGCACGATCTTGGCGGGGGCTTCGATAGGTTCAGGCATGAGGTCTTTCCGGCACAATTCTTGATTGTTCTAATGAGTTTTAGAGTGAACACATCCCGAGAAGTGCTGCTGGACCAAGCGGTCTGCCGGAATACGACTCACACTGCAGTGCGCGTCTGGAGAAAATGCTGGATGCTGCTGATAAAGACGGCGCAGCTAGCCTAGCTTCCCACCCGGCTTATTGCAACAAGAATTTCACTACATCTGGAAATGCACAACGCAGAAGTGCCTGCTTCGCGTTCTCCGTTCGATGACCAGCAACTGCCAACTGTCATTGAGGCTGGCTGGCGCGCATGTTTTTAACGGGCGCACGACAAGCCTGTCGTCGCGCGCCCGAACATGCCGCCAAAACTGCTTCGGACGGGAGAAACCCGCCCGATATTTCACTGTACCCTGCGACGTTCCGCATTTTGAAAATTCTGCTTGCCGAGCCTGACCGGCTTGCTCTGCACGCCGGCGGCCACCAGGCGGCGCGCGATGCCATTGATATTAGCTTCGTATGCCCGGAACGTCTCCATCAGGTCTGGATCCCCCGCGCCCAGCTCGGACAATTCATTCAGGGCTTCGGTAGAAATGAGGCAGTCGCGCGGAACATAATCCACATAGACCGTGAATGCGACGCCCGTGTCGGTCAAATGGGGGTGAGAGGTATTCATGAGAATCTCCAATTAGGAAGTATTAAGAATGATTAATTAAGAGCGGCTGCAATGAAGGGCATGCCGGAAAGCGCATCAAGTGCCTGAGGATTTTCAGGATTGCCCTCTCCCCTCTTGGGCACTGAAGCAAAGTGCAAAGTGCAAAGTAAAAAATTAAAAATGAAGAAAATACGCCCGGAAATAAGCGCACAAGCAACCGAGGGGTTTAGACAGGAGCAACTCGTGCAGGAGTTGACGGGAAGAGACCAGCTATGATTGCAAATTTAATAACTTTTCAGGTTCACTATACGCCATGGGACAGTATTCGCCTAATCCTATTTGTCCTTGCAAACCGGACCATGATGCCTGGCAAGCCGTGGGGGAAATGCAAGATTGAGAATTGAAGATTGAAGATGGATGAAGCATCTATAAAGAAACTGAAGAAACCAAAGAAACAGAATTTTTCTTCATCCCTTCCAGGCAAATAAAAAGCCTGGCTTGTCTGGAGCCAGGCTTGAACAGTGCCATGCCGGGTTCTTTGATCAGACCCGACGGGAATATTTTGCAGCAGCGCGATGGGCTTTCTCCGCCTTTCGATCATCCCGCAGCTTATCCGAGCTGCCTGACGGGAAGCACTCCTGCATTTTCCAAGCGTTTTTACACCTGCATGTTCATGATTTCCTGGTAGGCGTGCACCAGCTTGTTGCGCACCTGTACCGTGGCCTGGAAGGAGATGCTGGCTTTCTGTCCCGCGATCATCACATCCGACAGGTTCACGCTGTCGTCGCCCAGCGCGAAACGCTTGCCCAGGACTTCCGCCTTGCCTTGCGCCGCGCTGACCTGATCCATGGACGCTTTCAGCACCTGGGCAAAACTGCCCTGCTCAGGCACCGCTAGAGCCTGGTCGGCTTTCATGGGATGCGCAATGCCTTGCACGCCTTGCGCGCGCGCCGCCGTGTCGCGCAGCTGGGCGACCATTGCCTGTATCTTGCTCGCATCGATTGCAGCAGGTTTCATGCTTATCCTTTCCTTGCCCGCATCCTGCGCGGGCGCACTTCCTCAATTTCGGTATGGCGAGAAGTTAACACGGGCCGGTCGCGCAGGCGCCGGAAGAAAAGAAGGGAAATAGGTGCTTATTCAAGGCATTGAATTTTCCCAAGAGGCCGAAAATCGCTAGCAAGCCAATCTCCGGCACCTCTTGCCTTTATATAAAGCATGCTTGATTCATACGTCGTCACACCATTTCGTGCTCCCTGCACGGTGACAAAGGAAACCCGATGAACGCGGAAGCCGCCGACATTCGCCCTGCCGGCTTCGCCGGCTTTGCGCAGAGCACTGCAGGCCGCAGCTTCTTTTTAATGCTGGGTATCGCCGCCGTGATCGGCGTGATGGCCTCGGTCTGGATGTGGACCAAGCAACCCGATTACCGCGTGCTGTTCTCCAACTTCTCCGACCGCGACGGCGGCGCCATCGTCGCTTCGCTGCAGCAGCTGAACATTCCCTACAAGTTTACCGATGGCGGCAGCGCCATCCTGGTGCCGGCCGAACAAGTCTATGACGCGCGCCTGAAACTGGCTTCCCAAGGCTTGCCCAAGGGCGGCAATGTCGGTTTCGAGCTGATGGAAAACCAGAAGCTCGGCATCTCGCAATTTCTTGAACAGGTCAATTTCCAGCGTGCGCTGGAAGGCGAACTGGCCCGCTCCATCCAGTCGGTCGCAGCGGTACAGAGTGCGCGCGTGCACCTGGCCCTGCCCAAGGCTTCCGTTTTCGTGCGCGAGCAGCAAAAGCCGACCGCATCGGTATTGCTGAACCTGCACCCGGGACGCGGCCTGGACCGCCAGCAAGTCAGCGCGATCGTGCACCTGATCGCTTCCAGCGTGCCGCAACTGCCGATCAAGAACGTCACGGTAGTCGATCAGCATGGCAACCTGCTGTCCGACATGGGCAACGGCCCGGCACCGCAAATGCTCGACCCTGCCAAGCTGCAGTATGTGCACGACCTGCAGCACAACATCGCCAAGCGGGTGGAATCCATCATCGCGCCACTGCTCGGTAGCGGCAATGTGCGCGCTGAAGCGACTGCGGAAGTCGATTTCTCGGTGACGGAGCAGGCTTCCGAAACCTATCGTCCCAACCAGGGCGACAATCCCGCAGCGGTGCGCAGCCAGCAGAACAGCGAGTCGCAGCAGACTGCCGCCGGGCAGCAAGGTGGCGTTCCCGGCGCACTGACCAATCAACCGCCGGCACCGAACACCGCGCCGCTGGTCGCGCCGGAAGGCGCCGCAGCCAACGGTGCCGATGCAGCGGCGCAACCGGTCAGCTCGCAGCGCGACACCACCGTCAACTATGAAGTGGACAAGTCGATCCAGTACGTGCAGCAACCGATGGGCAACATCAAGCGGCTATCGGTGGCGGTGGTGGTCAACCACAAGAAGGAAACCGATGCCGACGGCAACGTCAGCTATCGCCCGCTGACCGAAGCCGAGCACACCCAGATCACCGACCTGGTGCGCGATGCCATGGGCTTCAACAAGGATCGCGGCGATTCGCTGAGCGTGGTGAATGCCCCGTTTGCCGGCGTCGAGGTCGAAGAACTTCCCGAAGTGCCGCTATGGCAGCAGCCGCAGATGATCGAATGGGGCCTGGAAGCCGGCAAGTACCTGCTGGCCGCACTGGTGCTGGCCTATCTCTTCTTTGCCTATCTACGCCCGCTGCTGCGCCGTGCCATGAATGAAGTTTCGCCGCCCCCGGCCCTGCCGCTTGCCGAGCCGGAAAACGAAGCGATTGACGCGGAAATCGAAAACACGGAAGTGATCGAAGCGCCGCGCGTGGACAACCTCGCAGTAGTGCGGCAAATCGCGCGCGACGATCCCAAGATGGTCGCCAACATAGTCAAGTCATGGGTGGATAAAAATGAGTGATGATGGAGTCCAGAAAGGCGCCATCCTGATGCTCGCGCTGGGCGAGGATGCAGCCGCCGAAGTGATGAAATACCTGGGACCGCGCGAAGTACAGAAACTGGGCGCAGCCATGTCCACCATGCGTTCCGTGCAAAGCGAACAGCTTGAACAGGTGCTGGAAGAATTCCGGACCGAAGCCGGAAAGAATACCTCGATAGGCATCGATTCCGATGAGTACATACGCACGGTGCTGACTAAGGCGCTGGGCGACGACAAGGCCGCCTCGCTGCTGAACCGCATCGTCGGCCAGCGCGATTCCAGCGGCATCGAAAGCCTGAAGTGGATGGATTCGCAATCGGTCGCCGAACTGATACGCAACGAGCATCCACAGATCATCGCCACCATCCTGGTTCACCTGGAACGTTTCCAGGCCTATGAAGTGCTGCAGAATTTTTCCGAGCGCCTGCGCAACGACGTGATCCTGCGCATCGCCACGCTGGACGGCGTGCAGCCTTCGGCCTTGCGCGAACTGAACGAGGTGCTGACCAAGCTGCTGACCGGCAATGAAAGCATCAAGAAGAAGCAGATGGGCGGCGTGCGCGCGGCGGCTGAAATCCTCAATTATTTCAGCGGCGAGAACGAAGCGTCGGTGATGGAAAACCTGCGCACCTACGATGCCGACATGACGCAGCAGATCGTCGACGAGATGTTCGTGTTCGAGAACATCATGGAGGTCGAAGACCGCGGCATACAGACGCTGCTGCGCGAAGTGCAGTCCGAATCGCTGATCGTGGCCCTGAAAGGCGCGACCAACGAGTTGCGCGAGAAGTTCTTCAAGAACATGTCGCAGCGCGCCGCCGAAATGATGCGCGAAGACCTGGATTCCAAGGGGCCGGTGCGCCTGTCGGAAGTGGAGCAGCAGCAGAAAGCCATCCTGCAGGTAGTGCGACGCCTGTCCGATGAAGGACAGATACAGCTGGGCGCCAAGGGCGATGATCCTTTTGTATAACACCTAGCTAACGCCTAGCTAAGGCCTAGCGATACCCGCGCCTTTCAGAGCTCAGAGAACAAACAGCCATGTCCTTACCCAAAGAACATCAGACCGCCTATCAGCGCTGGGAACTCGCTTCCTTCGAAGATTACGGCGATCAAGACAATCACGGCAAGGCCTCCCTTTCGGTGGAAGACGCCGCGCAGGCGATCGCGCAGCATGCCGAACAATTGGATGCAGAACGCGAGACAGCGCGCGAACAGGGCTACCAGGAAGGCATGACCAAGGGCTATGAAGAAGGACTGGTCCGCGGACGCGAGCAGGCGCAGGAAGAAGGCCGCCTGCTCAAGCAGATGGCCCAGCAATTCGGTTCCGAAGTTGCCAACGCCAATGAACTGATCGCCGCTGATGTGCTGGCGCTCGCCATCGATGTGGCCAAGGCCATGCTGAAAACCGCGCTGCCGGCCAAGCCGGAACTGATCCTGCCCATCGTCAGGCAAGCCATCGGCTACCTGCCCACGGTACAGCAGCCGGCCATGCTGATGCTGAATCCGGTGGATGCAGTGCTGGTCAACGACCAGATGGGCAGCGAACTCTCCGCCGCCGGCTGGCGCGTGGTCGAAGACCCGCACCTGGAACGCGGCGGCTGCCGCGTGGAAACCGCCAGTAACCAGATCGATGCCACCACCGAGACTCGCTGGCAGCGCATTGCCGCCTCGCTGTCATCCGACTCTGCGTGGATGGACGCATGAACACCGAACCGGCCAGCCAGCGCTGGCGCGACTACCTGCGCGATTGCGGCGAACTGCTGGCGATAGCCGAGCCCATGGAAGTGGCCGGGCGCGTCACCCGCGTGACCGGCCTGGTGATGGAAGCAGTCGGCCTGCGGCTGGCCATAGGCAGCGCCTGCAGCATTCCGCTGCCCAACGGCACCCTGATCGAAGCCGAAGTGGTGGGCTTCGAAGATGAGCGCCTGTTTCTGATGCCGCAAAGCGACGTGGAAGGCATCGTGCCCGGCGCGCATGTCTATCCTATGGAAGTGGTGCAGACGCTGCCGCCGCCCGGCACCGTGTCGCATCCGCGCCGCCGTCCCAGCGACCGCGGCCGGCATTTGCCGGTGGGGCCGGAACTGCTGGGCCGCGTGGTCGATGCCGCCGGCCGTCCGCTGGACCAGCTCGGCCCGCTCACGACTTCCCACACCGCGCCGCTCAATGTGCGCGCCGCCAATCCGCTCGGCCGCGCGCCAATAGTCGAGCCGCTGGACGTGGGCGTGCGCGCGATCAACAGCATGCTGTCGGTAGGCCGCGGCCAGCGCATCGGCGTGTTCGCCGGCTCCGGCGTCGGCAAGAGCGTCTTGCTGGGCATGATGGCACGCTACACCACTGCCGACATCATCGTGGTCGGCCTGATCGGCGAACGCGGCCGCGAAGTCAAGGAATTCATCGAACACAACCTGGGCGAAGAAGGCCTGGCGCGCTCGGTGGTGGTGGCCGCGCCGGCCGACACGCCGCCGCTGATGCGGCTGCAGGGCGCGTCGTATGCGACCGCGATTGCCGAGCATTTCCGCGACCAGGGCATGAACGTGCTGCTGATCATGGATTCGCTGACCCGCTATGCGATGGCACAGCGCGAAATCGCGCTGGCCATCGGCGAGCCGCCCGCGACCAAGGGTTATCCGCCCTCCGTGTTCGCCAAGCTGCCGACGCTGGTGGAACGCGCCGGCAACGGCAAGGATGGCGGCGGATCGATCACCGCGTTCTACACGGTGCTGACCGAGGGCGACGATCAGCAGGATCCGATCGCGGATGCGGCACGCGCGATCCTGGATGGGCATATCGTGCTGAACCGCTCGCTGGCGGAAGCCGGCCATTATCCGGCCATCGATATCGAACAATCGATCAGCCGCGTGATGCAGAACATCACTTCGCCCGAACAGCAGCAGCAGGCGCGCACGCTCAAGCAGCTGTATTCCCGCTATCAGCGCAGCCGCGACCTGATCAGCGTGGGCGCCTACAGCCCGGGCTCGGACCCGGTGCTGGACAAGGCGATCGCCATGCACGGCAGCATCGAGACCTTCCTGCAACAGAATATCGAGGAACGCGCCAGCATTGCCGAGAGTTGGGGCCAACTTTCCGCTCTATTCGGCAGATAGCGCGGCGCCTTACAAAAATAGAATGTGAACATGGCACATCCCTCCACACTCGATACGCTGCTCGACCTGGCCAGCACCGATACCGATAACGCGGCCAAGCGCCTGGGCGATGCCCTGTCCGCCAGCCGCAGCGCGGAAGAGAAGCTGGAGATGCTGCAGCAGTATCGCGACGAATACCAGTCACGCTTCAACGCGAGCCTGGCGCAGGGCCTGACCGCTTCCGGCTACCGCAATTTCCAGCTGTTCCTGGGCAAACTGGATCAGGCCATCGCGGGCCAGCAGCAGATCGTGCAGGATGCGCAGCGCCGGATCAGCCGCGAACGCGGCACTTGGCAAGCCTGCGAGCGCAAGCGCAAGTCTTACGACTTGCTGTCCACCCGCGCCGAGCAGACAGAATTGAAGAAAGAAGGCAAGCGCGACCAGAAAGCCATGGATGAACATGCAGCGCGCCAGCACTTCTACAAACGTTAACCGCACACGCACCTCCTGGAGGCAGTGGCCCTTATGACAACACCTTCCGTCGCCAACATCGCCAGCAGCATGCCGCCTTCCGCAGCAGGCCGCGCCGGCGCGCGCCAGGCTGAAGCGTCCGGCAATCCGTTTCAGCAGATGCTGTCCGAAGAAATAGCGGGCAAGGGACAGGCCGGCAACAGCCAGGCCGATCGCACCGACACCCAGACATCGGCCGCTGCCGACAAAACGAATACGCCCGCCGCCGGCGATGCCAGTAAAAACCAGGCCGCAGCCGATAAGGATGAAAGCGACACCGAGACCGCAACCCTGTCGCCGGAACTGGCGGCAATGATCGCCGGCCTGCTGCAGCGCCAGAGCGGCACGGGTGAAGCCGCGCCTGCCGAAGTCGATACCGAAGCCGCCGATCCGCTCGCGCTGCTGGGCAAAGCCCTGGGCCGCCAGGATGGTGAAAAAGACGCGCAGGCGGATCTGTCCGAGTCGGGCGATTCCAAACTGAATGCGGCACGCGATCGCACTGCAGCGCAGGCCGACGCGGATCTCGACCTGCAGGCGGCACTGAGCCGCCAGGGAACAGCCGATGTGGCTGGCGAGGAAGGAGCGCCGACGGAATTTTCCTCCACCCTGCAACAATTGAATCAGGCCGCGCAGGCGGGAGCGGCACGCAACGCCCAGGCCGTCCCTCACCATATCGCGCCGAGAGTGGGAAGCTCAGGCTGGGATCAGGCGATAGCGCAACGCGTGAGCTGGATGGTCAGCGGCGCCGAGCAAAGTGCATCGCTGACGCTCAACCCGCCTGAACTCGGGCCGCTGCAGGTGGTACTGAATGTCTCGAATTCGCACGCCAATGCCACCTTCGTCGCGCCGCATGCCGAAGTACGCCAGGCGCTCGAAGCCGCGCTGCCGAAATTGCGTGAAATGCTGGGCGAGGCCGGCATCCAGCTGGACCAGGCTTCGGTCAACCAAGGGACGCCGCAACAGCAGGGCGACTTTGCCCGCTCCTCAGGTCAAGGCCAGGGCTCGCATGCCGGCGGACGGGAAGGCGAATCGGCACTCGCCGACGAACCGCCCCCGGCACGCCGCGTCATCGCAGGCGGCAATGGATTGGTGGATACCTTCGCCTGACAAGGCGGCATCGAGGCCCGCCTCAAAGACTGCCCCCCGCCCTCCCCGAACCGGGAGGGCTTTGCATTTATGGTCAAACCGTCCAGCGCAAAAATCCTGCGCCAGATATACGCCCCCTTCTCCCCTCTTTTCCATTGATGCCCGGCATCCATAGTTCTTACAATGGAGCACAATGAATTGCTCTTCGCATTGAAAGATTACGATGGCCACGGCAAAAAAAGCGAACAAACCGGAAGGCGATGCCGCCGGTGAGACCAAACCGAAAAAGAAGAAGACCCTGATCCTTGCAGTGCTCGGCCTGCTGGCGGCCGGTGCAATCGGCGGCGGTGCCGCATGGTACTTCGCCGGCCAGCAAGCACCGGCCGACAGCATGGTCAACACCCAGCCGCCGCCTCCGCAGCCGCCCATCTTCTCCGCGCTCGATTCCTTTGTCGTGAATCTGCAGCCGGAAATGGGCGAACAATATCTACAGGTGACGATGACCCTGCAGCTGGCGGCGCAGGAGCAGGCCGACCAGATCAAGACTTACATGCCCATGATACGCAGCCGCCTGCTGGCGCTGCTGTCGAGCAAGCGACCGTCCGAACTCACCTCGTCGGAAGGCAAAAGCAAGCTGGCGGAAGACATCATAGCAACGCTCAATGAGCCTTTCGCTTCCGGCGCGCCTTCCCTGGGCGTCACCAGCGTGTTCTTCACTGCCTTCGTGATCCAGTAAATGTCAGACAACTTTCTTTCGCAAGAAGAAGTCGATGCCCTGCTCAAAGGTGTCACCGGCGAACAGGATGAAGTTGCCGCCACCGATGATGACGGCGGCGTGCGCTCCTACAACCTGGCCACGCAGGAACGCATCGTGCGCGGCCGCATGCCGACGCTGGAGATCATCAACGAGCGCTTCGCGCGCCAGTTCCGCATCAGCCTGTACAACTTCCTGCGCCGTACCGCGGAAGTTTCGGTCGGGCCGGTCAAGGTATCCAAGTACAGCGAATTCATCCGCAACCTGGTGGTGCCGACCAACCTGAACCTGGTGCAGATGAAGCCCTTGCGCGGCACGGCATTGATCGTGATGGACCCAACGCTGGTGTTCCTGCTGGTCGACAACCTGTTCGGCGGCGATGGCCGTTTCCACACCCGCGTGGAAGGACGCGACTTCACCCAGACCGAACAGCGCATCATCCAGCGCGTGCTGGATATCATTTTCGAGACGTATTCCAAGTCCTGGGAGCCAGTCTATCCGGTCAAGTTCGAGTACATGCGCTCCGAAGTGAATACGCAATTCGCCAACATCGCCACGCCCAATGAAGTGGTGGTATCCACCACGTTCTCCATCGAGCTGGGACCGGTCGGCGGCCAGATGCATATCTGCACGCCGTACGCGATGATCGAGCCGATACGCGATCTGCTGACCAGCAGCCTGCAGGGCGAAACCCTGGAAATGGACAAGCGCTGGGTGCGCCTGATGCGCCAGCAGATCCAGAGCGCGGAAGTGCAACTGGTCGCAACGCTGGGCACCACTCAAATGAGCCTGGGCGAAATACTGGAAATGAAAGTGGGCGACGTGCTTCCCCTTAATGTGCCTCCGCTGCTGGAAGCCAAGGTGGATGGCGTGCCCGTGATGGAATGCAGCTATGGCACGATGAGCGGCCAATACGCGCTGCGTGTGGAAAAACTGCTGGCCAATGGCGGCCAGGATTTCGGGCAAGGAGAAGGAAATGGCTGACAACGAAACAAGCATGGACGACTGGGGCGCAGCGATGGCTGAACAGGCCCAGTCGGAAAGCCCGCAGCCGGTCGCGACCGCTGCGTTTCAGGATTTCGGCGGCAGCAGCAACAAGGGCGAAGCCCCCAAGGATATCGATTTCATTCTCGACATCCCGGTCCAGCTGACGGTGGAGCTTGGCCGCACCAAGATCGCAATCAAGAACCTGCTGCAACTGGCGCAGGGTTCGGTGGTGGAACTCGACGGCCTGGCCGGCGAACCCATGGATGTACTGGTCAACGGCTGCCTGATTGCCCAGGGCGAAGTGGTGGTCGTCAACGACAAGTTCGGCATACGCCTTACCGACATCATCACGCCATCCGAGCGCATCCGCAAACTGAACAAATAAGACATCAAACCATGCGGCGCTTCTTCTACTCTCCGCTGCTGCTGATTGCCGCGCCCGCCTGGGCCCAGTCGAACGCGGCGCCCGCAATACAAACCGCCGCCCCCAGCGGCATGATTGCGCAGGCGGTATTCGGCCTGGTGGTGGTGCTGGGCCTGATGGCCGGTGCCGCCTGGCTGCTCAAAAGATTCAACCCGGTCCGGACCGGCCAGGCGGGCAATGTGCGCATCGTCGGCGGCGTCAGCGTCGGCAACCGCGAACGCGTGATCGTGGTGGAAGTGGCCGACCAGTGGATAGTCGTGGGCGTGGCGCCCGGCAGCGTGAATGCGCTGTCCACCCTGCCGCGCCAGGAAACGCCCGCAGCGGGCAGCGCTTCCGGCACCGAAAGCAACAGGAATTTCTCATCCTGGCTCAAACAATCGATAGAACAACGCAATGCACGCTCCTAGCTTCACCCCGCTTTTCCCTGCAGGCTGGCTGCGTTCTCCCCTGCTGCGTGCTCCCCTTGCGGTACTTCTCCCCGCCCTGCTTTTACTGCTGCTGATGCCCGGCGACAGCCTCGCGCAAGTAGCCGGCTCGCCCGCCTGGACCAGCACACCGGCGCCCGGCGGCGGCCAGACCTATTCGCTGAGCCTGCAAACGCTGATCCTGCTGACGGCGCTGTCCTTCATCCCGGCGGCGCTTCTGATGATGACCAGCTTCACCCGCATCATCATCGTGCTATCGCTGCTGCGCCATGCGCTGGGCACGCAGAGCGCGCCGCCCAACCAGGTGCTGATCGGCCTGGCGCTGTTCATGACGCTGTTCGTGATGGGCCCGGTGATCGACCGCATCTACAACGAAGCCTATGTGCCGCTGTCGGAAAACGCCATCGACATTACCGAGGCGATGCAGCGCGGCGCGGTACCGCTGAAATCCTTCATGCTGGAGCAGACGCGAGAATCGGATCTGGCCTTTTACATGCAGCTGTCGAATACACCGCAAGTCAACGGCCCGGAAGAAGTGCCCTTGCGCGTGCTGATTCCCTCTTTCATCACCAGTGAACTGAAGACTGCGTTCCAGATCGGCTTTGCGATTTTCATTCCTTTCCTGATCATCGACATGGTGGTCGCCAGCGTGCTGATGTCCATGGGCATGATGATGGTATCGCCCGCGATTGTCGCGCTACCGTTCAAGCTGATGCTGTTCGTGCTGGTCGATGGCTGGCAGCTGCTGCTGGGGTCGATAGCGAGAAGTTTTTATTAGGGCTTCGATTGAGTAATACCTGAGCGGGCGGGAGTAACTCAACCCCTTCAAGGGGAAGGTGGGGAGGGGGATGGGTTTCGATTGCGGCGGATATTTAAACCCATCCCCCCTTGCAGGGCGCGCCCAGGCTTGCAAGCCTGGGCCGTTCCTCGAGCAGGCGACATGTCGCCTGAAACCCTCGCTACACCCCTAACCCTCCCCTTGAAGG
>JAFAGG010000069.1 GCA_023422955.1 Pseudomonadota bacterium | reverse complement strand
AAAAACGGCGCCCCGAAGGGCGCCGTTCTCATCAAGCAGGCAGGCTGCTGGCTAACGGTATTACACCGCGCCGGAAGAGTGCATTTGCTAGATTTGCTCTTTGGAGTAACCCAGTTGAGCCAGCACTTCGTCGGTGTGCTCGCCCAGCAGCGGGGAACCCGTTACTTCCGGCTTGAGGTCGGAGAATTTGATCGGGCTACCAACGGTCAGGTACTTGCCGCGAGCTTTGTGGTCAACTTCCACGATGGAACCGCTCTTACGCAGGGACTCGTCGTTTGCGATTTCTTTCATGGACAGCACAGGTGCGCAAGGAATGTCGAATTTGCGCAGGATGTCCACAGCTTCGTACTTGGTTTTGTCTTTCAGCCAGTCTTCGATCACTGCGAAGATATCGAAGATCTTGTCTTGACGTGCACGCGGGGTGTTGTAGGCCGGATCGCTGATCCATTCTTCTTTGCCCAGTGCGCGGCAGATCGGTTCCCAAGCATGACCCTGGATGGTGAAGTAGATGTAAGCGTTAGGATCGGTTTCCCAGCCTTTACATTTCAGAACCCAGCCAGGTTGGCCGCCACCGCCAGCGTTACCGCCACGGGGTACGACGTCGGAGAAGGTGCCGTGCGGGTACTGTGGGTACTCTTCCAGGTAGCCCAGTTTGTCCAGACGTTGCTGGTCGCGCAGTTTTACGCGGCACAGGTTCAGAACGGCGTCTTGCATGGAAACAGCAACTTTCTGGCCTTTGCCAGATTTGTCGCGGCCGATCAGAGCGGTCAGGATGCCGATTGCCAGATGCATACCGGTGTTGGAGTCACCCAGCGCTGCGCCGGATACGGTCGGTGGGCCGTCCCACCAGCCGGAGGTCGAAGCAGCACCGCCAGCACACTGTGCCACGTTTTCGTACACTTTCAGGTCTTCGTAGTGGTGACCATCGCTAAAGCCCTTGACGGAAGCCACGACCATGCGTGGGTTCAGTTCCTGGATGCGTTCCCAGGAAAAGCCCATGCGATCCAGCGCGCCAGGACCAAAGTTCTCAACCAGCACGTCGGATTGCTTGATCAGTTTTTCCAGAACTTCTTTGCCTTGAGGAGTTTTGGTATCCAAGGTCAGCGAGCGCTTGTTGCTGTTCAGCATCGTAAAATACAGAGCATCAACGTCTTCGATGTCACGCAACTGGCTACGGGTAACGTCGCCCGAACCAGGACGCTCGACTTTCACCACATCAGCGCCAAACCAGGCGAGCAGCTGAGTACATGCAGGACCAGCTTGCACGTGGGTAAAGTCAATTATCTTAACGCCTTCTAATGGTTTTTTACTCATGATTGCTAGCTTCCTTATCAATCGTTTAACTTGGTCCCCAAAGCAGAATAGAAAACCTTCTGTTTAGGAAGTGAAAACTCCACCGATAAAGGTGGAGTGGCGCGAGCTTTTCAGCCGGCTTTATGATCCAACATTTATTTGGAAATCTTACAGCAAAGATTCTGATACTAGTTCTGCAACATGACCATGTCAAGTTGCCAGCCAACAAGGCACAGTAGTCTCCAGCATGCCTTGATTGGCGCCGCATCAACAGGCTATATGCGGCTGCGCAGACCTTTTTCAAGGCCTGCGCCAAATAAGTCGGGCAGGGCAGACGCCCTGGCACCACTTATTACTTCTTGCCGATCTGGCTGACGATGTTCAGATTGCCGATACGGCCGGATTCAACACCCGCTGCAGGATCGATGATGGCATCGATCATGGTGGTCTTGCCGGACTTGATGGAATCTTCCAGCGCCTTAGCCAGTTGTTCCGGAGTCTCGACGCGCACGCCTTCGCCGCCCAGCGATTTGCTGAACAGGTCGTAACGGGTGTCAGGATGGAACTTCATGCACGAGAATTGGTGTGCAGGATCGGCTTCGTCGCCACGATAGATGCCGCCGTTGTTCATGATGATCACGGTTACAGGCAGGTTGTAGCGGGTCAGGGTTTCGAATTCCATGCCGGAGAAACCGAAAGCGGAGTCGCCGCAGATTGCCACGACAGGCTTGCCGGATTCAACAGCGGCTGCCGCTGCGGAGCCCATGCCGATACCCATTACGCCCCAGGTGCCGGTATCCACACGCTTACGCGGCTGGTACTGGTCGATCACCATACGGGCATTGTCCAGTGCGTTTGCGCCTTCGTTGACCAGGATGATGTCCGGGTAGTTTTTCAGCACTTCGCGGATTGCGCCCAGCGAGTTGTGATAGTTCATCACAGGGGTTGCGGTAGACAGCTTGGAAGCCAGTTTTGTACGGCTGCCGGCAGCGCGTTCAGAAACAGCGTTCATCCACTCGGTCGGTTTAGCCATGCCTTTCAGGCCGGCACGCAGTGCGTTCACGCAGGACTGGATGTCGCCAACCAGCGGTGCTTCGATAGGCACGTTGCTGTCCATTTCGTTAGCCTGGATGTCGATCTGAACGAATTTCTTCTTGACGCTACCCCAGGTTTTGCCTTTGCCGTGAGCCAGCAGCCAGTTCAGACGTGCACCAACCAGGATCACAACGTCGGACTCTTGCAGGACCAGGGAGCGGGCTGCAGCAGCACATTGCGGATGGGTGTCGGATACCAGGCCTTTGGCCATGGACATCGGGGTGAAGGGGATGCCGGTTTCTTCGACGAATGCTTTGATATCGTCGTCGCACTGAGCGTAAGCAGCGCCTTTGCCGAACAGGATCAGGGGCTTCTTGGCGCCTTTGATCAGGTCAACAGCGCGTTTAACTGCGTCGGGGCCAGGGATTTGCGCTGGAGCCGGGTCAACAGGAACGAACAGGGATTTTTTGCCTTCTTCTGCCGACATGGTCGTTGCAAACAGACGAGCCGGGATGTCCAGGTAAACACCGCCAGGACGGCCGGACAGCGCGGTGCGGATAGCGCGTACAACGGCAACGCCGATGTCTTCTGGGCGGTTGATACGGAAGGATGCTTTGCAGAACGGGCGAGCGATGTTCAGCTGATCCATTTCTTCGTAGTCACCTTGCTGCAGGTCGACGACTTCACGCTCGGAGGAGCCGGAAATCAGGATCATCGGGAAGCAGTTGGTGGTCGCGTTGGCCAGAGCGGTAATGCCGTTCAGGAAGCCGGGAGCGGACACGGTCACGCAAACACCAGGCTTTTTGGTGAGGTAGCCAGCAACAGAAGCGGCATAGCCAGCGTTCTGCTCGTTGCGGAAGCTGAAGAACTTGTTGCCGCGTGCTTGCCACATACGGCCGATTTCGGTAACAGGAATGCCGAGCAGGCCATAGATGTTGGTGATGCCGTTCATCTCCAATGCATCCATCAAGAGATGGAAGCCATCGGTCAGTTCAGTTGCTTCATTCAATGCTGCTGTTGGTGTATCGTTTTTCATGATGAAATCTTTCTCTACGTTTGATTTCGATAAAGGTTATGCAACCCGGCGGCAGTGTGGGACGAACCCGAAATAAAACTCGTTGATGTGATTAAGGCTTCTTTGCGCAGCAAACCTCAAAAGCTGTACCGGCACCGCGTCGAACAAATGCGTGTGAGCCAGTCAGACCCTGAAAGCCTGTGCGCCAGGCTTGCCTCAGAGGCGCACTTACATGCACCCCATTAAAGTCCGGCTATCATATAAATTTGCTCACGCTTCGATCATTGACCCCGGTCAATTTTCACCGCATCATAGCGGTTTCTCAGAGTACGCCCTCGCTGTAATACATGTCCCTGATTGCCAATCATCCGGAAAAAAATATTATCCGGGTTCAACTGACCCAGAATCTTGTCCTCAAGGGCATGAGTTCTACTGCATTTGCGGTGCTGGAGCCACAGTTGGAAATCGTCGATTTCCAGAAAGGCGACTTCCTGCTGCATCAGGGCGTCCATGAGATGGAACAGTATTTTATTCTGGATGGCGTTTTAAAGCGAGTGGTTACCAACCAGCAAGCCAAGGAGATGATCCTGCGCTTCGCCCATGAACGGGATATTGAAACCAGTTATGCAGCGTGGCGGCTTAGAACGCCTACTCCTTATAGCATCGTAGCGGTGACAAAGTCCAGGGTCGCCAAACTTCCCATGCATCAGTGGGCGGTTTTTCTGGACCGCTACGATAACGCCAAGCAGATGTTCGAGTTTGAAGTGATGCGCCTGATGAGTGAAATCATGGCCCACACCATCACCTTGCATTTGCTGGATGCGCCGGGCCGTGTGAATCGTTTCATGCGCAAGCAACCGGAACTGTCGGATCGCATTCCGAAGAAGGAACTGGCTTCTTATCTCAATCTTTCTGCAGAAACGCTCAGCCGCTTGAAGCACAGTGGAAAGATCTGATTCCTCCGGATCTGTACCTGTAACTGGGCAGCAGGCGTGTTCAGCGCAGCCCGATCTCTCCTCCAGCAGCGAACGACTCTCGCGCCTGATTCTCGCCATTACTACCGCCCTGGGCGGCTTGGGCCTGTTTGCGCTGCTTTACTTCCCGCTCAAATACTTGAAGTGAACGCTAACGCTAATGCAAGAGCGCTGCAGAAGATTAGAACTTATTTCATAAATACCTGCGAAGCAAGATCATTGAGCATGCGAGATGAACAAAGCCGGTAAAGCGATGGTCGTCATATTCCCAGCGGGTGAGGATTGGCCGAAAGGCCTGCAGCCACGCGAACAGGCGTTCTATCTTCCACCTTCGCTTGTATCGGCGCAAAGGCCGACCGTCCTGAGTGGCAGGCTTTTTTCGGTTGCTCTTATGCGGAGCAATCAGCTCAATGTCATGGGCAGCGAGCTTTTCATCGAGCGGATCACTGTCATAGGCGCGATCCCCGACAAGTCGTCGAGGCAGTCCCAGGGTGATAGTCTCATCGAGGGTAGTTTCGACAAGGGTGACTTCATGTGGGCTAGCAGAAGTCGTGTGCAAGGCGACAGGAAGACCAGCAGCGTCCGCAATTGCCATGAGCTTTGTACCTTTGCCCCGCTTGGTCTTTCCCACTTTGCCCCCCCTTTTTTCGCCACTACGAAGGTGCCGTCGATGAAGCATTCCGACAAGTCGATATCCCCTCTAGCTTCCAGATCCTGGGCCAGGGCTTCCAGCAAGCGTGCCAGGGTGCCATCTTTGACCCAGCCGCTAAAACGCCGAAAGCAAGTGGCGTATGAGGGAAACTCATCCGGCAAGTCAGCCCATGCCGCGCCGGTGCGCAGAATCCACAAGACGCCATCCATCACGGCACGATCATCGTGTTCAATCGGCCTGCCGCGTCCATCGGCACGTCGAACCGGCGGCGGAATCAACACTGCCATCACAGCCCATTGTTCATCGGTAAGTCGTTTCCTGCTCGCCATCTCAGCCCCCAATTCGCCTGAAATTCGGCCTGACCGGCATTTATGAAATGAGTTCTAGTAATGTTCTTTGAATCGATCGCGTAACTGGTTCTTCTGTACTTTCCCCATTGCGTTGCGCGGCAATTCCTCCAGGAAGAAAACCTTCTTCGGCACCTTGAAGTTGGCGATCCTGCCTTTCAACTTCGAGATGATCAGGGCTTCATCCAGTTGCACCCCAGATTCCGGTACTACCGCCGCGATCACCGCTTCGCCGAAGTCGGAATGCGGCAAGCCGATGACGGCCGACTCGCGTATGCCTTCCATTTCATCCAGTACGCTTTCGATCTCCTTCGGATACACGTTGTAGCCGCCGGAAATGATCATGTCCTTGCTGCGGCCGACTATGCTGAGATAGCCGCGTTCATCGAAACAGCCGAGATCGCCGGTCTTGAAGTAGGCATCATCCGTGAATTCTTCGGTGGTCTTCTCGGGCATGCGCCAGTAGCCACTGAAAATATTCGGACCCTTGACCTCGATCTGGCCGATTTTACCCGGCGGCAGCGGCTTGCCATCGGCATTCACAATACGCAGCGACACGCCGGGTAGCGGGAAACCGACTGTGCCTGCCAAACGTTCGCCTTCGTAGGGATTGGAGGTCAGCATCGTGGTTTCGCTCATGCCGTAGCGCTCCAGTATGGTATGGCCGGTTCGCTGCCGGAATTGCTGGAAGGTGTCGCGCAGCAGAGGCGCAGAACCGGAGATGAACAGTCGCATTGAACGGCATAGCGCTTCGTTGAAATCCGGTTCCGCCAACAGGCGCACATAATAGGTCGGCACGCCCATGAAGACCGTGGCGCGAGGGAGATGAGCCATCACTTTCCTCGCATTGAAGCCGGACAGAAAAATCATCTTGCTGCCATTGAGCAGCGCGCCGTGGCAGGCTACGAACAAGCCGTGGACATGAAACAGCGGCAGCGCATGCAGCAGCACATCGCCTTCCCGCCATTGCCACGCTTGCTGCAGCACGAGCGCGTTGGAGGAGAGGTTTTGGTGCGAGAGCATCGCGCCCTTGCTGCGCCCGGTGGTGCCGGAGGTGTACAGGATTGCGGCCAGCTCATCCGGTTTGCTTTGCACGGTTTCGAATCTATCCGCATGCGATCTTGCCTGTTCCAGCAGGGTGCCGGCAGGTTTGCCTTCATTCATGCGGGCCAGCGTAAAGACGTGATTGACGCCATGGCGCGCGGCGCATGCAGAAATCCACCGCAGGTTGGCAGGTGCGCACACCATCACTGACGGTTGCGCATCGCTGATGAAATAATCAATCTCCGCTTCACGATAAGCGCTATTTAGCGGCAGAAAGATGTAACCGGCGCGCAGGGTCGCAAGGTAGAGCATCAGCGATTCCGGCGACTTGTCTACTTGCACGGCGATGCGGGCAGCGCGCGGCAGGCGCAGGCTGCTCAGCAGGTTGGCGAGCTTGGCGGTGGCACGCTCCAGGTCATCCCAGGAGTAATACAGGCCGCTCTCGGTTTCTATGCAGCAAGCGCTGAGATCCGCAGGGAAGCGCGAAGCCAGCAGCGCGTACAGATTGGCATTCATGGGGCGAGAAGAATTTTCTGGGAATTATTATTTGCCCCGGAAAACCGGTACGCGCTTTTCCAGGAAGGCTTGTATGCCTTCCTGGTAATCCTGGGTGGCGAGAAAGGCGAAGGCATCGTTTATGTCATGTTCGCCCAGGGGGGCTGCTGGCGGCGACAGGCGCCGCAGCAGCTGCTTGTTAGCGCGGGCTGCAAGCGGTGCGCCTTGCGCGATGCGTTCTGCGGTCTGCCGGACTTCCGCCTCCACGTCGTCCACGATCCGGTGCAGCAATCCTTTTTCTCTGGCTTCAGCGGCATCGAAAATGCGGCCTTCCAGCAGGATCTCCAGCGTGGCGGCTTTTCCCAGCAGGTGTAGCATGGCGCGCAATTCTATTGGCGCGAGCGGAAAGCCAAGGCGGTTGATGGGAATGCCGAAGCGTGCGCCGGGAGAGGCAATCCGAATATCGCAGGCGCAGGCCAGTTCCAGCCCGCCGCCTACGCAAGCGCCTTCGATGGCTGCAATCGTGGGATGCAGGCAGCCGCTGATGGCTTCCAGTGCGCCCGCAATCAAGCCCATGTGATAGCGCTTGCTGCTTTCCAGGTCATTGCGCACTGCCGGAAATTCTTCAATATCGGCGCCGGAGGCGAAATGACCTTCGGCGCCGCGCAGTATCACGCAGCGCAGGCTTTCGTCATGTGAGAGCTTGTTGAAAGTTTGTGCCAGCGTACGCCACATTGTCGCATTGAGCGCGTTACGCTTTTTGGGATTGCTGAGAGTGACGGTGGCGATAAAGCCATTCTTGTCGATCAGGATGTCAGGCATGGTGAGCAGCGAATTGAGCGGCTAATGAAAATTGGCGATGGACACTAGGCGTGAGCGAAGCGTTTGTTGCTGTAGGCGATGTAAAGCAGGGCAGCGCCCAGTGCAATCATGGGCAGCGACAGCATCTGTCCGGCGGAAAGAGTGAGGCCGGCGAATGCCACTTCATAATCCGGCATACGGAAATACTCGGTAAAAAAGCGGGCGCAGCCATAGCCTAGCGCGAACAGGCCGCTGACAGCCATGCGCGGGCGCGGCTTGCGTGCGAAGAACCAAAGGATGACAAACAGCAGCACGCCATCCACCAGCGCTTGATAGATGGGCGAGGGATGGCGCGGCAGCGCATCGACATTCGGCCAGATCATGGCCCAGGGCAGACTGGCATCGGCTACCCGTCCAGGCAATTCCGCATTGATGAAGTTGCCGATGCGCCCGGCTGCATAACCAAGTGGTACCAGCGGCGCGATCAGGTCCATCACATCCATCAGTTGCCGGTTTGCGCGGCGCGCCCAGATCGCCATCGCCACCAGCACGCCGAGGAAGCCGCCATGGAAAGACATGCCGCCTTTCCAGACTGCGAAAATTTCCAGCGGATTGGAAAAATACCAGGCCGGGTTATAGAACAGCACTTCACCCAGTCGCCCGCCGATGACCACGCCCAGCACGCCGTAAAACAGCATGTCATCCAGATGCTCGTTCTTCCAGCCTGCTGCAGCGATATGCGCCTGTTTCAAGCGCAAGCGTCCCAGTGCGATGAATTGCAGGAAAGCCAGCAGATACATCAATCCGTACCAGCGCACGGACAAGGGGCCGAGCGAGAAGGCGATCGGGTCGGGCATAGGATGAGTCAGCATTAAGGTATTTTCCTCAGGTGTTCCAGAAACGCCCGCAATACGGGCGAAGCATTGTCGCGGCGCCACGCCAGGCCGGTTTCAACCAGCGGCACCTTGTCGCGCAGGCTGCGGTATTCAACGCCGGGTCTTTGCAGATTCGATACCGATTGCGGCACAAGCGCCATGCCCATGCCGGCCGATACCAGGCCGACGATGGTTTGCATCTGTATCGCTTCCTGACCGATATGGGGCGTCAATCCCGCATCGCGAAAGCAGCCAAGGATAGCATCATGCAGCGCCGGCGCAATCTCGCGCGGGAAAATGATGAGCGGCAACTCATTGAGCGAGCGCAAGTGAAGAGGGCCTTTGCGTCTGGCTGCATTCTGGGGAAGCACGGCCACCAGGGGTTCAGTGACGACCGGCACATAATCGATCTCGTCCTTGAGGCGCTCGGGCAAGGGGGGAATCAGCAGGCCCACGTCGATTCTTCCCTGTGAAAGTTCTTCCAACTGGATGTCGGTAGTGGCTTCCCGCAATTCAATATGAACTTGCGGATAAGCCTTGCGGAATTCGCGCAAGAAAGAAGGGAGCACGCTGTAGTCGGCAGTGGAAACGAAGGCGAGCGTCAGCTTGCCGGATTCGCCGTGCGCCGCTCGTTGCACCAGCGCCGGCAGGGCGGCGGCTTGCTGCAGCAGGCGCTGCGCTTCCGGCAGCAGTGCCTGTCCGGCCGAGGTCAGTTGCACGCTGCGGCGCGTGCGGAGAAACAGTTCGCATTGCAGCGCTGCTTCCAGGCTCTGTATGGATTGGGAAAGAGGAGGCTGCGTCATGTGCAGCCGCGCGGCAGCCCGGCCGAAATGCAATTCCTCGGCAACGGCAACGAAATGGCGTAGCTGACGCAGATCGATGTTCATATGCATTTCATATTAATTTGCATGAAATGATATTTCGATGCACGTGCCGACGCAATGCATTGCTATGCCGTTCGCAGAGATAGACGCTGGCAACGTTGCCGACTTGGCTCGCCAGACAATGACAAGGGCAGGGTGGATGGTGCGCGTAATGCCTTACTTCTTGCCGAAGGATTTTTTCACGCGCTCCTGGCGAATCTTGTCGAGGCTGTCGGCAGCTTTCTTTTTCTTGTCCAGGCCGAACAGCGATTCGCCGAACTCGAACCAGATAAACGCCGCCGCGGCAGCCAGCGCTACCCACCAGCCGGAGATGTCGCTGAGCGGGCCGGCTTTCAGCAGCCAGGACAATGTCAGTAAGAGAACGAGGCCGATAACGATCATGATGACTCCTTTTGCGAGAGCATAGGTCGAGTCTGAAAGGCGGTCAATCGACAGCGTGACAAGCGTGGTAAGGGCGTGACGGCGGGTGGTCAGCGTGCTTGCTGGAAAAAGCGGTAGAATAGGCCGAACACATTGGGGGAAGCAGTATGAAACATATAGTAGCCTTAAGCCTGTTGGGCAGTACGCTGTTGATGAGTCAGGCAGCATTTGCCAATACCGATCTGGCACGCCAGAAGAATTGCATGGCCTGCCATTCCATGAATAGCAAAGTGGTAGGGCCGTCGTTCAAGGATATCGGCAAGCGTTACAGTGGACAGAACGGCGCCGAAGACAAACTGGTCCAGACTATCAGGAAAGGCAGCAGTGGTAATTGGGGTGCGGTGCCGATGCCAGCCAATGCTCAGGTCAGCGAAGCAGAAGCGCGTACTCTGGTGAAGTGGATACTTTTACAGAAATAGTTGTTTTCTCTTCCGCCGCAAGCGGAATGACATGAAACGGAACGGCATGACACCATGCCGTTCCGTTTTTGTTTGCAGGTCCGCGGGATACGATCCTTCCTCCAAAAACACCAAGCCCCGGTTCACGCAGGCCTGGCATTCCAAAGGTCGCTTGAATGCCGTATTCCTACTGCACCACGACCAGCCTGGTTTTCTGACCGTCGCGGTAGGTGTACAGAGTCAGTGCACCGTTGCGGATATCGCCCTTGTCATCAAAGGCAATGGCGCCGGTTACGCCTTCATGTTTGATCTTCGCGAGTTCCGGCAGATAGCGTTTCGGATCGGCGGAATCCGCCTTGACCATGGCGGCGACCATGGTATGGACCGCATCGTAGACGTACGGCGCATACAGTTGCACGTTCATGTTGAAGCGCTTCTTGTAGCGTTGATGGAAGTCGGCAAAGGTTTTTTCGCGCTCTCCGGTAACGCCGCCGGCCTCCGCGCACACCATGCGGTCATTGCCCAGCGCATTGCCCGCGAGCTTGATGATCTCGGTGGTGCAGATGCCATCGCCGCCCATGAACTTGGCATTGATGCCTAGCTGCTGCATCTGGCGCAGCATGGGTGCGCCGACATTGTCCATGCCGCCGAAGAAAACGATGTCCGGCCGGGAAGCCTTGATGGAAGTGAGAATGGCGTTGAAATCGGTCGCCTTGTCATGCGTGTACTGACGCACGGTCTTGATGGCGGGATTGGCCGCACGCACGCCCTTGAGAAATTCGTCTGCCACACCCTGACCGTAGGCGGTACGGTCGTCGATGATGGCAAGGGTCTTGGCCTTTAATTCATTGACCGCGTATTTGCCCAGCGCCTGGCCCAGTTGCGCATCATTGGCCACCACGCGAAAAGCGGTCTTGAAACCCTGCTGGGTGTACTTGGGATTGGTGGCGGCAGGAGAAACCTGCGGAATGCCGGCATCGTGATAAATCTTGGAGGCCGGAATGGTGGTGCCGGAATTCAGATGGCCGATCACGCCATTGACCTTGGCATCCACCAGTTTTTGCGCCGCGTTCGTTCCTTGCTTGGGGTCGGCGCCATCATCTTCCAGCAAGGCCTGGAACTTCACTTTCTGGCCGCCCAGCGTAATGCCTTTGCTGTTCAATTCTTCTATCGCCATGATCGCGCCGTTGGCATTGTCGCGGCCGAAGTGCGCCTGACCGCCAGACATGGGTGCGACATGGCCGAGCCGGATGACGGCTTCCTGCGCCAGGGCAGAGCCGGTCATGGCAAAAGCCAGTGCGGCGGCCAATGGAATCGTTGTTGTCTTGAACTGCATAACACCTCCCGAAGATATTAAAAACAGATAAGAGCAGAAGCCAATTTTCGCCGCACACGAATCTCTTGTGAGTCTTTGCCCAAGTTCGGACGGACCGTTGCAGGCAGACGTTAACGCATTT
Source organism: Pseudomonadota bacterium (assembly GCA_023422955.1). Classification (GTDB taxonomy): domain Bacteria; phylum Pseudomonadota; class Gammaproteobacteria; order Burkholderiales; family Burkholderiaceae_D; genus JAEZLB01. The sequence continues at coordinate 5,336 of JAFAGG010000069.1, read as the reverse complement.
GCGGAAAGGAGAAAAGGGTTTTTCACTGCCTGCAGCGTTTTGCATCTTACGCATTTTTCGCTGTCCATCCCCCGCTTGTTTCACGCACCTGCACAAGGTTTAATGCGGTGCAAGGAAAGCGGGTAAATGCGTGGCCTAGATTCGGTGCGGAGTAGTCAGCAAAGCCCTGTCGGCCGGAAACGACATGCCGGTGAATGCAAAATCCACTTCCGGCCGCCGGCCTGAAATGATGTCGGCAATCGCCTTGCCTGAACCGCAGCCCATGGTCCAGCCCAGCGTGCCATGGCCGGTATTGAGGAAAAGATTGGCGAGCCGGGTCTTGCCGATGTAGGGAACATTGGAAGGCGTCATGGGGCGCAGGCCGGCCCAGTACAGGGGATGCTCGTAATCGCAGGCATCCGGAAAGATGTCGCGGATGCGGCGCGTGATCGCTTCGCAGCGCACCTTGTTCAACTCTCGCGTGTAGCCGTTGAATTCGCAGGTGCCGGCCACGCGCAAGCGGTCGCACAGGCGCGAGATCACCAGCTTGTTTTCATCATCGGTCAGCGATACGGTGGGTGCGGCATCGGGGTTGGTGATCGGGTAGGTGGCGGAATAACCTTTGCCCGGATAGATCAGCAGATCGATGCCCAGCGGCTTGGCCAGCGGTTGCGAAAAGCTGCCCAGTGCCAGCACGAATGCATCCGCCTTCAATACGTCATAGCGGCCATCGGGATGAATGATCTCGACGCCGCCGATGCGTGCAGCCGCACCGCTTCCTTCCGGAATCAGGCGGGTGATCATGGTGTTGAAGCGGAATGTCACACCCGCTTCCTCTGCCTTCTTCGCCAGGCCGGTGGTGAAGCGGTAGACATCGCCCGATTCGTCGGTGGGCGTATAGTCGGCGCCGACGATGCGTTCCCGGATGCGCGATAGCGCGGGTTCGATTTTTACCGCTTCGTCGGCATCGATAGTCTGGCGCGGACATCCGAATCCACGCAGCATGCGCGCCGCTTCCAGCGAATGTTCGAATTCCTGTGCGTCGGTGTAAAAATGCAGGATGCCGCGTGTCAGGCAGTCGTAGTCTATCCCGGTTTCTTCGCGCGCCGCTTGCAGCATCTGGCGGCTGTATTCGCACAAGGTGACGATCTGCCGCGTGTTGTAGTTCATGCGTGCAGTCGTGCATTCACGCAGGAAATGCAGTCCCCATTTCCATTGCAGCCATTCGGGACGGAAGCGGTACAGCAGCGGCGCATCTTCCTTGCCCATCCAGTTCAGGATTTTTCGCGGGGCGGCAGGGTTGGCCCAAGGTTCGGCATGCGAGACCGAGATCTGGCCGCCGTTGGCGAAGCTGGTTTCCTGGGCGGGGCCGGGCTGGCGGTCGATGACCGTGACTTCATGCCCCTCTTTGTTCAGGAACCAGGCGGAAGCCGTGCCTATGATGCCTGCACCCAGGACGATGACTTTCATGATGCGTGCCCTTCAGGCAAAGCGGCAGGATGGCCGGCCTGGGTGGCGTGCACGGAGAGAAGTGGATGAGTCATCAGGTACAGCAGTAGCAATGCAGTCGTGGGCGGATGAAAGGAGGTGCGTGCAGGGCTGCGCTGGCAGCTTGTCGATTCCCTATTGTTTGAAGTGCGGCAGTTTGGCTACCTCTTGCGCAACCGCTTCGGCAACGATGCCTTCCATGCTTGCCTGCAGCTGGGTGCGAATGTCATCCGCCAGCCGGCTGACCGAAGTTTGCAATACGTCGGCCAGCACATCGCGCACCTGCTGTTCCAGCACGGTATCGATCTGGTCCTGCAATTGCAGCAGTATGCGTTCCTGCAGCTTCCGCTCCAATATCTCCCTGTCGACCTCGCTCCAGTGCTGCATGTCCGGCGTTTGAGCCAGCGGCGTAGCGGAAGGGCTGGAGATGGAGGGCGGCGCAGTTTGCGGCGCGATCTCTTCGATGACTTCTGTCAGGACGGGAATGTCCTCTTCACGAAACGGGTGGCTCATGCTTTATCCGCGACAAAGTGACTCAGCGGATAACCACGCTGCTGGTAATAACGGTAGCGCTCGCGGCCCGCAGCCTTGTCGTCGTCATCCGCTGCCACGATTTCCAGCAGGCGCTCAAAGCGTGCGAAATCCGGCGGCGTCTGGCCCGACAGATTGATCATCAGTTCGTGATGGGGCAGATTCGTCATGCTGGCATCGGCCAGCAACACCGGCGTTTGTGCAGCCAGCGGATCGTTTGCCATCACATGCGGCAGGAAGTCGGTATCGGAGAAAGTCCACAGGGCTTCGTCGATTTTTGCAAGCTGCGCCTGATCGCGTCCGAACAGCACCAGCTGGCAGTTGGCTGCTCTGGCCTTGCGTACCAGCCGGCAGGCATACTGGATCTTGTCCGGTACATTGCTGTAGAAATCGATGCGGGTCATTAGGCAGTTCGTGAGCGTCTGAAGGAGGCGATATGTTACAACGTCGCTCCTAGAAGCGAAATCCCGGCGGTGCATTGCCTGCAGGCGCCGGCAAGCTGGGAGCAGGAGCAGACGCAGACGCAGACGCAGACGTTTCCTGCACCGGTTCCGGCGCTTGCTTGTGCGGCGCGGCGGCTTGCGGAGGCGGATTGCGATAGGAATTCGGCAACTTGCTGGATGTCGGATAACCGGCTGCCGTCAGCGATTCGGTCCATTCGCTGGCGGTGTAACCCAGGTGTTTGCGGTTACCGACGATGAGCACCGGCAACTGGGTATCGCCGCTGACTTCGCGCAGATGATCGACATCCTCATTGGTGCGCACGGTTTTTTCCCGGAAAGGTACGCCGCGCGCCGTCAGCATGGTGCGCGCGTTGTCGCAAGGGCTGCAATTGCTGGACGTGTAGAAGGTGACAGGACTTTTCCTGGCGGCTTCCGCCAGTTCATAGGGCAGGGCGGGTCCGCCTGGTGTGGCAAGGGAAGAGGAAGGAGTCACCGCCTGGGGCGTGCTTTTCGTGGCGGAAGCGGGCGGCGGCGTATCGCCATACTGGATTTTGCCATCCGGCCCCACCCATTTATAGACCTGGGCTTGTGCGGACATCGTGCACGCCAGTATCGCAATCGCCATCCATCCCGCAAACGGTTTCATGTTGTTTTATCTCCGTCTTCCCTGATTTTTCACCCCTTCAGGCCGCCATGCCGCTATGCCTTAACAGCGCATCGATCGCCGGCTCGCGCCCGCGAAACGCCTTGAAGGATTCCAGTGCCGGCCGGGAACCGCCCACTGCCAGAATCTCCTTCAGGAAGCGCAAGCCGGTTTCGGTCAGCTTGCGAGGATCTTCCGCAGCACCGGCTTCCTCGAACGCGGCGTAGGCATCGGCCGACAGCACTTCCGCCCACTTGTAGCTATAGTAACCTGCGGCATAACCGCCAGCAAAGATATGGCTGAAGGAGTGTTGGAAACGGTTGAATGCCGGTGGACGGATGACGGCGACCCGCTCGCGCACGGCATTGATCACATCCTGGGCGGTCTTGTCGCCATGCGGATCGAAGTCGTAATGCAGGTGCATGTCGAACAGCGCGAACTCCACCTGGCGCAGCGCCTGCAGGCCGGACTGGAAATTCTTCGCCGCCGTCATCTTGTCGAACAGCGCGCGCGGCAACGGCTCGCCGGTGTCGGCATGCGCTGTCATGTTCTGCAGCACATCCCATTCCCAGCAGAAGTTTTCCATGAACTGCGACGGCAGTTCCACCGCATCCCATTCCACGCCGGAGATGCCGGATACGCCGAGTTCATCGACTTGCGTCAGCATATGATGCAGGCCGTGACCGAATTCATGGAACAGCGTGATCACTTCATCGTGGGTGAACAGTGCCGGTTTCTTTACGCCGTTGACCACGGCGGGCTCGGTGAAATTGCAGGTCAGGTAGGCGACCGGCGTCTGCATGCCCTGGTTGAGACGGCGGCGCGCACGCGCATCGTCCATCCAGGCACCGCCGCGCTTGCCGGCGCGCGCATACAAGTCCAGGTAGAACTGGCCGATCAACTGACCGTTCTTTTCAATGCGGAAAAAGCGCACATCCGGATGCCAGGTGGGCGTGCTGTCCTGCTTGATCGCGACATCGAACATGTTCTGGATCACGCGGAACAGGCCCGCTACCACTTTAGGCTCGGGGAAATACTGTTTCACTTCCTGTTCCGAGAAGGCATAACGCTGCTCACGCATTTTCTCCGAAACATAGGCCACATCCCAGGCTTGCAGGTCTTCCAGTCCCAGTTCTTCCTTCGCAAAGGCGCGCAACTCGTCCCAGTCCTTTTCAGCATAGGAGCGCGCGCGTTTTCCAAGGTCTTCCAGGAAGCTGATCACTTGCGCCGGCGTTTCCGCCATTTTCGAAACCAGCGACACTTCCGCGAAATTTGCATATCCGAGCAGCTTGGCTTCTTCATCGCGCAGTTTCAGGATTTCGGCGATGTTGGCGGAGTTGTCCCAGTCATCGCGTTTCGAGAAAACCTCGCCCTGCTCGGATGCCTTGGTGGCATTGGCGCGGTAAACCGTTTCGCGCAGTTCGCGCTTGTCTGCGTACTGCAGGATGGGGAAGAAGGAAGGGAAGTGCAGCGTGAACTGATAGCCACTCTTGCCGTCGCGCTCGGCTGCGGCGCGTGCGGCATGCTGCACATCTTCGGGCAGACCGGCCAGGTCGGCTTCGTTATCCACCAGTAGCTTGTAATCGTTGGTGGCGTCCAGCACATTCTCGGAAAACTTGGTGGACAGGGCCGCCTGCTTTTCCTGGATTTCGGCAAAGCGTACTTTCTTGTCATCCGACAGTTCAGCGCCACCCAGGCGGAAATCGCGCAGCGCGTTTTCTATGATTTTCTTTTGCGCGGCATTCAGCTTTTCGTAAGCGGCACTTTGCCGCAGCGCTTTATATTTCTCGAACAGGGCCAGATTTTGCGCCAGCGAGGTCCAGAACTCGGTGAGCTTGGGCTGATTCTCGTTATAGGTCGCACGCAGCTCCGGCGTATCCATCACGGAATTCAGATGTCCCACCACGCCCCAGGCTCGGCCCAGCTTTTCGGTTGCATCTTCCAGCGGCTGCACGAAGTTGTCCCAGCTAACTTCGTTCATGGGAGCTTCCAGCTGAAACACGACATTGCGGCATTCGGCCAGCAGCTTTTCAACCGCAGGCGTCACATGTTCGGGTTTGATCGCATCGAAGCGCGGCAGTCCGGAAAAGTCGAGCAGGGGATTGGTGAGTTCTGTCATGTAGTCGGGTTCTCTTGGTTAGGCTAGTACTGGGACGGTACGAAGTTCCCTCCCCTTCAAGGGGAGGGTGTATAGACCGGAGACATGGTGAACACCTGTTCGGGGACATGGTGGACGGGTTGAGGCGTCATTT
>JAFAGG010000062.1 GCA_023422955.1 Pseudomonadota bacterium | reverse complement strand
AAATGACGCCTCAACCCGTCCACCATGTCCCCGAACAGGTGTTCACCATGTCTCCGGTCTATACACCTGCCCTAAGCAGTGCTTCGCGAAACCCCGCCCTCATCCCCTTGAAGGGGAAGGTGTGCTGCCCCTCTCGCATCAACCGCCTGGCTCAAAGCAGGTAACTACTTCTTCGCCAGCTTTTCCAGTTCGTCCTTCGCCAGCACTTCCACTTCCACGCGCGCTACGCCCTTCTTGGAAAACCCCAGCGCCCTGGCTGCGCCTTGCGACAGGTCGATGATGCGGCTATGCAAACGCGGGCCGCGGTCGTTGATGCGTACGATGACTTCCTTGCCATTGGCGAGATTGGTCACGCGCACCCAGGTCTGAAAAGGCAGCGTGCGATGGGCGGCCGTCAGCGCGTGCATGTCGAAGGCTTCGCCGGATGCGGTTTGCTTGCCGTGAAAGCGCTTGCCGTACCAGCTGCTCAAGCCTTGCTGCTTCTGCCGTGCTTGCTCTTTCCAGTTGTCGGGAACAAGCGTTTCCCGCCTCGTTTCCGTGCCACGCCTGAGCGCGCCGGCAGGTTTGGCTTCCTCTGCCGGCACCTCGGCGAAAGCAGCGCCATCGCTGCGCGCGCGCAACGGCATCAGCAGGGAAGCGAGGCCGAGGGAAAGCAGGGAGCGGCGCTTCATCGTTATCGTGCAAACGCTAGGTCTGCACCAGCTTCTGATGACGCCGTATGCTCATCAGCATGCCGGCCGCCAGTCCCAGCGTGACGAACGCCGTGCCGCCGTAGCTCATGAAGGGCAAGGGCACGCCCACCACCGGCAGAATGCCGCTGACCATGCCCATGTTGACGAAGGCATAGACGAAGAACATCAGGGTCAGGGCGCCGGCCAGCAGGCGGCCGAACAGGGTCGCGGCATTGGCGGCAATGGTCAGGCCGCGTCCCAGCAACAGCAGGTACAACACCAGCAGGATGATGTTGCCGATCAGGCCGAACTCTTCCGAATACACCGCGAAGATGAAGTCGGTGGTGCGCTCCGGGATGAATTGCAGATGCGACTGCGTGCCCTGCACCCAGCCTTTGCCGTCGATACCGCCGGAACCGATGGCAATCGTGGACTGAATGATATGAAAGCCCTTGCCCAGCGGATCGGAAGTCGGATCGAGCAGCATCATCACGCGGCCGCGCTGATAGTCGTGCAGCATGTGCCAGGCAATCGGCAGGCTGGCCGCGCCGGCAATGCCCAATCCCGCCAGCACCTTCCACGACAGGCCGGCCAGGAAAATCACGCAGAAGCCTGAAGCCAATACTAGCAAGGAGGTACCCAGGTCGGGCTGGCGCAGAATGAATCCGACCGGTATCAGCAGCAATATCGTCGCCACGATGAATTGCGGCCAGCGTATCTGGCCTTCCCGCCTCTGGAAATACCAGGCCAGCATCAGCGGCAGCGAGATTTTGATGAGTTCCGAAGGCTGGATCACGATGCCCACATCGATCCAGCGGCGAGCGCCGTTCCGGATCAGGCCGAACATGGCCACACCCACCAGCAGGACGATACCCAGCGTATAAAGCGGCACCGCCAGTCGCATCAGGACGGAGGGCGGCATCAGTGCCGTTATCCACATGATGCCGAATGCCAGGACGGTATTGCGCACATGATCTTCCAGCCGCCCCGGAAAATCGATGCCGGCGGAGTACATGGTGATTGTGCCGGCCGACAGGATCAGGAAGATGATCAGCGCCAGCGGCCCGTCAAAAACCAGTATGTATTTTTTGAACAGCGTGCCAAAGTTGGGCACCTGCTGACGTTCTAATGCCCTCGTATTCATGGCTGATCTTCCTCTTTCTTGACGGGCACTGCCGGCGCCTGTTCAGGCTGTCCCGATTGCGGCGCACGCGTGGAAATCGCCTGCAGCGGCGGCACGGCATTTGGCGCAGAAGCTGTGGCTGTAACGGGTGCGGATGGCTTCGGGGCGGCGCGCTTGGGAGCAGGCGTCTGCAACGCAGGAGCATACTCGGCCACTATCGCTTTCAGGTCGCCTTTATCGCCCAGCAGGTAATAGTCGAAAGCCTTGCGCGCAATCGGTGCGGCGGCGGCAGAACCAAAGCCGGCATTTTCCACGATGATGGCAATCGCAATGCGCGGCTTGTCGGCGGGCGCAAAGGCGATGTACAAGGCGTGATCGCGGAAGCGCTCCTCCAGTTTCGCCGCATTGTATTTCTCGTCCTTCTTCATGCCGATGGCCTGCGCGGTACCGGTCTTGCCCCCCGATACGTATTCGGCCTTCGCAAACGCACGTGACGAAGTTCCCTCCCTGGTCACGCCGACCATGGCATTTTTCACCACGTCGATATGCTCCTGCTTGAGCGGAATGCGATAACTTTCCGTCGGCACCGTCAGCTCGCGCTCGCGCGTCACCGGGTCTTCAATCATTTTCACCAGGTGCGGCGTCATCACGACGCCATTGTTGGCCAGGATGGCCGTGGCATGGGCCATTTGCAGCGGCGTAAACGCGTTGTAACCCTGGCCTATGCCCACCGAGATGGTTTCACCGGCATACCAGCGCTTCTGTTCTGCCGAGCGGTAGGCATTGCGCTTCCATTCGGTGGAAGGCAGCACGCCGGTACGCTCATGCTCGAGATCGATGCCGGTAGCCTGGCCAAAGCCGAAGGGCTTCATGAAATCATGGATGGCATCCACGCCCATGTCGTTGGCCAGCATGTAGTAATAGGTGTTGCAGGACTGGACGATGGACTTGTACATGTCGACCACGCCATGCCCGCCCACCTTGTCGTCGCGGAAGCGGTGGCTGCCCAGCATGAAATAGCCGGGGTCGGCGATCTTGCTTTGCGGCGTGCGCTTGCCCGACTCCAGTGCTGCCAGCGCCATGAAAGGCTTGTAGATGGAACCTGGCGGATAAGTGCCGGAAAGCGGGCGGTTCAGCAGTGGACGGTCAATGGAAGTATTCAGTTCATCCCAGCTCTGCTGATCGATGCCATCGACGAACAGGTTGGGATCGAAGGTCGGCATGGAGACATAAGCCAGCACGTCGCCGGTGGACGGCTCTATGGCCACAGCCGCGCCGCGCCGGTCGCCGAAAGCCTCTTCAATCACCTTCTGCAATTCGATATCGAGAGAAAGAATCAGGTTGTGACCGGGCGTGGCGGGCGTGCGGGTCAGCGTGCGCACCGCGCGGCCGCCTGCCGTGACTTCCACTTCCTCGTAGCCGGTGGTGCCATGCAGATAACGCTCGTAACTCTTTTCAACCCCTTCCTTGCCGATGTGATCAGTTCCGCGGTAATTGGCCGAGTCCGGCGATTCCTCGATGCGCTTGGCTTCGCGGTGGTTGATGCGGCCGATGTAGCCGACCACATGAGAGGCCACCGATTCAAGCGGATACTGACGGAACAGGCGGGCCTGCACATCGACGCCGACAAAGCGGTAACGCTGCGCAATGAAGCGAGCCACTTCTTCATCGGTGAGCTTGGTGCGGATCGGCAGGCTCTCGAACCTCTTGGACTCTTCCATCATGCGACGGAAGCGCCGCTTGTCGCGCGGCTGTATCTCCACCAGTGTCGCCAGGTCGTCAATCACCGCATCCAGCGGACGGTCGAGCTTGGAGGGAGTGATCTCCAGCGTATAGGCGGAGAAGTTGCGGGCCAGGACCACGCCATTGCGGTCCGTGATCAGACCGCGGTTCGGCGACACCGGCACCACGGAAATGCGGTTGTTTTCCGCACGGGCGGCATAGTCGTCGTAGCGATAAACCTGCAGCCATGAAAACCGCGCGAGCAAGATGCCGAAGCACAGGAAGATGAATACCGCGATGACCGACAACCGCACCCTGAAATGGTGCAGTTCGCGTTCGGTATCCTTTAATTCACTCATACGGGGCTATCACTCTACGCCTTCCTGCGGCAAGGTCGTCGCATCAACAATGCATGCGGCATTACAGGGGCCGGATATCATCACGGTCTACCGCGCGCCGTTGCGGCGCCAGCAAGACCCAGGCCGCGATCGGCCACAATACTGCGGTAGCCAGGCTTTCAAGAAAATACAGCCAGCCCGGGAATTTACCGGCAATGATCAATTGCACGATCATCTGCACCACTTGCATCGCGAAAAACAGCGGCAGGACATGCAAAGCCTGGGTGGTCGGCGGAAACCACAGCACCCGGCGGTGCATCATGATGGCAAAGTAGGACAGCAGGGTGTAAGACAGCGCATTCTCGCCCAGCAGCGCGGCATCATGCACATCCATCAGCAAGCCCATCAGAAAGGCAATGCCGATGCTCACGCGGCGCGGTTGATGAATGCTCCAGAACACCAGCACCAGCGCCACAAAATCCGGAATGCCGACCCAGGTGCCCCAGGGCATCAGGTTCAGCAGGAAAGCCGCAACCAGACTTAAGGCGATGAACGCGGGACTGGCCGGCAGCAGGATGTAATTCGGATTATTCATTGTGAAGCTCGATCGGACGGATTGGGCTCTTGCGCAATGGTGCTATTGGCAACGGCCGGCCCACGCGGATAAAGCAGCTTGTCCTTCAGGCTACGCTCGGACTCGCCGCCATTCTGCGCCAGTTCCGAATGGGTAATCAGCACCAGCAACTGCTTGTGACGATCCACGCCCGCCAAAGGTTCACACACAATCGAGAGGAAGCCGTCCGATGACTTTTGATCCACCTTCTTCACGCGCGCCACCGGCAAGCCCGCCGGGAATACGCCATCGATGCCGGAAGTCACCAAGATGTCGCTGGGCTGGATATCGGTATTTGGCGGCATGAAGCGCAGATCCAGCGCACCGAGCTTTCCACTGCCATATGCAATGCTACGCACGCCGTTTCGCAGTACCTGGACCGAGATCGCCTGGTTGCGATCGGTCAGCAGCGTGACTTCGGCGGTGAACAGGAAGGCACGGGTCACTTGTCCTACCACGCCCGCATCGTCGATGACGGGCTGACCGGCGGCCAGACCATGGTGGCTGCCGCGATTCAGGATGATCTTGCGTGTGTAGGCATCGCGCGCGTCATACAGGATTTCGCTCATCACGGACGCAACCGGCAAGCGCTCGGCGGCTCCCAGGATGCTGCGCAGTTGCGCGTTCTCGACCATCAGCTGTTCGGTCTGCAGCAGGGCCTGCGCATTTTCCAGGTGCTGACGCTTGAGCTTTTCATTCTCGGCTTGCAGTGCCGACAGGCTGGAGAAATATCCTCCGACTGCATACATCCCGTCACGCGGCGCCAGCACGACCGACTGAACGGGATAAAGCACGGTGCCCACGACCTGGCGGACCACGTCCAGCGCCTGCATGCGTGCATCGACAAACAGCAGCACGATGGCAAGCAGCGCAAAGAAAATGACTTTCGCGCGGGCAGAAGCACCTTGTTTGAAAAGCGGCGGTGGGCTGTATTCCATCTATGTAGCTAAAAATATCAGCCTGCGGCATTGCAGGCAGCCATACGCTTCAGCAAACACGCACCTGCTCATCGCGAAGCTTGGGCCTGCATTGTGTCGCTGTCACCGACAGGGAGTGGCTTTTTTATTCGTATGCAAAAATCGTCGCCAGCTGATTGACGCGTTCCAGCGCCATGCCCGAACCGCGCACCACGCAGGTCAGCGGATCTTCGGCCACGGTCACCGGCAAGCCGGTTTCTTCCATCAGCAGACGGTCCAGGTCGCGCAGCAGCGCACCGCCACCGGTCAGCACCATGCCCTTTTCGGCAATGTCGGCACCCAGTTCCGGCGGGGTTTGTTCCAGCGCGTTCTTCACGGCGGAGACGATGTTGTTCAGCGGGTCGGTCAGCGCTTCCAGGATCTCGTTGGACGAAATCGTGAACGAGCGTGGAATGCCTTCCGACAGATTGCGGCCCTTGACTTCCATTTCCTTGACTTCGGAGCCGGGGAAAGCGGAGCCGATTTCCTTCTTGATCGCTTCGGCGGTCTGTTCGCCGATCAGCATGCCGTAGTTGCGGCGGATGTAGTTGACGATGGCTTCGTCCAGCTTGTCGCCGCCGACGCGCACCGAACCCTTGTAGACCGGGCCGCCCAGCGAGATGATGCCGACTTCGGTGGTGCCGCCGCCGATATCGACCACCATGGAGCCGGTTGCTACCGACACCGGCAGGCCGGCGCCGATGGCAGCCGCCATCGGTTCTTCGATCAGGAATACCTGGCGCGCGCCTGCGCCCAGAGCCGACTCGCGGATGGCGCGGCGCTCGACCTGGGTGGAACCGCAGGGAACGCAGATCACGATACGGGGAGAAGGTTTGAACAGCTTGGTGTCGTGCACCATGCGGATGAATTGCTTGAGCATTTCTTCCGTCACGCGGAAGTCGGCGATCACGCCATCCTTCATCGGGCGGATCGCTTCGATATTGCCTGGCACTTTGCCCAGCATCTGCTTGGCTTCCTTGCCGACCGCCTGTATCGTCTTCCTGCCATTGGGCCCGCCCTGCTGACGAATCGCGACCACCGAAGGCTCATCCAGTACGATACCGACGCCGCGCGCGTAAATCAGCGTATTGGCGGTACCAAGGTCAATGGCTAGGTCATTCGAAAAGTAACTGCGTATAAATCCAAACATGAATTGTCCTGATTGCGCATTCGCGCGTCGTTATAGGTGCGGGCCTTCCTGTCCTGCTGTGGCAAGCCATGTTCATGACTATTCGCAGCAATCGGTGATAGCGGCACATTCTACCTTATAATTTAGTCCGTATTAGCGTACAGAAACTGTAAAAATGCGTGCATCGTCTCTCATTTTTGACAAGTTGTAAGCATCCTGCTAAAACCGCTCTCTGACTTAACCTTACCTGCCTCCACACGGGGTGCCTTCCTGCCATGTCCCTGACCCACTCTGATGTTAAACGCCTGGCTACGCTGGCTCAGCTCTCCCTGAGCGAAGCCCAGGCCGAACAAACCCTGGACAAGCTCAACGACATCTTCGCGCTGGTAGAGCAAATGCAGGCTGTCGATACCACAGGTGTCGAACCGCTAAGCCAGCCGATTGCAGCGTATGACCCAGCCTTCTCGTCACGCCTGCGCGATGATGCAGTGACCGAAGCCGACCGCCGCGACGACTATCAGCAACCGGCACCTGCGGTTCAAGACGGCCTGTACTTGGTCCCCAAAGTCATCGAATAATTCCCGCGCGGAAAAGTATTTTTCACATTTTCCCCGTCTCGCCGCCACTTGGCGCGCAGAAGTTGAATACTCACTCACGTCATGCACACCAAGCCTCTTAAAGAACTTTCCACTTTGCTGCAAACCCGGCAAATCTCCGCCGTGGAACTGGCTCGTCTTTATCTCGATCGCGCCGCCAAAAGTGATCTGAATGCCTACATCGACATCAATGAGGCGCTGACCCTGGCGCAGGCGGAGCAGGCCGATCAGCGGCTGGCAAAAAATGAAGGCACGGTCCTGACCGGCATCCCGATCGCGCACAAGGACATTTTCGTCACGCGCGGCTGGCGCTCGACCGCCGGTTCGAAGATGCTGGAAAACTATGTCAGCCCTTTCGATGCGACCGTGGTGGAACAGTTAAGCCAGGCTGGCATGGTCACGCTGGGCAAGCTCAACTGCGACGAATTCGCGATGGGCTCAGCCAATGAAAACTCCTACTTCGGCCCGGTGAAAAACCCCTGGGACAAGAACGCTGTGCCCGGCGGCTCTTCAGGCGGCTCGGCGGCTGCGGTCGCTGCGGCGCTGGCGCCGGCTGCCACCGGCACCGACACCGGCGGCTCGATTCGCCAGCCGGCGGCGTTTTGCGGCATCACCGGCATCAAGCCGACCTATGGCCGCGTGTCGCGCTTCGGCATGATCGCTTTTGCCTCGTCGCTGGACCAGGGCGGCCCGATGGCGCGTACCGCGGAAGATTGCGCTCTACTGCTGAACGCGATGACCGGCTTCGATCCCAAGGATGCCACCAGCCTGCAGCGTGAGCGCGAAGACTACACGCGCGACCTGAACCAGCCGCTGCAAGGATTGCGCATCGGCGTGCCGCGCGAATACTTCGGCGAAGGCCTGGCAACGGATGTCGAGCAGGCGATACGCGCCGCCCTCTCCGAGTTCGAGAAACTGGGTGCGACGCTGATTGAAATTTCGCTACCAAAAACTTCGTTGTCGATTCCCGTTTATTACGTGATCGCGCCCGCCGAAGCATCGTCCAACTTGAGCCGCTTCGACGGCGTGCGCTACGGCTACCGCGCCAAGGATTACACCGACCTGGCCGACATGTACCGCAAGACTCGCGCCGAAGGTTTCGGCGATGAAGTGAAACGCCGCATCCTGATCGGTGCCTACGTGCTGTCGCACGGTTATTACGATGCCTACTACCTGCAGGCGCAGAAGATCCGCCGCCTGATCGCGGAAGACTTCCAGGCAGCGTTCCAGCAGTGCGATGTGATCATGGGGCCGGTGGCGCCAACGGTGGCCTGGGATGCGGGATCGAAAGCGGATGATCCGATTGCCAACTACCTGGCCGATATTTACACCTTGTCCACCAGTCTCGCCGGTTTGCCCGGCATGTCGGTGCCTTGCGGCTTCGGCCAGGGCGAGAAGAACGGCAAGCGCCCGGTCGGTTTGCAGATCATCGGCAACTATCTCAGCGAAGCGAAACTGCTGAATGTCGCGCACCAGTATCAGCGGGTGACGGATTGGCATACGAGGTTGCCAGAGGGGGTGTAGTTTCATCCTCTTCGAAGGACATCCAGTTGCTTGCGCCTTGGGCATTCGGAGCAAAATAGATAAAGCTCCTTCCCCTTCAAGGGGAAGGTTGGGATGGGGATGGGTTTCCACATTCTGCAAACGCAACCCATCCCCCCTTGCAGGGCGCGCCCAGGCTTGCAAGCCTGGGCCGTTGCGCAAGCAGGCGACATGTCTCCTGCTTACCCTTGCTCCACCCCTAACCCTCCCCTTGAAGGGGAGGGGATTAAGAACAGTGTTTGTCATTATTCATTCCAGGAATTCAAGATGTCCATCCAATACGGCCCCGACTATGTACGCGCAATTGCACCCTATCAGGGAGGCAAGCCCATCTCTGAAGTGGCGCGCGAATTCGGTCTGGATGAAGCTTCCATCGTCAAGCTCGCGTCCAATGAAAATCCGCTCGGCATGCCCGAATCGGCAAGACAGGCGATGCTGGAAGCGGCCGCCGAGATCGGCCGTTACCCGGATGGAAATGGCTTTGCATTGAAAGCGGCGGTGACTGCCAAACACGATGTGCCGCAGGACTGGATTACGCTGGGCAATGGCAGCAATGACATCCTGGAGCTGGCGGCGCATGCGTTGGTGCAACCCGGGCAGGCGGTCATTTACTCCGAGTATTCGTTTGCCGTTTATGCATTGGCCACCCAGGCTATCGGCGCACGCGCCATCGTCGTGCCCGCGAAAGAATATGGTCATGACCTGGATGCCATGGCGGCAGCGATCACGCCCGATACGCGCCTGATCTTCATCGCCAATCCGAACAATCCCACCGGCACCTTCCTGCCTGCCGCGCAAATCGAGGCTTTCCTGAAGAAAGTGCCGGCTGACGTGGTGGTCGTGCTGGATGAAGCCTACAACGAGTATCTGCCGGCTGAATTACAATACGATTCGATTGCCTGGACGCGCCAGTATCCCAATTTGCTGGTGTCGCGCACGCTGTCCAAGGCTTACGGACTGGCGGGCTTGCGCGTCGGTTTTGCCATTGCACAACCGGCGCTCACGGATTTGCTCAATCGCATCCGCCAGCCTTTCAACGTGAATACACTGGCGCAGGCAGCGGCGATTGCCGCCTTGAACGATGTCGAATTCCTGGAAAAAAGCGCGCAGATGAATGCCGACGGTTATCGGCAACTGACCGATGCTTTCGATGCACTGGGACTGGAGTACGTGCCCTCGCACGGCAACTTCGTACTGATAAAAGTGGGCGACGATAATGAGGCCGGCAACCGCGTGAACCTGGCTTTGCTGAAGCAGGGTGTGATCGTGCGCCCGGTGGGCAGTTACGGTTTGCCGCAATGGCTGCGCATCACCATCGGTTTGCCGCAAGAGAACAGCCGCTTCATCGACGCTCTCAGGCAAGTGCTGGCATAACTTGTATTGACTTACTGACTTATTGATTAAGCCTTATCCGTGTTGAATAAAATCGTCATTGTCGGTGCCGGCCTGATAGGCGGCTCTTTCGCGCTGGCCTTGAAGCAGGCGGGCGCCGTGCAGGCCATAGTCGGCGTAGGCCGCCGCAGTGCCACGCTGGCGCGCGCCAAAGAACTCGGCATCATCGATGTGGCCAGCACTTCCATGGAAGAAGCGGTCACTGACGCCGACCTGGTATTGCTGGCAGCGCCGGTGGCGCAAACCGGCGCCATACTTGCCGCCCTGGCACCGCATCTGCAGCCGGGCACCGTGGTGACCGATGCCGGCAGCACCAAGACCGATGTGGTGGCCGCCGCGCGCGAAGCGCTGGGCAAGAAGATCAGCCAGTTCGTGCCCGGCCATCCGATTGCCGGCCGTGAAACCAATGGACCGGATGCCGCCATCGTCGATCTGTATCACGGCAAGAAAGTGGTGTTGACGGCCCTGCCGGAAAACGATCCGCACGATGTGGCGCGCGTGGCCTGGGCCTGGGACCAGTGCGGCGCTGCGATTCATCACCTGACGCCGCAGCAGCACGACCAGGTATTCGCCGCGGTCAGCCATTTGCCGCACCTGCTGGCTTATGCGCTGGTCGACGACGTAGCGCACAAGCCGCACGCGGATTTGCTGTTCCAGTTTGCCGCCAGCGGCTTTCGCGATTTCACGCGCATTGCCGGTTCCTCGCCCGAGATGTGGCGCGATATCAGCCTCGCCAACAAGAGCGCCTTGCTCGATGAACTCGATGCCTATATGGTGCAACTGACGCGCATGCGCGAGTTGCTGGTGGCGGAAGATGGCATGTCGCTGCAGGCGATTTTCTCCAATGCGCAGCAGGCGCGGCAGAACTGGATGCGTTCGATTGAAGCGGCAGAGCCGCAAGGCAAGCACGGAGGTGAGCGATGAAAAAATATCCGCATTTCCTTTATCTGCAACCGGCTTCCCGCGTGGAAGGAACGGTGCGCCTGCCGGGTTCGAAAAGCATTTCCAATCGCACGCTGCTGCTGGCTGCGCTGGCCGGCGGCACGACCAAGATTATTGAACTGCTTGCTTCCGACGATACGCACGTGATGCTGATGGCCCTGCAGAAACTGGGCGTCAAATGGGAGCAGATCGGCGAGAGCCAGGATTACATCGTGCACGGCACCCAGGGCACATTGCCGGTGCACCATGCCGATTTATTCATGGGCAATGCCGGCACCGCGATTCGTCCGCTGACGGCAGCGCTGGCGGCCATAGGCGGCGACTACACCTTGCATGGCGTGTCGCGCATGCATGAGCGTCCTATCGGTGATCTGGTCGATGCGCTGAATGCCGTGGGCGCCCGCATTTCCTATACCGGCGAGCCCGGCTATCCGCCGCTGCACATTCAGCGCGGTCTGCTCAACGCGCAGCGCATGCAGGTGCGAGGCAATGTATCGAGCCAGTTCCTGACCGCCCTGCTGATGGCGGCGCCCCTGATGGCGCGTGAGCATGACCTGAGAATTGAAGTAATCGGCGAGCTGATTTCCAAGCCTTACATCGAGATCACGCTGAACCTGATGCGCCGCTTCGGCGTGGAAGTCGAGCGCGACGGCTGGCAGGCATTTACGATGCGCGCCGGTCAGCATTACACCGCCCCCGGCACCATACACGTGGAAGGCGATGCATCGTCCGCGTCGTATTTTCTTGCAGCCGGCGCGATTGCCGGTGGGCCGGTGCGGGTCGAAGGCGTGGGCCGCGACAGTATCCAGGGCGATGTGCGCTTCGTCGAAGCGCTGGAGCAGATGGGCGCGACCATTACCATGGGCGACAACTGGATAGAGGCGCGCGGCAATGGCGCGTTGAAAGCCATCGACGCCGATTTCAACCATATCCCGGATGCAGCGATGACGATTGCCGTCGCTGCGCTGTACGCAAACGGCACGTCCACGCTGCGCAATATCGGCAGCTGGCGCGTGAAGGAAACCGACCGCATTGCCGCGATGGCCAAGGAGCTGCGCAAGCTGGGCACTATCGTGGAAGAGGGCGACGATTACCTGAAAATCACGCCGCCGCCGCAGATTGCGCCGGCCGAGATCGATACCTACGATGATCACAGGATGGCGATGTGCTTTTCGCTGGCTTCGCTCAATGGTGCGATACGCCAGGGCGCGAAGATCGGCATCAACGATCCCAAGTGCGTGGCCAAGACTTTCCCGGATTATTTCGACGCATTTGCCCAGATCGTGCGGCGTTGATTGTTGATTCATCGCCGCAGCGCTGACAGGCGTAATCGGCTAACTAGCTAAGCAGCCAAGCAGAATGACCACTTCTTCCATTCCCGTTATCGCCATCGATGGTCCAACCGCTTCCGGCAAGGGCACGGTGGCGCAGCGCGTTGCCGAGTATCTGGGCTTTCACTATCTGGACTCCGGCGCGCTGTACCGGCTGACGGCCTTGTCGGCGCTGCGTCAGAAGGTCGCGCTCGATAATGAGGCCGAGCTGGGCAGGCTGGCCGCCACCTTGCCTTGCCGCTTCTGCAATGGCCGGATTTTTCTGGATGACGAAGATGTAACGGATGTGATCCGTGCTGAAGAAGTGGGCAATACCGCATCAAAAGTGGCAGCCTTGCCGGCAGTGCGACAAGGCTTGCATCAATTGCAACTTGGTTTCTGCCAATTGCCAGGTCTGGTGGCCGACGGGCGTGACATGGGGACCGTGATTTTCCCCCAGGCCAGACTGAAAGTCTTTCTTACGGCCAGTGTTTCTGCACGGGCCGAAAGACGTTATAAGCAATTGATTGAAAAAGGCTTTCCTGCTAAACTGTCCGACCTTTTGCAGGACTTGCAGGACCGCGACTCACGCGATGCCAATCGCGCCATTGCTCCTCTCAAACCTGCAGAAAGCGCGTATCTGCTGGAGACGTCTGCGCTGACGATAGAACAAGCGGTGGCGCAGGTGCTGGAGTGGTATGCGGATTGCGATGCAAGTCACAGCAGTAGCAGTAAGTAGTAGCGCAGGTTGAGCAGGGTTTCAATTCTCCTTCCTCTTCATTGCGTGTATCAGGTGTCCGGAAGACGCAAGGTCTGTCCGGAATGTGTTTAACCTTAACCCAATCGTTGCTGCATGGTGCAGCAAAATTGGCTAACCCTCATTAATTATGTCTACAGCTTCTACCTCCCCTGAATCCACTGGCATGGAAAGTTTTGCCGCGTTGTTTGAAGAATCGCTGTCCCGTCAGGACATGCGTTCCGGTGAAGTGATTTCCGCTGAAGTCGTTCGTCTCGACCACAATTTCGTGATCGTAAACGCCGGCCTGAAATCCGAAGCCTTCATTCCCATCGAGGAATTCAAGAATGACAATGGCGAACTCGAAGTCAATGTAGGGGATTTCGTTTCCGTAGCGATCGAATCGCTGGAAAACGGTTTCGGCGACACCATCCTGTCCCGTGACAAAGCCAAGCGTCTGGCCTCCTGGCTGTCGCTGGAAAAAGCCATGGAATCCGGCGAACTCGTAACCGGCACCATCAACGGCAAGGTAAAAGGCGGTCTGACCGTGCTGACCAACGGCATCCGCGCATTCCTGCCGGGCTCGCTGGTCGACGTGCGTCCCGTCAAGGACACCACGCCGTTCGAAGGCAAGACCATGGAATTCAAGGTCATCAAGCTGGACCGCAAGCGTAACAACGTCGTTCTGTCGCGCCGTGCCGTCGTCGAAGCATCGATGGGCGAAGAGCGCCAGAAGCTGATGGAAACCCTGAAAGAAGGTACGGTAGTTACCGGTATCGTCAAGAACATCACCGACTACGGCGCATTCGTGGATCTGGGCGGCATCGACGGCCTGCTGCATATCACCGACCTGGCATGGCGTCGTGTTCGCCATCCGTCCGAAGTTCTGTCGGTTGGCCAGGAAATCACAGCCAAGGTTCTGAAATACGATCAAGAGAAAAACCGCGTTTCCCTGGGCGTCAAGCAACTGGGCGACGATCCCTGGACCGGTCTGTCGCGTCGTTATCCGCAAGGCACCCGCCTGTTCGGTAAAGTAACCAACCTGACCGACTACGGTGCATTCGTGGAAGTGGAACAAGGCATCGAAGGCCTGGTTCACGTTTCCGAAATGGACTGGACCAACAAGAACGTGGCACCGAGCAAAGTTGTTCAACTGGGCGACGAAGTGGAAGTCATGGTTCTGGAAATCGACGAAGAACGTCGCCGCATTTCGCTGGGCATGAAACAGTGCAAAGCGAACCCATGGGACGACTTCGCCATGTCGCACAAAAAAGGCGACAAGGTACGTGGCGCGATCAAATCCATCACCGACTTCGGCGTATTCATCGGCCTGACCGGCAATATCGACGGCCTGGTGCATCTGTCCGACCTGTCCTGGACCGAAGCTGGCGAAGAAGCAGTTCGCAAGTTCAAGAAAGGCGACGAGCTGGAAGCGGTTGTTCTGGCTATCGACGTGGAGCGCGAGCGCGTTTCGCTGGGCGTGAAGCAAATGGAAGGTGATCCGTTCAACAACTACACCGCACTGAACGACAAAGGTGCTGTAGTGAACGGTACTGTTAAAGCTGTTGAGCCTAAAGGCGCTGTCGTTCAGCTGACCGACGAAGTCGAAGGTTATCTGCGCGCTTCCGAAATCTCCCGCGATCGCGTGGAAGATGCCGGTACCCACCTGAAAGTGGGCGACACGCTTGAAGCCATGATCATCAACGTTGACCGCAAGGCTCGCAGCATCCAGCTGTCGATCAAGGCGAAAGACAATGTGGAAACCCAGGAAGCCATGCAGAAGATGGCTGCTGATTCCAACGCTGCATCCGGCACCACCAGCCTGGGCGCATTGTTGAAAGCCAAGCTCGATAACAAGCAGTAATTGAAGACCAAGGCATGACAAAGTCGGAGTTGATTGCACGTTTGGCCGAGCGTTATCCGCAACTGGTAGCAAAGGATGCGGATTACGCGGTCAAGACCATACTCGATGCGATGGCAAATGGCCTGGCCACTGGTCAGCGCATCGAGATCCGTGGTTTTGGCAGCTTTGCGTTGAATAGCCGTCCACCGCGCATAGGACGCAATCCCAAGTCGGGTGACAAGGTGATGGTGCCGGAAAAACGGGTACCGCACTTCAAGCCCGGCAAGGACTTGCGTGAGCGGGTGGATGCCATGGTCGGGCAACCGATCAAGGACGACTGAGGCAGTCCCGTCATCGTAAAAACGGCATCTTCGGATGCCGTTTTTTTTAATGGGTGGTCCGAAAATAGCAGCGAACATGTTCGATTTCTGCAAAACGGCATCCGAAGATGCCGTTTTTTTTCGCGTACAATGTTCCCCAATTGTCATTTCCTCATGGCTCCTGATTCAGGCGCCGACCGTAAGGAACCACTGGGATCGAAGCTGATGAAGATCATTTTAAGAATCGTTACCGTTCTGCTGTTCGTAGTGTTCTTCACTTTCGCCTTGAAGAACACGCAGGAAGCGACCCTGGCGCTTTTCCTGGATTATCAATTCACCAGCCCGCTCGTCGTGCTGTTGCTGGGTTTTTTCATCGGCGGCGCCATTCTGGGCGTGCTGGCGATGTGTCCCATGATGTTCCGCTATCGTCGTGAAATGGCCCGTCAGAAAAAGGCCATCGCGATATTGGAAAAAGAGCGCGACGCGGCTGCTGTCATTGCGCCGGATACCCTGGTCAATATCGACCGTAGTGTTCTTTAACTCGACCTGAAGCACGGAATTTGCATGGAATTTGAACTCTGGTGGCTGCTCGGCATCCCGGTATTTTTTTCGCTCGGCTGGATCGCCGCCCGGGTCGACATCAAGCAACTGCTCTCTGAGTCCCGCACGCTTCCCCGCGGTTATTTCAAGGGCCTGAACCTGCTGCTCAATGAACAGCCGGACAAGGCGATCGATGCCTTTATCGAAGTGGTGCAGCTGGATCCCGAAACCATAGAAATACATTTCGCGCTGGGCAACCTGTTTCGCCGCCGCGGAGAAACCGAACGTGCGATTCGCATCCACCAGAACCTGCTGGCGCGTGCCGACCTGACGCCGGAATTGCGTTCTCAGGCCCGCTATGAATTGGGCCAGGATTATCTGAAAGCCGGCCTGCTGGACCGCGCCGAGGAAGCTTTCGATAGCCTGGTCGATACCTCGCTCGGCACCCAGGCGCGCCGCGCGCAACTGGAAATCTACCAGCGCGAAAAAGAATGGCGGCGCGCCATTACCGCCGCAGAAGCCTTGCAGGCTTCGGGTGCGGGCAGCCGCCAGAAGGAAATTGCGCATTATTATTGCGAGCTGGCGCAGGATGAACTGGTGCATACCAATCCGGCCAGCGCGCTGACTACGCTGGAGAAAGCGCTGGCGGTGGATCGCAGCAATGTGCGCGCCACGATTCTGATGGGCGATGCCTATCTGGCGCTGGGCGATCCTGATGCGGCGATACGCGCATGGCAACGCGTCGAGCACCAGAGTGCGCCGCACGTCGGCCTGGTCGCGCAACGGCTGATGGATGCCTACAAGGCGGTCGGGCGACCACAGGAAGGCCTCAATCTGCTGCGCCATTATCTGGCTGAAGCCGCTTCCATCGATCTGCTGGAGGTGACATTCCAGGCCGTGCTGGAACAGGATGGCGTGGAAGCAGCATATAAGATCGTCGGCAATGAATTGCATCGCACTCCCACGCTGCTGGGCCTGGATAAATGGCTGGAAGCCCGTTCCATGGCGGTGCCGCCGGAATACATGTCCGAGCTCACGATGGTGAAGAGCGTGGTCCACGGCTATGCGCAAAAGCTGGCGCGTTACCAGTGCGGCCACTGCGGCTTCAAGGCTCGCCAGTTCTACTGGCAGTGCCCCGGCTGCAGTCACTGGGAAACCTATCCGCCGCGTCGCAGCGAGGAACTCACCATACTCAACTGACTCGCTAACTCATCAGCGCCCGGGAAAAGCACCGTTAGAACCGGTGCTTTTTCTTTTTCAGCTTTTTCATGTGCCGTGTTACTTGCTTGGTATGCAGGGTCTTTTGCATCCGTGCCGGTATGAGCAGCCGATCACGATAGGACAGGCTACTGCACCTGTTGGCCAGTGAAGGTCTTTGCGCTTTGTTGGAACAATCGCTGGCGGCAGTGATGCATGGTGCCACTGCCCAATTAGTGTTTTATCCGATACCTCACAGGAGACGAGCATGGTAAGCAAATTCATCGCAATGGCAGTATTGGCCCTGGCAACAATGGGGCTTGCATGGGCACAGGTCGATATCAATCGCGCCGACAAGGTTGCATTGGAGAGCGTCAAGGGAGTCGGGCCGGCAATGTCCAAATCCATGCTGGAGGAGAGAACCAAGGCGGGCAACTTCAAGGATTGGAACGATCTTGAAAAGCGCGTGAAGGGCGTGGGACCGGCCAGTGCGAAGCGGCTGTCGCAGGCGGGACTGACGGTGAATGGCAAGCCGCGCTCGGAAACGAAAGTGGAACCGGCGGCGCAATCGTCCAAGCCGGCACCGGCCAAGCCCGTCAAGGCTGCATCAGCCAAATGATCCGTCGCCGGGCATGCTCACACCATGCCCGGCATTTCTTCCTGATAGGCTGGCAGGCGCCAAACGGCGTCTGCGATTAAAATAGCGCTTTTGCCACGCCCAAGTCGAGCGCCCATGCCTTATCTCACCATCGAAGACACGATAGGAAATACTCCCCTGGTTCAATTGAAAGTGATTCCGGGAGAAGATGCCGCACGCCGCAACAATATTATTCTCGGCAAGCTGGAAGGCAATAATCCCGCCGGTTCCGTGAAGGACAGGCCGGCGCTGTGGATGATACGCGGCGCGGAAGCGCGCGGTCAGATCAAGCAGGGCGATACCCTGATCGAGGCGACCAGCGGCAATACCGGTATTGCGCTGGCCATGGCGGCGTCCATGCGCGGCTACAAGATGGTCCTGATCATGCCGGAAAACCTGAGCCTGGAGCGTCGCCAAAGCATGGCCGCTTACGGCGCGCAGATCATCCTCACGCCCAAAGCCGGCGGCATGGAATATGCGCGCGATCTGGCGGATCAGATGCAAAAGGAAGGCAAGGGCATCATCCTCGACCAGTTTGCCAATCCCGACAATCCGCGTGCGCACTATGAAACCACCGGGCCGGAAATATGGCGCGACACTGAAGAGCGGGTTACCCATTTCGTGAGTGCCATGGGCACCACGGGCACCATCATGGGCGTGTCGCAGTTTCTGAAGGAAAAAAATTCCGGGATTCGCATCATCGGGGCGCAACCGGAGGAAGGGTCGCAGATTCCCGGCATACGCAAATGGCCCGAGGCTTATCTGCCGAGCATTTACGACAAGAGCCAGGTTGACCAGCTCGAATATGTGACGCAGGCGACGGCGGAACACATGGCGCGCCGCCTGGCAGCGGAAGAAGGGATATTCTGCGGGATTTCTGCCGCGGGCGCCTGCGAAGTGGCCTTGCGGATTTCGCAAACGGTGGAGAATGCGACGATAGTCTTCATCGTGTGCGATCGGGGCGACCGCTATCTGTCCACCGGCGTATTCCCTGCCTGATCAGCGAGTTTCAGTAGCTTGCCGCAATAAAAAACGGGGTGCATCGCACCCCGTTTTTTATTCATCCTGCAAGCCTTCGTTTGCATCTTGACTATCGTAGCTGTCACCCGCGTTCTTGGGCTTGAACTGCTTGTCGCTGATACGGAATTTCTCGCGGCGATCACCCATCAGGTTACGCAATTCACGAATGCTCAGGTCGCTGACTTCATGCATGCGTATCAGCAGCGAGGCGCCAACCGGCAAACGGCGATGGCGAATCTTGCTGATGACCGGCGGCGCGACTTCAAGCGCGCGCGACAAGGCGGCATCGTTTTTCAGATTCAGCTTTTCAATCAAGGAATCCAGCAGGTGGTTGGGATCATAATTGACTTGGTCCGCCAAACGATTGCTGGGGGGCGTATTTTCTGCCTGATTAGTCATACAAATAGTTCCAAATCCAGGGTTGGAGAAAAAACACGATGCGGTGTGATCGTCTTTCGCGAAACTCGATTCCCCGCATTTCTTTTCAGGAAGTTCTATTTTAATGCATACGGGAAATACATTGTTTAAGTACTATATTGTTCTGTGGAAAATAATAGCTTAATTTCAAGAATTGCGTATTCCCTCGCTGTTTTAGCCCGTATTCAGCCCGTAAATTCCCGCTTTTCTTCACGTTTGCTTCACTCCATATAGCCCGAACTTCTTTTAAAGACCAGCTTTGCACTTGAGGAAAGCCGTATTTTCATCAAAGCGCGAAAACTGCATTAAACGCTCCAAGTCATGCGAAAAAACCTGCTGATGACGCCGTGGTGCCTGCACCGCGGTGATAGCGGGTTTAATTTTTCGTTGAAATAATACCAAGTTCCTGCCAGCCGGATAAGCCCAGACGGCGCAGCGTTTCCATATTGTTTTCATAAATGCTGTCGGGATCCGGATAACCCGCGATAGCTGTTTCAATACTGGTTTCGCGCAGCAGGTGCAGGATGGGATAGGGCGCGCGATTGGTGTAATTGGTGATGTCGTCTGCATCCGTGTCGGCAAACTGGTAGTCGGGGTGAAAGCTGGCAAGCTGTAACTCCCCGGTCAGGCTCAGGTGTTCCAGGATGGCGTCGGCCACGCCGAGGAAATCGTTATAGTCTGCGAAATCCTGCAGTACCTGCGGATGGATCAACAGCGTGGTATCGATTTGCTGCGGATCGGCCGCCTGCAGGAGCGACAGTTCGTCCATCAATGCATGGGCAAGCTCATCAGTCGTGGTGGCGTCGCTGACGACAAAGCGAATGCGTTCTCGCACATAAACGCTTTTGGCAAACGGGCACAGATTCAGTCCGATCACCGCTTTCTCCAGCCAGCTTTTAACAGCAGCGATGATGTCGTTGTGGGCAATCGAGAGCGGTGTCATGGATGCAGCAGCAAAGAGAGGGAATCCCGCAGTGTAAACGCAGCCGGCGAATCATGTGCACCGACCGGTCATTCCTTATTCTTGAATGACTGTCTGCCTGTTGCAGCGCTCATGCTCACGCCGATTTGCCGGGCTGAGCGATTCATGCTTGCGAGTTTTTCATTGATGCCGTCCTTAAGCTGCAAGTCATGCTGAATGCAGGCAAGGCACAACAGCACTCCGGGAGAATGTCATTGACGCCGGATGCCAATCCAGCCAAGCGGAATTTTGATGGCATTCGGAGCGGCATATTTTTCACAAAGACGAGCCAGGTTTTTCTTGAGGTTCATGCCGGTGCGGCACAGCGTGCCGACAGGAGTGGAATTGAACAGGATAAGATTCTGCACCTCGAAAATTTTGGGACGCCAGGAGCGGCTCCACTCCATGTCGGCAATCAGGTTGACATGCTTTATCGAAGCTTCCGAGGCAGCGTATTGCAATGCATATTCGCATAGCAGGGCGCCCGGGCTTAAGCGCGACCAATCCTCGTTATAACCGGTCTTGAGCAGATAGAGCGTGTCGTGATCGGATACGCAGAAATCAGCGGCAATAACTTCTCCGCGCAATTCCAGGCAATGCAATTGCACACTCCCTGACGATGAAAATCCATTCAGCAAGGTTTCATAAAACAGCTTGAGATCGGAGTGAAGCGCAATGGCCGTCCTGCTTCCTGACGCGCCTTTCCATCCGCTTGCTTCCAGTCTCAGGAAGTCCTGGAATCTTGCCTGCATTTCTGCGGGCTCCGTAACGATGAAAAATCTTCCATCGGTTTCCTTGGTCCACCTGTTTCTCGCTCTACGCAGATTGGCCTGCATATTTTTAGAAAAGCCATGAAAGATTTCTTCATAC
>JAFAGG010000049.1 GCA_023422955.1 Pseudomonadota bacterium | reverse complement strand
GGGTGAATGCTTCTTGGCGGTTTCGAACATGTCGCGCACGCGGGAGGCACCCACGCCCACGAACATTTCCACGAAGTCGGAGCCGGAAATGGTAAAGAACGG
Source organism: Pseudomonadota bacterium (assembly GCA_023422955.1). Taxonomy (GTDB): domain Bacteria; phylum Pseudomonadota; class Gammaproteobacteria; order Burkholderiales; family Burkholderiaceae_D; genus JAEZLB01. The sequence goes on along the minus strand of JAFAGG010000049.1, from coordinate 46,848 downwards.
CACCTTGGCTTCGCCGGCAATGGCGCGCGCCAGCAGGGTTTTACCGGTACCCGGCGGGCCCACCATCAGCACGCCGCGCGGGATACGGCCACCCAACTTCTGGAACTTGGTCGGGTCGCGCAGGAATTCCACGATTTCAGCGACTTCCTCTTTCGCTTCGTCGGCACCCGCGACATCGGCGAAGGTCACCGCATTCGCATTTTCATCCAGCATGCGCGCCTTGGATTTGCCGAAGGAGAAGGCGCCGCCCTTGCCGCCGCCCTGCATCTGGCGCATGAAAAAAATCCACACGCCGATCAGCAGCAGCATCGGGAACCAGGAAATGAAGATTTGCTGCAGGAAGGACGGCGGATCCGGTTGACGGACATCGAACTTCACATTGTTGTCGATCAGGTCGCCGATCAGACCGCGATCCAGCGGCGTCACGGTAGCGCGTATCTTGCGGCCGTCGGTGGTAGTCGCCACGATGGTGCGGTCTTCGATGACTGCCTCGCTGATGCGCTGCGACTGCACTTCGTCCAGGAAATCGGAATACGGGATGGGCGCCGCACCGCTGGTCAGATTGCGGTCATCAAACTGTTTAAACACTGTAAACAGAACCAGACCGACTACCACCCAGAAGGCGGCTTTGGAAAACATATTATTCACTCATGCTCCTTGGTGATCCATGCATCTATCACACGTATTACGCCCATTACCAGCTATCTGATTCTACTCTCAATATTCCATGCTTGCCAATTTGAACAGCATGCTTATATTGCTAAGTCAATATGTTGTAGCTCAAAGCGGATGCTTTAACTGTTTTCCCAGCAAAAACACTTCCGAGGACTTGTCACGACTGGCCTTCGGTTTTTTGTGCGCCACCACCTTGAACTCCTGCTTGAATTTTTCAACGATCTGGCTGTAACCGCTGCTGTTGAAACATTTGACGAGCAGCGCACCGCTTGGTTTCATATGGGCACGTGCGAACTCGATAGCCAGATCAATGATGTGTTCAACGCGCGCTGCATCGGCAAGTGCGATACCGGACAGATTGGGTGCCATGTCAGACAGCACGAGGTCGACTTTGCGACCATCGAGCAAGGCCTCCAACTGGTTCAGCACTTCTTCCTCGCGGAAGTCGCCCTGGATGAAATGCACGTCGGCGATCGGCTCCATCGGCAACATGTCCAGCCCGATGATGGTGCCATTGATGCCGCCGCCCGCCTGTCCTCCAAGCTTGTTTCGCACATACTGCGACCAGCTTCCGGGAGTGCAGCCCAGGTCCACGATCACCTGGCCAGGCTTGATCAGCTTCTCCGTCTCGTCGATTTCCTTGAGCTTGTAAGCGGCGCGCGCACGATAGCCTTCCTTTTGCGCCAGGCGCACGTAAGGATCGTTGATATGGTCGTGCAACCAGTTTTTATTCAATTTGTTCTTGGCCATTCGCGTAGAATACTGACTTTCGAGTAAATAATATCCGCGCGTCGAACGAGCATCTGCGCCGGCTCGACATCTTACCGCTTATCTTTTATTCCTATGCTGAAATTGACTCCTGCCGAACGCAGCAAACTGCGCGCCGAAGCCCATGCCCTCGATCCCGTCGTCATCATCGGCGAAGCCGGGCTTACGCCGGCGGTCATGAAGGAAATCAACGCCAGTCTTGATGCCCACGGTCTGATCAAAGTACGCGTCTTCGGCGATGACCGGGAAGCGCGTATCGCGATCTATGAAACCATCTGCGCTGAATTGGGTGCCGCCCCGGTCCAGCACATCGGCAAGCTGCTGGTGCTATATCGCCCGAAGAAAGAGAAAGTCAAGGAAGCCGACAGCCGTCGCGGCAAGGGCTTGCGGGAAGTCACGATCGTCAAGCCCAGCCCCAGCGGCACCAAGAAACCCAGCGTCACCAAGGTTGTCTTGAAAGGCAATGAGCGCGTCACCCAGGGTGGCCTGATCAAGCGTGCCAAGAAACGCCAGCCCAGCCGAAAGAAAACCCTGGCTGGCTAAGCGGCTGCGATTCGGACGCGCACCTGCGCCATCTTTCCTGCCGCAGACAAATCGGCGCGCCTTCAAGCACTCCCAAAAAACAAACGCACCGGATTCATTCAACCCGGTGCGTTTATGTATGCGCGGCTCAGATGTATTTGACTTCCAGGATTTCGTACTCGCGTATGCCTGAAGGCGCCTGCACCTCGACCACGTCGCCCGCATGCTTGCCGATCAAGGCCCGTGCGATCGGGGAAGTGACCGATACTTTGGCCTCCTTCAGATCCGCCTCGTCCACGCCAACGATCTGGTAAGTCACGTTATCGCCCGACTCCAGGTCTTCCAGGTCTACTGTAGCGCCGAACACGACGCGCCCTTCCGCATCCAGCTGGGTCGGGTCGATGATTTGAGCGGCGCTCAGCTTGCCTTCCAGGTCTGCGATTCGTCCTTCGATGAAGCTTTGACGTTCTTTGGCGGCGTCGTATTCCGCATTTTCGGAAAGGTCGCCTTGCGCGCGTGCTTCCGCAATCGCATTGATCACGGCCGGACGGTCTTTGGTCTTCAGACGGTGCAGTTCTTCTTTCAGCAATTCTGCACCGTGTTTGGTAATCGGGAAGGAATTCAACATTTCTTTTTCACCAAATGAAAACCACAGAGGCTACAGCTAGCATCGAAGCCGATGCTGTTTGCGACCCCTGTGGTTGGTTGTTTACGGCTGCTTGTTAAGCGATCGATTTAGTGTAAGGTTTTATGCAGGCCTTGTAAATCGTAGACATGCAACTCATTGAGGTGGGCCATGCCTTCCACGGCTGCCTCGGCACCGGCAATGGTGGTAAAGGTCGTTACCCTTGCCGCCAGCGCACTGGTACGAATCGCACGCGAATCGACAATTGCCGTGCGCTTTTCTTCGACCGTATTGATCACCAGGGCAATCTCATTGTTCTTGATCATGTCGACGATATGCGGACGGCCTTCCGCCACCTTGTTGACCGTTTCCACCGGGATACCGGCAGCATGAATTGCTGCCGCCGTTCCCTTGGTCGCCACGACTGAGAATCCCATGTCGACGAGTTCTTTCGCCACCTGCACGGCGCGTGGCTTGTCGCTCGCTTTCACGCTCAGGAACACCTTGCCGGAGGTAGGAATCTTCACACCCGCACCCAGCTGGGATTTGACGAAGGCTTCGCCGAAGGTCTTACCCACGCCCATGACTTCGCCGGTGGATTTCATTTCCGGCCCCAGGATGGTATCCACGCCCGGGAATTTCACGAACGGGAACACCGCCTCTTTCACGCTGTAATACGGAGGAATCACTTCCTTGGTCACGCCCTGCTCTTCCAGCGACTGCCCGACCATGCAGCGTGCGGCAATCTTGGCCAGCTGCAGGCCGGTCGCTTTCGAAACGTAAGGCACGGTACGCGATGCACGCGGATTCACTTCCAGCACAAAAACGACGTCCTTCATCTGACCATCGACTTCCTGTTCCTGGATGGCGAACTGGACGTTCATCAGTCCCACCACGTTCAAGCCCTTGGCCATCGCGGCAGTCTGGCGCTTCAGTTCGTCTATGGTTTCCTTGGACAGCGAATAAGGCGGCAGCGAACAGGCCGAGTCGCCGGAGTGCACGCCTGCCTGCTCGATATGTTCCATCACGCCGCCGATGAACACTTGCGCGCCATCGGAAATGCAATCCACGTCCACTTCGATCGCGTCATTCAGGAAGCGGTCCAACAGCACCGGTGAATCGTTGGATACCTTGACCGCTTCGCGCATGTAGCGCTCCAGGTCGCGCTGCTCGTGCACGATTTCCATCGCGCGGCCGCCCAGCACGTAAGAAGGACGCACCACCAGCGGATAGCCGATTTCCTGCGCCAGCTCCAAAGCCTGCGCTTCGGTACGCGCCGTACGGTTAGGCGGCTGACGCAAGTTCAGATCCTGCAACAGCTTCTGGAAGCGCTCGCGATCTTCTGCGGCATCGATCATGTCGGGCGAGGTGCCCACAATCGGCACACCATTGGCTTCCAGATCCAGTGCCAGTTTCAGCGGCGTCTGGCCGCCATACTGCACGATCACGCCAACCGGCTTTTCCAGGTCCACGATTTCCAGCACGTCTTCCAGCGTCAGCGGCTCGAAGTACAGGCGGTCGGACGTATCGTAGTCGGTGGATACGGTTTCCGGATTGCAGTTGACCATGATGGTTTCGTAACCGTCTTCGCGCATCGCCAGCGCTGCGTGCACGCAGCAATAGTCGAACTCGATGCCCTGGCCGATGCGGTTCGGACCGCCGCCCAGCACCATGATCTTTTTCTTGTCGGTCGGATTGGACTCGCACTCTTCCTCGTAGGTCGAGTACATGTAAGCCGTGTTGGTCGCGAATTCGCCGGCGCAGGTATCAACTCGCTTGTACACAGGACGCACGCCCAGCGAGCGGCGCTTTTCGCGTATCGCGGTGTCGCTGGTCTTCAGCAGCTTGGCCAGGCGACGGTCCGAGAATCCCTTCTGCTTCAGCTTGAACATCAGGTTCTTGTCCAGCGCATCCAGCGACTGGGTTTCCAGCCACAGTTCGATATCCACGATTTCCTTGATCTGCACCAGGAACCAGGGATCGATGTGCGTCAGTTGATGCACTTCTTCCATCGTGAAGCCCTGGGCGAACGCATCGCCCACGTACCAGATGCGCTCCGGACCCGGCTCGCCGAGTTCTTCTTCGATGGTTTCGCGATCGGTGGTTTTCTCGTTCATGCCATCCACGCCCACTTCCAGGCCGCGCAAGGCTTTCTGGAAGGATTCCTGGAAGGTGCGGCCGATGGCCATCACTTCGCCCACGGATTTCATCTGCGTGGTCAGATGGCTGTCGGCCTGCGGGAATTTCTCGAAGGCGAAACGCGGGATCTTGGTCACGACATAATCGATGGAAGGCTCGAACGAAGCCGGCGTAGCACCGCCGGTAATTTCATTGCGCAATTCGTCCAGCGTATAACCGACCGCCAGCTTGGCGGCGATTTTTGCGATCGGGAAACCGGTGGCTTTCGAGGCCAGCGCCGACGAACGCGACACGCGCGGATTCATTTCGATCACGATCAGGCGGCCATCCTTGGGATTGACCGCGAACTGCACGTTGGAGCCGCCGGTATCCACGCCGATCTCGCGCAGCACTGCCAGCGAGGCATTGCGCATGATCTGGTATTCCTTGTCGGTCAGCGTCTGCGCCGGCGCGATAGTGATCGAGTCGCCGGTATGCACGCCCATCGGGTCCAGGTTTTCGATCGAGCAGATGATGATGCAGTTGTCCTTCTTGTCGCGGACCACTTCCATCTCGTACTCTTTCCAGCCGATCAGCGATTCTTCGATCAGCAGTTCCGAAGTCGGCGAGGCTTCCAGGCCACGCTTGCAAATCGTTTCGAATTCTTCCGAGTTATAGGCGATGCCGCCGCCGCTGCCGCCCATCGTGAAGGACGGGCGAATGATGACGGGGAAGCCGACGTCCTTCTGCACCACCCAGGCTTCTTCCAGGGAGTGAGCGATACCGGAACGCGCGGAGCCCAGGCCGATCTTGGTCATCGCATCCTTGAACTTCAGGCGGTCTTCCGCCTTGTCGATGGCTTCCGGCGTGGCGCCGATCAATTCGCACTTGTACTTGTCGAGTACGCCGTGCCTGTGCAGATCCAGTGCGCAGTTCAGCGCGGTCTGCCCGCCCATGGTCGGCAGGATTGCATCCGGGCGCTCCTTGGCCATGATGCGCTCGACCACCTGCCAGGTGATGGGCTCGATGTAGGTGACGTCGGCCATCTCCGGATCGGTCATGATGGTCGCCGGATTGCTGTTGACCAGGATGACCTTGTAACCCTCTTCCCGCAAGGCCTTGCAAGCCTGTGCGCCGGAATAGTCGAACTCGCATGCCTGGCCGATGATGATCGGGCCGGCGCCAATAATCAGAATGCTTTTAATGTCTGTACGCTTAGGCATTTTTATGTTTCTCCATCATCGCCACGAAGCGATCAAACAAAGGGGCGACGTCATGCGGACCGGGCGAGGCTTCCGGGTGTCCCTGGAAGCAGAAAGCCGGCTTGTCGGTACGCGCGAAACCCTGCAGCGAACCGTCGAACAAAGATACGTGAGTGACGCGGCAGTTAGAAGGCAGCGAAGCCGGATCCACCGCAAAACCATGATTCTGGGAAGTGATCATCACCTGCTTGGTATCCAGATCCTGCACCGGATGGTTGGCGCCGTGATGACCGAAAGGCATCTTGAAAGTCTTTGCGCCGGACGCCAATGCCATCAGCTGGTGGCCCAGGCAGATGCCGAAGGTCGGAACACCTCGATCAATGATTTCCTTGATGGCAGTAATCGCGTAATCGCAAGGCTGCGGATCGCCGGGGCCGTTGGCCAGCAGAATGCCGTCCGGCTTCAACGCCAGCGCCTGTTCCGCGGTCGACTGCGCGGGAAGGACCGTCACCTTGCAACCGCGCGAAGCGAGCATGCGCAAAATATTGAACTTGATGCCGTAGTCGAAAACCACCACATGGTGCTTGGCATTTTCGAGCTTACCGTTGCCGGCGCCCAGTTCCCACTCGGCCTCGGTCCATTCGTAAGGCTTGGTCACGGAGACCACCTTGGCGAGGTCCATGCCGGCAAGTCCCGGGAAGGACCTCGCCAGTTCGATTGCCTGCTCGACCGAGCAGCGAGCTCCTGCCACGATGGCGCCGTTCTGGGCGCCTTTTTCGCGCAGGATGCGGGTCAGCTTGCGGGTATCGATGCCGCCAATGCCGACGATGTTTTCCGACTTCAGGTAATCCGACAGCGACTGCTTGGAACGGAAGTTGGAAACCAGCGCAGGCAGGTCGCGAATGATGAGGCCGGCTGCATGGATTTTCGCGGCTTCAACGTCTTCATTGTTGACGCCGGTATTGCCGATATGTGGATAAGTAAGGGTAACGATCTGGCGGCTGTAACTGGGATCGGTCAGGATTTCCTGATATCCCGTCATCGCGGTATTGAACACGACTTCGCCTATCGTGTTGCCGGATGCGCCAATCGAATAACCTTGGAAGACCGTCCCGTCTGCGAGCGCAAGGATGGCTGGAACGGTTTGGCCAGATAGAAATGGCAGCAAGGGTAACTCCTGGATAGTTGTCACCGTCGCTGCGCTTCACCGGCCGCCCCACATGCTCTCCACCGGGTCGCGGCAAAAGAGGCGGCATGAGGCCGTCGAAAAGACGTGTGAAAATGGGGATAGGCGCTACGACGGCATAAATTGGTTAAACCGATCGATTATAGCGCAGAACCATGATCCTGAACAAGCGCACCTCTCATAAAGAGAGGCGTGAATCCAGGATGCAAAAAGAAGGGCTTAAGCGCCCAGCGCGGCAATGCCGGCTTTGGCAATCAGCACATCTTCGGAGGATTTGACGCCCGAAACACCGACTGCGCCCACGCATTGACCATCAACAATAATGGGAACGCCGCCTTCCAGCATGCCGGAGAGTACGGGAGCGGACAGGAAGGAAACACGGCCGCCATTAATCATGTCTTCGTAAATCTTGGACTCGCGGCGACCCAATGCCGCTGTCTTGGCTTTCGCGGGAGCGAGTTCGGATGAAATCGGCGCTGCGCCATCCAGGCGCTGCAGGCACAGCAAATGACCGCCATCGTCCACGACGCTGATCGTGACAGCCCAGTTGTTGGCCCTGGCTTCCGCTTCTGCGGCCTGCACGATTTTTTTCACATCCTCGATACCGAGTACTGGCTTGGATTGCATTTTTACCTCCCGGAAAAATTGCAAATTGTACGTCACCCTGTTGCAATCGGCCAGGCCGACTATCCGCATCCTTGCGACTACTGCAATTGCTGCAATTGCGACGCTTCTACTTGACCGATCACGCCTGAATGGCCATTACGCAAACCCAGGCGCCCCCGCGCATGGGCATGATTCCACAGTTGCTCTATATCGGGAATCTCATTGTTATGCTGAGCCCGATATTCATCAAGCGACATGAGACCGCAACTGGCAATGAAAGCAATGCCCTGCTCTTCCAGAATTTCCGCGCCCACAATCGCGCCCGACAAGCGCTCGGCCAATCGCTGCGCAGCTTCCAGAGTAATACTGCCGCTGGCAATCGAAAATTCTGCCGCACTGACTTTCGCCACCACGTCCGTTTCCCTGACCGAGGCCTGAAGCAAATCTCCAATGGCCTTCATGACACCAGCCAGCGGAGGCGGCGCCTGATAACTGCTTCCCGAATTCCGGATACCGATGCACAGGCTCAGCACAACGACATTGCGCTTGAAGCGCAACGCGTACTGCAGCATATTTCGGGCGCGTTCGAACATTTGTTCGGGCGACAGCAATTCCTTTTCGCGCAACTCGGCCGGCGTACGCATGAGGTTTTGCAAGCCCTGTATGTAATCGCTCTGGCTGGTGGACAGATCCATCAGCTCATTCAATTGTGACAATAACTGGGCCGTATTGACGCTTTTGACGATCAAGTGCGTGGCGCCGGCGGCTTTCGCCCGCTCGCGCTCTTCCGGGCCATCATTGCCGGACACCACGACGACCGGCAAACCGCGCAATCTTTCATCGCCAGCCTGACGGATGCGCGACAGCAAACCATAACCGTCCAGCCTGGGCATGGTGAGATCGGTCAGGACTATGCGTATGCTGGGATCCTGCTGCAGCATGTCCCAGGCCTGTTCGCCGTCACAGGCCTCGGAAAAATCGAATATGCCTTGCACCTGTTTCATGATTGCAGCACGGACAATGCGTGAATCATCAGCAATCAACACCCGCGGCTTCAACACAGTCGGCTTGAACGAAGCATCCATCTTGGCAATCCTTTCGTGACGTGCGCAATAGGATACAGCGCGGTTTTGTGTTTTGACAAAAGCCGGGCTATCCCGTAGATTGCGGTTGTGTTCCCGCAACAGCCCAAGCGCATGGACCGCTCTCTTTTTCTTCCGCGACTTCCCCTGATCAGTGTCTGCCTTGCCGCCCTGCTGCAGATGGCGTCCGTACCCGCGTCGGCCAGCGATATCAGCTGGCTGGACGATACGGCAGCCGCGGCCTTGCATGCTCAGGAGATTGGAACGGAAGCCGCCATTTTCGCCCTGGCTTTCACCGGCGTGAATTACCGTTACGGCGGCAATTCACCGGAAAGCGGCATGGACTGCAGCGGTTTTGTGGTGCATGTATTCAGGGAAGCGTTTGATATCAGCCTGCCGCGCACCTCTGCTGAAATCGAGCAAGCCGGCATGCCAATCGAAATGAACGATCTGTCACCGGGTGACCTGGTGTTCTTCAACACGCTGGGAGCCGCTTTTTCCCATGTCGGCATTTATCTGGGCAATAACAAATTCATTCACTCTCCCCGCGCAGGCTCGCAAATCCGCGTCGAGAGCATGAAACTTCCTTACTGGACGCGGCGCTTTGACGGCGCCCGCCGCATCGGCAGCAGTTAAAGACCCGCGTGATCAGGGGCGGCCTTGGCGCCGGCCGCACGCTTTGCCTGCAATTTCCGGTTGATTTCCGCCATCGCCGCCATGGCTGTTTCCTCGCCTGACAATACCGCCAGGTTACGGCTATTGAAGTCATTCCCTTTCATCGTACCCAGCGCCGGCTGCAGCACAACATCTGCTTCCTTCAGCTCGTACTGGTTGATGCTCTGCCCCATGATCGCGAAGGTCTGAAGCAGCACATCCATGGTGGTTGCCGAAGCCTGCATTTCAGGCTGGGAAGAAATATTCACCGCGATGACAAAATCCGCTCCCAGTTGCCTCGCAAAGCGCACGGGTACCGGCGATACCAGACCGCCATCAACGTAGGACCGATCTCCGATCTTCACCGGCTGGAATACGCCGGGAACTGCCGAGGAAGCCCTGACGGCCATGCCGGTATTACCGCGCTGAAACAATATCGGCAATCCGGATTGCAAATCCGTGGCTACCGCAGCGAAGGGAATTTTCAGTTTTTCCAGGGGCACGTTTTTCACGGCCTGATTCACATACTGCTGCAAGCCTTCCCCTTTCAAGACGCCCACATGCCGCGAGAACAGCGGGATGGACCAGTCGGAAATGGCAGCTTCCTCCATTTCCAGCGCCATCTTGTGCAGCGCGAAACCGTTGTGGCCTGCCGCATACAAAGCGCCCACCAAACTGCCGGCACTTGTCCCTACCACCAGGTCGGGAACGATACCTCTTGATTCCAGCGCTTTGATGACGCCGATATGGGCAAATCCTCGCGCTGCCCCGCCCCCTAATACCAGGCCGATTTTGACGGGCGCAGGTTGTTTGGATGGCTCGGAAGCGGCGGACGGCACAGCAGGAGCAGCAGGAGTAATGGGAGACGAGGGCAAGGTCGAGCATGAAACCAGAAAGCTTGCCGCCAAAAAGAGGGCTGGGACGCGCAGAAACGACTGCAAAGAAAGGGAGCGCATGACTTCAAAGGAGGAAATTTCAATGCCTGAATTCTACCCGACTCACCTCCCGCACCCCTTTATGACTGAGAATTATTTACATTCTCGGAAAGATACCTTATGATCGGCCCATCAATTGAGATTGATTATCAATCAAGGAGCAATAATGTCGAGTCCGATGCTGAAATTGTTGTGTGGCGCCCTGATAGCTGCGGGCATGAGTAGTGCCGTTCACGCACAAGAAAAAGTTCTGAATTTATATTCCGCCCGTCACTATCAGACGGACGAACAGCTATACCAAGCTTTCACCAAACAAACCGGCATTGAGATCCGCCGCTTCGAGAGCGACGATACCCAGCTGGTGGAACGCCTCAAGACCGAAGGCAGCAACAGCCAGGCTGACGTAATCCTGCTGGTGGACGCAGCGCGTCTGTGGCGCGCCGAAGAAGCCGGTCTGTTCCAGCCCGTGAAATCCAAGGTGCTGGAATCGCGCATACCGTCCAATCTGCGCTCCAATGATGAAGGACAAGGCTCGCAATGGTTTGGCTTCTCCACCCGCGCTCGCTTCATCGTCTATGACAAGGCTAGAGTGAAGCCGGAAGATGTTGCCACGTACGAGCAGTTGGCTGATCCCAAGCTGAAAGGCATGGTCTGCACACGCTCCGGTTCCCATCCCTACATGCTGTCCCTGATCGGCGCCATGATCGAACGTAACGGCGAAAAAGCGACCGAAGAATGGGCGCGCGGCATGGTGGCCAATTTCGCCCGCCCTCCTCGCGGCGGCGACACCGACCAGATCCGCGGCGTAGCGTCCGGCGAATGCGGCGTGGCCTTGACCAACTCCTATTACTACGTGCGCATGATGCGTTCCGAAAAACCGGAAGACAAGGAAGTGATCGCCAAGACCACTTACGCATGGCCGAATCAGAAAACGTCCGGCACGCATGTCAACGTAGCCGGCGGCGCTGTCGCCAAGTATTCTCCCAATCGGGAAGCGGCTGTCAAATTCCTGGAATTCCTCGCCAGCGATCAAGCGCAGATTTATTTTGCAGACGGCAACAATGAATGGCCGGTCGTCGCCACGGCAGTTGCGGAAAACCCCGCGCTCGCATCCCTGGGCAAATTCAAAGCGGAAACCGTTCCGGTCTCTGCCATGGGTAAAAACCAGGTCGCTGCACAAAAAATCCTGGATCGCGTGGGTTACAAATAATCGATTCTCTGTCGCTCCTGGGGAGGAGCTGCAATTTACAAGGCGCTCGTTGAGCGCCTTTTTTTATATCCTGGCTTTTACTCTATTCTGCCGAAGCGGAAAATCCTCACCTGAACCGGCGGAATTGAACAACAGCGTCATGCAAATTCAAGGATCATTTCTGAGCAGCCATGCCGTCTTCTGACGTCTTCTGATGAAACCGCGTACTCGGAAAACCTCAGGAGGAAAACCTCAGGAGGAAAACCTCAGGAAACCGCACTTTCGACAATGATGCTGCGCGGAAAGCGGGCAGTAAAGGTACTGCCCTTGTTGAACTCCGAGTCGATCACAAAATTGCCCTTGTGACGCAAGACCACATGCTTGACGATAGCCAATCCCAGACCGGTTCCCTGCGTTTCGCGGGATCGGCCTTTATCCACGCGATAAAAGCGCTCGGTAAGGCGGGAAAGATGTTCCTGGCTGATGCCTATGCCGCTATCCCTGACCATGAACTCCGGCCCCTGTTCAGTTTGCCGCCATACGATATCAATCTGCCCGCCTTCAGGCGTATAACGCACGGCATTGGAAACGAGATTGCTGAATGCACTGCGCAATTCTTCCAAACTGCCCTTGATGTCGGGTCCATCCACCGTCAGCGTAATCGCATGCTTGCCTCCTGACAGCGCCTCTCCTTCGTGCCATACCTGCTCCAGCAAATACTGGATGCTCAGGGATTCCGAGCGCAAGGGATAATCAACCGATTCCAGCCTGGTCAGCGACAGCATGTCGTCCACCAGGCGCTGCATGCGTTGCCCCTGCTCCGTCATCAGCCTGATATGCGCCTTTCTGGTTTCCGGGTCCAGATCGGGCTGGGCATTGGCGATTTCCAGGAAGCCGTTAATGACGGTCAGTGGCGTACGCAGCTCGTGCGATGCATTGGCGATGAAATCGCGCCGCATCATCTCGATTCTTTCGGCTTCCGTGACGTCTTGCGTTACCAGGATTTGACGGCGGTTCTCGAACGGGATGAGGTGAATCAGAAGTTTTCTGTCGCGAAAGAACAAGGTCAACGGCTGCTCATAGCGACCGAGAATGATGTAATCGACGAAGTCGGGATGGCGAACCAGGTTGGTAACGCGCATACCCTTGTCGCGTTCGCGGTCCAGGCCAAGGTGGCTTTCCGCTAGGGGATTGCACCATTCCAGGAACAGCACGTCATCCATGATGACCACGCCATCCGGCAAGCGAATCATCGCCTGGCGAAAGCGTGTCAGCAACTCATCCAGCTCATTGCGGTTCTTTTCATCATCGCGGCGCAGGCGATACATGCGGGCGAATACATTGGTCCACGCACCCCACCCATCCGGCAAGGCGGAAGCCTCGGGATTTTCGAGCCAGCGGGACAAGCGGGATAGATAGAGAAGCTGGATGACGACCATGACAGTCATGGCCAGCAAGCCTATGAACAAGCCAATGCGCAATCCCAGGAACAGCGAAATGATACCGGCAAGCAGAAAGATACCGGCAATACGCAGCGCCGCCGGCAGCCAGAACAACAGCCTTGGATTCATAAAGAGATGGAGATTCTATTTCTCGGAAAGCATGTATCCTACACTACGAACAGTCTTGACCAGGCTTTCCGCCTCTTTTAATGCCTTCCTCAGGCGCAGCACGTGCACGTCGACGGTGCGCTCTTCAATCGCCACATGATTGCCCCACACCTTGTCCAGCAGCTGGCTCCTGGAGAACACATGATTGGGATGAGCGAGGAAAAATTTCAGCAGCTTGAATTCCGACTGCCCTATCTCGGCAGTCTGGCCATTCACGGTTACCAGGCGGGTCGCGGGGTCGAGTGTAACGGGGCCGAAGCTCACCATCGCCTGCCCATGCTCGGGCGCTTTGCGCCGCAACAGGGCCTTGATGCGCGCATTCAGCTCCTTGGGTGAAAAAGGCTTGGTGATGTAATCGTCGGCTCCCTGCTCCAGGCCGGCGACCTTGTCTTCTTCCATGCTCTTTGCCGTCAGCATGATGACCGGCAAATCACCGGTCTGCCGATCTGCACGAATTCTGGCCAGCAAACGCAAGCCGCTCTGGTCCGGCAGCATCCAATCCAGCAGCACCAGACTCGGCAGTTCCGCCTGTATCGCATCCCATCCTTCGGTGGCGCTTTGCACGCAACGGGTATTCCAGCCCCCTTCCTTCAGCGTGAATTGCAGCAGAGCGGCGATAGAGGGTTCGTCTTCAACGATCAGGATAGTAGATTGATCCGCTGCCATGACTTTTCTGCTCAGCCTCCATTGCGATCAGGTTTGGTGAGACCAAAGTCCGTGTGGCGGATATCCCGGCCTTCCACTACGTAAATCACATATTCCGCGATATTTTTTGCATGATCGCCGATACGCTCAATCGCCTTGGCCACCCACAAGGTATCCAGCGCAGCGGAAATGGTGCGCGGGTCTTCCATCATGAAGGTAATCATCGTACGCATGATGGAACGGAACTCATGGTCCACCAGCTCGTCTTCGGCGATCAGGCGGGTCGCCTGCTGCACATCAAGGCGTGCGAAGGCATCCAGCGCATCGTGCAGCATGTCGCTGGTGCGGTTGGCAATGGAATGCACCGTCTCGTAATGATTGAGGCTGGCCACGCCGCGCTCACGGATGGTTTTTGCAGCCCGCGCAATCTTGGTCGCTTCGTCGCCGATGCGCTCGAGGTCGGTGATTACCTTGATGGTCGCCATCACGCTGCGCAAGTCATTGGCTGCCGGCTGGCGCTTGACGATGAGGTGGCTGCAGGTGTCGTCCAGCGTCACTTCCAGGCGGTTCACATTTTCATCGGTCTTGATGACTTGCTCTGCCAGTTCCGCATCGCCGCTGCGGAAGCAGCTGATTGCGTCGTTAAACTGGTTTTCCACCAGGCCGCCCATCAGGAGCACCTTGGATTGGATCGCTTCCAGGTCAAGATCGTACTGCTTAGAAGAATGCTCAGTTGGCATGTAATTCTCCTTGCTATCTTATTCTTGTAAATATAATTTGCGACACTCGGCCACGATCCGGTTTGTCGAACTCAACCAAAACGGCCAGTGATGTAATCCTGAGTCGCCTTCTTCACGGGATTCATGAAGATGTCATCGGTAACGCCGAACTCGATCAGCTCGCCCAGATACATGTAAGCAGTGTAATCTGAACAACGCGCTGCTTGTTGCATATTGTGCGTCACGATGATGATTGTGTAGTCCTCTTTCAATTCGGTGATCAATTCCTCGATCTTTACCGTGGAAATCGGATCCAGCGCCGAGGTCGGCTCGTCCAGCAGCAGCACTTCCGGCTTGACTGCCACACCGCGCGCAATGCACAGGCGCTGCTGCTGACCGCCTGACAAGCTCAGGCCGCTCTTGTCGAGCTTGTCCTTGACTTCATTCCACAGCGCCGCCTTCTTCAGTGCCCACTCTACGCGCTCATCCATTTCACCCTTGGACAGGCGTTCATAAAGACGCACGCCGAAAGCAATGTTTTCGTAGATGGACATCGGGAACGGCGTCGGCTTCTGGAACACCATGCCGATGCGGGCGCGCAGCATGTTCACGTCCAGGCTCTTTTCCAGGATATTGTGCCCGTGATACATGACGCGACCTTCCGCGCGCTGGCCCGGATAAAGATCGTACATGCGGTTCAGGGTACGCAGCAGTGTCGACTTGCCGCAACCGGAAGGGCCGATGAAAGCTGTGATCTTTTTCTCGTACAGATTGAGATTGATATTCTTCAGCCCCTGGAAATTTCCGTAATAGAAATTCAGGTCAGCGATTTCAAGAGTGACTTTGTTATCTACGAGAGTGTCAGTAGTCATGAGGTCTTCCGCTTCTTACGAAGTAGTTTTTTGACGGAACAGCGTACGCGAGAGGATATTCAGGCCCAGCACGCCAAAAGTAATCAGCAGCGCACCGCCCCAGGCCAGCTCGCGCCAGTTCTCATAGGGGCTCATCGCAAACTGGAAGATCACCACCGGCAGATTGGCCATGGGCGCATTCATGTCGGTGCTGTAGAACTGATTGTTCAGCGCGGTGAACAGCAAGGGCGCCGTTTCGCCGGAGATGCGCGCCACCGCCAGCAGCACGCCGGTAATCACGCCAGCCCGCACTGCTTTCAGGCGCACCAGCATCGCTACGCGCCAGCGCGGCGCGCCCAGCGCGAAAGCGGCTTCACGCAACTGGTTGGGCACCAGGTTCAGCATATTGTCGGTAGTACGCACCACCACCGGAATGGCGATCAGCGACATCGCAAAACTGCCGGCCCAGCCCGAGAAATGCTTCACGTTGGCGACGTAAATCGCGTAGATGAACAAGCCGATCACGATCGATGGCGCGGACAGCATGATGTCGGTGACGAAGCGCGTCACTTTTGCAAGCCAGCTGCGCTCGCCATACTCGGCCAGATAAATGCCGGCCAGGATGCCGATGGGCGTGCTGATGAAAGCCGCCGCTCCCACCATCAGCAGACTGCCGACAATCGCATTGAGCAAACCGCCCCCGTCTCCGGGTGCAGGCGTGGTTTCGGTGAAGATGGCAAGACTGATTGCGCCTGCTCCCTTGAAGAGCAGCATCAGAAGTATCCACATCAGAAAGAAGATGCCTACCGCCATCGCCATGCAGGACATGGCGATATTGAAGCGATGTATCCAGAGCCGCCGGCGGTAAACCGGGTTCATGGTATCGATGGGATTCATCATCATTTGCCTCCTTCGTTGCGCTGCATGGCAAGCAGCATCAGCTTGGCCAGGCTAAGCACGGCAAAGGTAATCAGGAACAGGATCAAGCCCAGCGCAAACAGCGAAGACATGTGCAAGGCGGATTCGGCTTCGGCGAATTCATTGGCCAGGGTCGATGCGATACTGTTACCCGGCGCGAACAGCGACCACGACAGTTCATGCGCATTACCGATCATGAACGTCACCGCCATGGTCTCGCCCAGCGCGCGGCCCAAACCCAGCATCACGCCGCCCACCACGCCTACGCGGGTATAAGGCAGGATGATGCGGCGCGCCACTTCCCACTTGGTGCAGCCGATGGCATAAGCGGATTCCTTCAGGACTGCCGGCACCACTTCGAACACATCGCGCATCACCGAAGCAATGAAAGGAATGATCATGATCGCCAGGATAATGCCGGCGGCGAGAATGCCCAGGCCGATGGCCGGACCGGAAAACAGGTTGCCGATGACCGGCAGCTTGCCCAGCGTATTGGCCAGGAAAGGCTGCGCATAATCGGCAAACAGCGGCGCAAAAACGAACATGCCCCACATGCCGTAGATGATGCTGGGCACGCCGGCCAGCAGCTCTACCGCAGTGCCGAGCGGACGCTTCAGCCAAGGCGGGCAAATTTCGGTCAATACCAGCGCGATGCCGAAACTGATGGGAAAGGCAATCAGCAGTGCGATGAGCGAGGTCATGAGCGTACCGAAAATCGCGATCAGCGCGCCGTACTGGTCATTGACCGGGTCCCATTCTATGGTGGTGATGAAAGCGGGGCCGAACTCCTGGAAGGCGGGCCAGGCGCCTATCATCAGCGAGATGATGATGCCGGTCAGGACCAGCAGCACGCTGAGGGCAAACCCCATCGTCACTTTGTGAAAAAGGAAATCCTGCCAGCGCTGCCTGCGCATGATGGAGACCAGCGCCGCGTCGGCGATGCCTCCACTACTGGTTGCACTCGTTTTTATGGAATCCACGGTTTTAAGCGGTAACGAAGAGGAATTTGCTTGCATACGCTCTATCAGCAATGATGAACTGCCCGGCATCCCCGCCTGCGTTGCGATGCTGCCGGGGATGCTTCTTGAAATGACGAATCTGAATATTTATTGCCAGAGGGGCTTGCCGGCGGCATCCCTGACCTGGGATCGCCACACATCCTGCACTTGCCTGACTACCGGGTCCGGCAGCGCCACGTAGTCCAGAGCAGCAGCCATTTCATCGCCGTTCTGGAAAGACCAGTCAAAGAAACTCAGCACTTCCTGCCCTTTGGCCGCATTCTGCTGCGCCTTGCTGATCAGGATGAAGGAAGCGCCGGAAATCGGCCAACTATCCTTGCCGGGCTGATTGGTCAAGAGCACTCCCATGCCGGGTGTATTGATCCAGTCAGCGCCATTGGCGGCAGCCTTGAACGTGTCGTCGGTAGGCTGCACGAATACACCGTCCCGGTTTTTCAGCTGGGCATGAGCGACCTTGGCGCGCTTGGCAAACGCATATTCGACATAGCCGATGGCGCCCTTGATGCGCTGCACATTGGCCGCCACTCCCTCATTGCCCTTGCCGCCTATGCCGGTAGGCCATTTGACCGCAGTCGCAAACCCCACCCGCTTCTTGAATTCTTCATTAACCGTGGACAAGTACTGCGTCCACATATAAGTAGTACCCGAGCCGTCGGAACGACGCACCACGGCGATATCCTGGGCCGGCAGCTTCAGGCCCGGATTGAGGGCCACGATCTCCGGGGCATTCCACTTGGTGATCTTGCCCAGGTAAATGCCAGCCAGCAGGTCTCCCGTCAATTTCAATTGACCGGGACCTATATTGGGAATGTTCACGATGGGAACGACACCGCCCATGATGGCCGGAAACTGCACCAGGCCATGCTTATCCAGTTCCGCTTGGGGCAAAGGCATGTCGGAAGCGCTGAAATCTACCGTTTTGCCTTTGATTTGCTTGATGCCGCCACCCGAACCAATCGACTGGTAATTCACATTATTGCCGCTTGCCTTCTTGTAGCCTTCTGCCCACTTGGCATAGATAGGATACGGAAAAGTGGCACCGGCGCCGGTAACGTCTACTGCCTGAGCGGGAAGAGCCAGAATGGCACCCGTAGCCAGAATCGCTGAGGTCAAGACCTTGCGAAATCCCATGTTTATTCCTTATTTTGTGCAGTAGAGTCAGACAAAGCGCACTCTACCGGAGAAATATTACAAGTTTATGACATAAAAATTTCCAGCTTCTCAAAATGCACTTTTACCGGCCTTGCTTACGATCTTGCCTTTTTGTCACGTCACAACCCTCTTGGCAGTTTGGACTGACAGCTCGATTATCTGTTTCGGTAGAGTGCATGAGAAAGCAGGCAGATTAAATATCAACTAAGCCCAAGAAGCAAAAACTTTCGTTCTTTTCCCCGAAAAATAGCTGAAACTTGCCCCTCGTTCAGGCCAGCGCAAGCGAAACCGTATGCAGCACCAGGCCTACCAGGCCGCCCACCAGTGTTCCATTGATGCGGATATATTGCAGATCTTTGCCGACGTAAAGTTCGAACTTGCGCGACACCGTGTCGGCGTCCCACTTTCGTATGACGCGATCAATCACGCCGGCGATGGTTTCCCGGTTAGCGACAATACCGTGGATGACCACCCGGCGCAGCCAGTGGTTGATCTTGTGCTGCACGATTAAATCCTGCTTCAGGCTCTCGCCGAAGGAACGCAGGCCTTTATCGAGATAAGCAACCATCTTCGAATCGCTGCTGCCTGCATCCGACAGCAACCGGACCTTGATGTCTGCCCACACCTCCTGCACATAATCTTGAAACAGCGGGTTGCTCAGCATCTCCCCTACCGCCTTGCCGAATTTCTCTTCATATTCAGGCGAGGTGCGCAGCTTGACCACCCATTCTTCAGCGGATTGCTGAAAGCGCTCGCGCCAGGGACTGTCTTCTCTTTTCATATCATCCAGGATTTCCTGGACTTCGCTCAACAGACGCTCGAAGATTTTTTCATCGACCGCACGCGGCAGCCAGGATGGGCTTTTTTCATGAATGCGCTGCCGGATGTAAGGCCGGTTCTGATGCAGGGCACGGGCGGCCATGATAATCAGATGATCGAATAATTGCTGGTGCCGTCTATCTGCAATCAGCACCGAAACGACTTCCGCCAGCATGGGGGCCATCGGCACTTCCTTGGCGGCACGCTGCACTCCCTTTTGCAGAAAGCGTCCGACATCATCGTCTTCCACCATTTGCAGTATCGAAGGCAAGGCACTGACGATCTGAGCCGCAAGCGAGCGACTGTTCTCCGCCTGCATCAGCCAGTCAGCCGCCCAGCCCGCAAAATCGATCTGCTCCAACTCCTCGGTCAACACTTCCTGGGTCATGAAGTTATGTTCCAAAAAATTGGCAATACTTTCCCCTATCCGGTCCTTGTTTTCAGGAATGATGGCGGTATGCGGAATCGGCAAGCCCATGGGCCGCCGGAACAAGGCCGTTACCGCAAACCAGTCAGCCAAGGCTCCCACCAGCGCAGCCTCGGCAAAGGCGCGGACAAAGGAAAGATAGCCGTATCCACTTTCATAGAATCGCGCCAGCACGAAAATGACTGCCATCACACATAAGAGCAGCGTCGCCAGCCGGCGCATTCTTGCGAGTTGCTGAAGTTGGTCTTGTTCCCGCATATTTGTCATTTATTTAATATCCTGAGCGGAAAAAGCCCGCCCCCTTGGCAGACTCGCAAAGCAATTCCTTTGCCCGTATTCCGGTCATGGAAATCTTCTTATAGATATGTTTCCTGCATGTTCCCTTATTGGGGCTTATCTTTTTGACGAAAGTTTTTGACGAAAGCCCTTCAAGCGACTTCGTCATTCTCTGGATCTGGACTCTCGTTTCAAGGCACAAATCAAATCAGGAAATAAGCCGGGGTTTCGTCCACTTTTTGTAACTGTCGCTATAACAAATTCCGTTAGGCTTCTCTCAACACAATATTTTCTTTATATCCGCCAGCGCAGGGAATGATGGAACCGCTTCTACGCCATGTTGTAGAAATAACCACGCATCGGGATCATGCCCTGCTCGACCTCTCCGTGATTTCAGCACTGCAAGCATTAATCACTCCTCATTCGCTCCGCCTGCTTGAAATTATTTCCTTGGATGGACACCTCTTCCTGCTTCCCAAGGCATGGAGGCAGGATGATCTCGTCGTCTCACGAGACGAGGAAACTCCTATGGAACAATTGCTGGAACCGGTTTCAGCGATCAGCGCGCTGCAGCAATGCCTCACCGAACAACGCAGCATGGCGGAAGGCATTTCTCCTGTCGGCAATACCTACCTGCTATGGCTGCCCGTATGGTTGAACGACAAGCCCATCGCCTGCGTTGAAATGAGTAGTGCCACTCCTTTTACCAGCCAGATGCACGCTGTTGCAGAAGGCATACTCTGCGTGTATCGCAACTTTCAGAGCTTGCTGGACTATAGCGAACGCGACTCGCTGACAGGTCTGTTCAACCGTAAGACCTTCGACGAAAATTTCAGCAAGATGGTGCTGTATTCCGATGCGAAAAAGAGCAGGAAGGAAGCACCGGGTGGCGAGAGGGAACGCCGGGAACTGCCGGACTCGGAGGAACAATGGCTGGCCGTGTTCGATATCGATCACTTCAAAAGAGTGAACGATGAATACGGACACCTTTATGGCGATGAAGTACTGATACTGCTCGCCAACCTGCTGAAATCCTCGTTTCGCGCCTGCGACAGGACATTCCGTTTCGGCGGCGAAGAATTCGTCATCCTGCTCAGATCCGTCACCCAGGACAATGCCCGCATGATCCTGGAGCGCTTTCGGCAGCAGGTCGCCGACTACCCTTTTCCGCAGGTGGGACGCGTGACAGTGAGCGTGGGATTCGTGCGACTATCCGGCAACGCACCGATCGTGATCCTGGGTCGTGCCGATCAGGCTCTCTATCATGCAAAGTCGAACGGCAGAAACAGGGTTTGCTTTTATGACGACTTGCTGGACCAGGGCATATTGCAGCCTGAATCTTCCAGCAACTCGGTAGAATTCTTCTAAACCTGCTCCAGGTTTTTCCAGGCACGCCCCCAAGTTTTGAAAGACAGTATGTGCCGCGACACGCGGTGCCGCTGCAACACCAATCTACGACACCGATACTCCCTGCCTTCCCCTTAACTTTCTCTGGAGCCTCAGGATTGGCGACGCGGATAGCCTTCCGCGGTGATGCGTTCCCAGACCCGGTCTTTTTCTTCCTCGCTCATGAATACCCAATGAGCGACTTCGGCAACGGTACGACCGCAACCACGACATACGTCATCGAAAGTGGTGGAACATACCGCGACACAAGGTGTATCGGGACGATTGGGAGATTTCTCCATGGCGCTCTGATGCAAAAGGGATACCGGCATTATAGGCGATGCCGGCAATGCAGGCTGAGCACCCTCCTTCGCATCCCTCTTCCTTCCAATCCCTCTTCCCTTGTTTCTCATCTCTTCCTGAGATCAGGATCGGAGCGGCACCCCGCCTCTCCCTCTAAGCGCTGAACTATGCAGGCAGCGAAGAAGGTCCATGCAGTTGCAGGACGGCAGATTCGAAGATCGCTATGCAAACGAGGAATTCATTCAGCCTGAAGCAGCCTTTCTCATAAAAACACCCTGACTCGCCGACCGAATTTTTCCGCAAGTTTGCACGAGGCAAATATCACGGCGATGAAGAAGGAAACCTCTTTTCTCTTCTTGCCTTTCCCTTGGTGAACCACGTTCAGTCCTACATGTCGAACGATAAATTGTTTCTTCTTGCAGCCGAAGCAGAGACATCCTTGTGCCAACCCATATTCGCCGACTCAGAAAATCGCAAAGTAACTGGGTATCTGCATGGCATTGAAAACCATGCGGTCGACGACACCAATCAAGGATCACGTCCCGATGAGCTTACTCACTTCCCCTGCGCCGCCCCGCACGGCAAACACTTTCTCGCTGATGGCGGAAGACCAGGCCAGGGCTGATTTTTATGCCCTGATTTCTCATTTCCTGCTGACGCCGCCAAGTGCCGATCTCCTGGGCGGCCTTGCCAGCGCTGATGCACTGGGCGCGCATGATGCCTGCAGTGTGCTGGAGCGCGCCTGGGAAAAACTGGTGCTTGCCGCCGACATTACGCATGTCGATGCAGTGCATGAAGAATTCAAGGATTTATTCATCAGCACCGGCACTCCCCTGGTCAATCCCTATGCCTCCCTCTATCTATCGGGATTCCTCAATGAAAAGCCTCTGGCGAATCTGCGTGCAGATTTGCAGTCGCTGGGATTGATGCGAGCGCCCCATAGCCACGAACTGGAAGATCATCTTTCTGGCTTGTGCGATGCGATGCGGGTAATGATTACCGGCATCAACGGTGGCCAGGCGCAAGCCTTGAGCAGGCAGAGGGAATTTTTCCTGACTTATATCTCTCCCTGGTATAGCCGTTGCTTATCCGATATCCGAATGGCCAGCGGAGCAGGTTTTTATTCGCTGGTCGCAGATTTTGCCGAAGCCTTCTTCGACATCGAGGCACAGGCCTTCGACATGAGCGAAGCTGCGCAAACCGAGGAGGCATAAGGCTAAAAGGCCAATTGCATGAGGACACGCCATGAATGAGACTGCAGTCATCAACCATCAACGCCGCAGGTTTCTGACCACCGCAAAAATTGCAGGCGCAGTCGCCGTTATTGCACTGCTCGCCAAGAAAACCTCGGAACCCGCGCTTCCTGCTGTCGCAGTTGCCACCGATGACTTGTCAGCGGCACCCAGTACGTATCACGAGACCGAGCATATTCGCAAATATTACCGTTCCGCAGATCTACTCTAAGGAGCTCACCGCATGTTGCTTACCAAAAAATCCGGCGGCAAACCGGCTTCGGTCTCCCTGATCAATAGCACGCGCACGGTAGGCACCCTGGACCGCCGCACTTTCCTGAAACGGGCTGGCGTTACTGCCGGCGTAGGCGTGCTGGCCCAGAAGCTGCCGCTCAACGTCGTGCAACCGGCTCAGGCTGGCCATGTCACCGCCAAGTTCAATTCCGACATGCAGGTGAAACACACGGTGTGCTCGCATTGCTCGGTCGGCTGCTCGGTAGAAGCCATCGTGCAGAATGGCATCTGGGTCAGGCAGGATACCGCCTTCGACTCGCCGCTCAACATGGGTGCGCACTGCGCGAAGGGCGCTTCGGTACGCGAACATGCCCATGGCGAAGGCCGGCTGCGCTATCCGATGAAACTGGTCAATGGAAAATACGAGCGTATTTCCTGGGACCAGGCCATCAACGAGATCGGCGACCGGATGCTGCAGATATACGAAAAGTCCGGCCCCGATTCCATATTCTGGATAGGCTCTTCCAAGCACAACAACGAGCAGTCCTATCTGCTGCGCAAATTCGTTTCCCTGTGGGGCAGCAACAATTGCGATCATCAGGCGCGCATCTGCCACTCGACCACGGTAGCCGGCGTGGCGCAGACCTTCGGGTATGGCGCGATGACCAATTCCTTCAATGACCTGCACAACAGCAAGGCGGTCATGTTCATCGGCTCCAATCCCTGCGAAGCGCATCCGATCTCCATGCTGCATTTCCTGCATGCGAAGGAACTGGGCGCCAAGATGATCGTGGTCGATCCGCGTTTCACCCGCACTGCACGCTTTGCCCATCATTACATCCGCATTCGTCCCGGCACCGACATTCCCTTTACCTGGGGATTGCTGTGGCACATTTTCGAGAATGGTTGGGAAGACGAGAAATACATCAGCGACCGTACCTACGGCATGGATGAGGTACGCAAGGAAGTGGCGAAATGGACGCCGGACAAGGTGGCCGATGTCACCGGCGTGCCGGAATCCGCGATGAGACTGGCGGCTGAAATGCTGGCCAAGAATCGTCCCTCCTCGGTGGTCTGGTGCATGGGCATCACGCAGCACTCTGCGGGAACGGGCAATGTGCGCGCGCTATCGATACTGCAGCTAGTGCTGGGGAATATCGGTGTCGCAGGCGGCGGCGCCAACATCTATCGCGGCCATGACAATGTGCAAGGCGCCACCGACGTCGGCCCGAACCCGGATTCCCTGCCCGGCTATTACGGCATTGCCGAAGGCGCATGGCGTCACTTCTGCACTGTATGGGGCGTTGATTACGACTGGCTGCAGAAGCGCTTCGCCTCCAAGGCTCTGATGGAAAGGCCGGGCATGACGGTCTCGCGCTGGTTCGATGGCGTACTGGAAAAAGCCGAGCACATCGATCAGCCCGATACCTTGAAAGCCGTCGTCTACTGGGGACACGCGCCCAACAGCCAGACCCGCTTGCCCGACATGAAGGCGGCGATGGAGAAGCTGGACATGCTGGTGGTGATCGATCCGTATCCGACCATGACGGCAGCCATGCACGGCCGCACCGATGGCGTCTATCTGCTGCCGGCCACTACCCAGTTCGAAACGCAGGGATCGTGCACCGCTTCCAACCGCAGCATACAGTGGCGCGAGCGCGTAATTCAGCCCATCTTCGAATGCAAGACCGATCATGAAATCATGTATCTGTTTGCGAAGAAGTTCGGCTTCGCCGAAGAGATGTGCCGCTTTATCAAGGTGGTCGACAATGAGCCGGTGATCGAAGACATACTCCGTGAGATCAACCGTTCCTGCTGGACCATAGGCTATACCGGCTGTTCGCCTGAGCGGCTCAAGCTGCACATGGAAAACAAGCACACCTTCAACCCGACCACGCTGAAGGCGGAATGGGGCCCCTGCAAAGGCGATTATTACGGCCTGCCCTGGCCCTGCTGGGGCACGCCTGAACTGAAACATCCGGGCACCCCCATCCTCTACAACACGCACCTGTCGGTTGCCGAAGGCGGCCTGGCATTCCGGGCCAACTGGGGCGTGGAACACGAAGGGCAAAGCCTGCTGGCCGCAGAAGGATCAGCACCCAAGGACAGTGAAATCAATACCGGCTATCCGGAATTCGACCACCTACTGCTGAAGAAACTGGGCTGGTGGAACGAGCTGACTGCCGAAGAGCAGCGCCTGGCCGAAGGCAAGAACTGGAAGACCGACCTTTCCGGCGGCATCATCCGGGTTGCCATCATGCATGGTGCTTCGCCCTTCGGCAATGCGCGCGCCCGTGCCAATGTGTGGAACTTCCCCGACCCGGTGCCGGCGCACCGCGAACCACTGATGACACCGCGTCACGACCTGGTGAAAGAATTCCCCACCTACGAAGACAAGGCCAATTTCTGGCGCCTGCCGACCCTGTTCAAATCGGTACAAGCGCACGACTATTCCAAGGACTATCCGCTGATCATGACCTCGGGCCGGCTGGTCGAGTACGAAGGCGGCGGCGATGAAACCCGCTCCAATCCCTGGCTCGCCGAATTGCAGCAATCGATGTTCGTCGAGGTGAATCCGCAGGATGCGGGACGCATCAGTGTCGAAACCGGACAGTTTGTATGGGTCGAGACGCCGAGCGGTGCCCGCCTCAAGGTCCGTGCCTTCGTCACACCGCGCGTACCCATGGGACTGGTCTGGATGCCCTTCCACTTCGGCGGCTGGTGGATGGGCGAAGACTTGCGGCCGAAATATCCGGAAGGCGCGGCGCCTATCGTACTGGGCGAAGCGGTTAACACCGGCTGGACCTACGGTTATGACATCGTCACCATGATGCAGGAAACCAAGGTGTCGCTGTGCCGTCTGGCCAGATTCTGAGACAGGAGAACAAGATGCCCGCCAGAATGAAATTTCTTTGCGACACCGAGCGCTGTATTGATTGCATGGGCTGCGTCACCGCCTGCAAAAATGAAAACGAAACGCCGTGGGGCGTGAACCGCCGGCGCGTCGTCACCATCAACGATGGCCAGCCCGGCGAACTTTCGCTGTCGGTTGCGTGCATGCACTGCACGGATGCGCCCTGCATGGCGGTATGCCCTACCGATTGTTTCTATCACACCGAAGACGGCATCGTGCTGCACAGCAAGGACCAGTGCATAGGCTGCGGCTACTGCTCGCTGGCCTGCCCGTTCGGCGCACCGCAGTTCCCGGAAACCGGGGCCTTCAACCATCGCGGCAAGATGGACAAGTGCACCTTCTGCGCCGGCGGCCCGGAGCCGGACGGTTCTGCCGAGGAATTCGTCAAGTACGGCCGCAACCGCATCAGCGAAGGCAAGCTGCCGATCTGTGCCGAGCAGTGCGGCACCAAGGCCCTGCTCGGCGGCGATGCCAATATCGTCGCCAATATTTACAAGAACCGGGTTGAAACCCGCGGCTATGGACCGGAACTCTGGGGCTGGGATATTGCCTACGATCCCAAGCCGGGACAGACGACGGCCGCAAGAGGCAACGCCCCGCGTACCAACCAGAAGACCGATGACTTCCAGAACAATCCGCGGAGGCTGCCGATATGAAAATCCTGCGCATCGCTACCGTTGCCCTGCTCCCGCTTGTTCTCGCAGCCTGCCTGGAAGTCGACCAGAACCCGGTCTGGCACAGTGGCGAATATGACGGAAAGCGCGACACCATGCCTCACCAGACCTACTACCACAATGACCGGCTGGCGTGGAATGCCGTGCTGATGAACCGCAATCATCTGCAGAACGAATACAACCGCACCACCCCGTAACAGGAGCACAGCGATGGATTCCTCACTATCCTGGCAACGCCTACTGATCGCCTTCATGCTGCTTCTGTTCGCTGCAGCAGCATGGGCTGCGGTTCCCCATGAAAGCGCCAAGCCTGCCTATGCGGAAGAGCAGACCATACTGCAGCAGGAAAAGGATGCGCCCGAACCGGGATGGATGTCTCCCGATTCCGGACGCCGCCATATCGACCGCAATTACATCGTTCCGCCCGGCCTGATGCCAGAGCAGGATGTGGTACTGCAGCGCGGCGGCAATACCTGGCGCCTGCTGCGCAACGGTCCGCTTGCCACCATTACCGGCACGATACTGCTGGTCGTGCCCTTTCTGCTCCTGATTTTCTACAAGGTTGTCGGCCCCGCCCGGCCATCTCCCGAATCGGGACGACGCCTGCAACGCTTCACGGCATGGGAAAGACTTGTGCACTGGACCACCGCCATCACCTTCGTCATCCTGGCGCTGACCGGCATCATCGTCATGTTCGGCAAGGTAACCTTGCTGCCGCTGATAGGCCATGACGCGTTTTCCTGGGTCGCCATCATCTCCAAGTACCTGCACAATTTCATCGGCCCGCTGTTCATCATTGCTTCCATCCTGATGTTCTTCGCCTTCGTCAATCGCAATTTCTTTCGGCACTGGGACTGGAACTGGATCAAGAAAGGCGGCGGCATTGCCACTCACCAGCATGTGCCGGCCGGCTTCTTCAATGCCGGCGAAAAACTCTGGTTCTGGGGTGGCGTCGTGTTCCTCGGGCTGATCATGTCGATCTCGGGACTCATGCTGAATTTCCCCTATTTCCTCAATACCGCGTCCGATTTCGGCATCACGCGTTACCTGCTGCAGTGGGCCAACTATTTCCATATAGGTGCCGGCGCGCTCTACATGGCCTTGACCATGGGCCACGCCTACATCGGCACGGTTGGCACGCCCGGCGCCTATGAAGCCATGCGCTACGGCACGGTAGATGAAGAATGGGCCCAGCAGCATCATGAAATCTGGTACGACGAACTCAAGGGCCATCCCAATCCGAAACGCCCGCCCCGCTCGCCCGGATCGGTTGCTGGCGATCCCGTCACACCGCCCAGCCATGGATGACAAGGAGACCTTCATGCTCAAGCAATCTCACCGCATAGCTGCTTCATTGATCCTGCTGCTTGGCCTGGCCGGCTGCGGCGAGTCCCAGGAACAGGCACGCGAGAGCAATCAAACCGGCTTTCCAGGTCAAGTTACTGCGGGCGGCTTGGTGAGCGGAGATGTAATGGCCAAGAACGGCACCCTTCAGGCAAAGCCGGATGCCCAGGGTTCTCCGGTATTCGTGCCCGCCAAGGCTCCTGCGCAAAGCCCGCCCGCACCTTCATCTGAACAGGCGCGCGGGGGAAGCGATACCGGAACAGCTCAGGTAAAAACGGAAGGCACGCCGGGCATACCTGAGGGCTCGGGAGGCAATGTCAGCGGTACGGAAATGGGAGGAACCACACCCGATGCGGCGGCCACTGAGAATCCTCCAGCCTCGAGCGGCGACAGCGGTGGCAGCAGCAGCGCGGAGTCGGAAAAGGCCAGCAAGGAAGCCGAGGCCAAGGCAAAAGCCGAGAAGGAAAAACAGCAACTGGCAGCGGCCATGGACCGCGTTGCTCAACGCTGGCAAGAAACGGCCGCACAGCGCGGCTGGCAGAC
The DNA here is from genome assembly GCA_023422955.1 of Pseudomonadota bacterium. Classification (GTDB taxonomy): domain Bacteria; phylum Pseudomonadota; class Gammaproteobacteria; order Burkholderiales; family Burkholderiaceae_D; genus JAEZLB01. The sequence continues at coordinate 18,220 of JAFAGG010000049.1, read as the reverse complement.
GGAATCCGCGGACAGTTCCGGCGGCATGAACGGCATGAGCAGGGGCCAGAGTGAAACCAGCGCCATTGGCCTGCCCACTGTCGTTCGCAGCGAAAAGCTGGGAACCGCTCCTCCCAGCGAAGACATCAAGCAGCCGGCCAAGGCAGCTTCCAACTGAGCCCGCAACCTATTGCGGGCACATCGAATCCGGAGACTGAACATGCCCATGGAAGAAATGCCGATTGCAGTCATCATGCAAAAGCGCCGCCTGAATTCGCAATGGGCAGAGCATAGCTGGGCCGCCGTTGCTGTGGTGCCGGATCAGGGCAATCTGCCTGCGGTACAGCAATTGATATGGAGCGACACGACTGAAAGTTACCTGGTCTCGGGACTGACGCTGGAACTGTATCGCGACGAGAATGACGGTTACTTCGAAAACTGGGCGGCACCGGAACCCAAGGTATTCGTGCTGTGGAGGATGGAGGAAGAACGCGCCATTCCGGTTCATGCATCCGTGAGCTACATGGAAGGAACGCGCATGCTGGATTCAGGCGAGTCGGCAGATGGAGTGCCGATGCCGGGTGAGATCCAGCTCTGGCTGGGGAAATATCTGCAGGAGCATTACAAGCCTGCGCCGAGAAAAGGCCGGCAGCATGGGTAATGCTGCCGGAAACTCTTTTTTACTTCAGTGATGATTTTTGCGAGGATTACTGGCTTTTTTCCATCAGCGTCTTGACGTGAACTGCAGTGGCGGAAGCCAGGCCTTCCAGGCTATAGCCGCCTTCCAGCACCGATACCACACGGCCTTCGCAGCATTCGTCGGCAATCTTCATCAGTTCTTCCGTGACCCAGCGATAGTCGTCATCCTGCAGGCTCAGGCCGGCCAGCGGATCGAGATGATGCGCATCGAAGCCGGCGGAAATGATCACCAGTTCCGGATTGAAGCGACGAATCTCCGGCAGCATTTCCTCTTCGATATGCTTGCGGAACATGGCGGAATCGCAGCCGCGCGGCAAGGGGATATTCACGATATTGTCCGATTCACCGCGTTCCCCGCGCGCGCCCGTGCCGGGATAGAACGGCGACTGGTGACTGGATGCGTAGAACAGTTCGGGACGGTTGTAGAAAGCTTCCTGCGTGCCGTTGCCGTGGTGAACGTCGAAATCGATTACCGCAACCCGCTGCAGCTTGTGCACTTCAACGGCATACGCCGCGGCAATCGCGGCCTGGTTGTACACGCAGAATCCCATCGCGCGATCAGGCTCGGCATGATGGCCGCAAGGCCGGGTCGCGCAGAACACATTGCGCACGTCCTTGTTCAGCACCGAATCGACACCGGCACAGGCCGCGCCCACGCAACGCATCACGGCCTCCAGCGAACCCGGCGACATCACGGTATCGCCGGCATCCAGCGCGGCATAACCCGTGCTCGGCGCAACGCGTTCGACGTGATCGACAAAGTCCTCGGTATGTATCATCAAGACTTGTTCACGCGTTCCCATGGGGGCATCGCGCCATTGCAGCGCTTCGAATTCCGGCTTCTGCAATGCATCCAAGACAGCGCGCAAACGCTCCGGCGATTCAGGATGTCCTGGACCAGGACGGTGTTCAAAACAGGCTTCGTGTGTATAAATTAGTGTCGTCATTGTTTCCTGATGCTAATGCATCCCCTCCAAGGTAAGCCAGAAAAAACTTTCGAATTTGCGTCCCTGCGAAGCAATGTATCTCCGCGCAATTAAAAGGCGCGGCGCTTCGTGGACAGACCGCCCTCATTCTATCAAATCCCTCTGCACGAAACCGCAAGCACGACTTTTCGCATCTGCCGGCAAACGATAGATCGCGCCTTATCGCCGCCAAACCAGTGCGTTTTAAGTACATATTAAGTTTGCTCAAGAAGCGCGGGACGCGCTTGCTTATACTGGGCAAAGCATCGCCTTTCAAACTTTGCCATCGCTCAACTCTCCAACATGCCCTCCTCCCTCGTCACCTGCTTCCACGAGAACGAGGTCCCTGCTTTTGCTGAAAACGAACTGGAACATTTGTACGGCAGCATATTCTCATCCATGGCCCAGTTCCGCATCTATGGCGGCGCTGAAAACGCCAGCACTTATGTCGCGCGGGAAGGCGACGAGATCAAGGCGCTGTTCCTGTATGAACTTCAGGGACAGACACTGCAGGTCGTGAATGAAGGCATGATGCTGGAAGAGTCGCAGGTAAAACATTTCGCCCAGGCGGCGTATGCCCGCTACCCGCAGGTCAGCATCATCCGCTTCCGTTCCGTCAGACCGTCCTTCGCCACCCTGCCGCTGCCCTGTCAGCGCTTCCAGGTCGGCGAGGATATAGCACTTGAGCTGCCCGATACCGTTGACGAGTACCGATCCAGGCTGAGCAAGTCGACGCGCCAGCATCTGAACTATTACCAGAATCGCCTGAAGCGGCGTCATCCCGACTTTCAGTTCGAAGTGAGCACCCGTGAAGCTATCCGGGAAGAGGATATCCGCACCATCATCGCATTCAACCGCTTGCGCATGGCGAACAAGTGCAAGGTATCCAGCATCGATGAAGCCGAACTGCAGCGCATTCTTCGTCTCAGCAAGGAAAGAGGCATGGCATGCGTAATCAGGCTGGATGGAAAAATTTGCGCGGGCTCGATACGTTACCAGATCGGCACCACCTACTTCGCCCGCGTGAATGCCCACAACCCCGCCTATGATGATGACCGGATCGGCACCCTCTGCGCCTACCTCACCATTTGCGAATGCATACGTCGCGGCGGCAGGCATTTCAGCTTCGATCACGGCCAGAACGAAAACAAGTACCGCTTCCTGGCAAAAGACGTGAAGCTGGAAAAGCTGGTTGTTTACCGCTCCTACCTGCACCTGATTCTCAATGGCCGCTTCGCATTGCAAACCGCCGTGAGCGGTTATGCCGGAGAACTCAAGCGCAGTTTATTGAATGAGGCCGCAACGGGAAACGGCGTGCTGGCAAATGCCATCAACAGGCTGCGTTCGCTGAAAAACCATGCAAGGCGAATACCGTCGGCCTGACACTGATGATCAGACGTTTCCGGTCATCGTCATTCAGGCTTTTCAGTTTGCCCCCTGCTTTCCAGTTCCACGCGCCCGCGCGCCTGCATCCAGAGCATGATCATCCACCACATCAAGGCCCAACCGGCCCCTACCGCCCAGCCCGCCAGCACATCGCTGGGCCAGTGCACGCCCAGATAAATACGGCTGATGCCGACCGCTACCGTGGCCAGAACCGCCATGCCCAGCAAGTACACCTTGATACGCACCTCCGACCGCGTGCGCGACAGCACTGCGCCTATCGTCAGATACACCACCGCCGACAGCATTGCATGCCCACTAGGAAAACTCTGCGTATAGACCTCGGTGATATGCGGCACCAGATCGGGACGCGGCCGGTCGAATCCCCATTTCAGCAAGTGGCTGAGCAAGATGCCGCCACTCACCGCCAGCAGCAGCAGCAACGCTGCGCCACGCTTGCACATCATCACCAGGTATCCCGCCACGCCTAAGGTTATGAAGGCAAGTATGGCGGTCCCGCCCAGCGACGTGAAATCCCGCATCACTTCCTCGAACCAGCCCGGGCCGACAGGATCAGACAAGTCTGCGGGATTGCGGAAAGCCAGCAGCAGGCGCTCATCGAAGGCATGCGTTTCACCATCCATCACCGCCTCCGCCAGTTCGCTGAATCCCCAGAGTGCGGAAGCAAACAATATCATCAGGACCAACAAGGAACGCTCGACCAGACTGGCGCGCTTCAGCAAAGCGAGGAGCCTGTGCCCGATATGTGCAAGCGGAGGTGGCCGTACTCTCATATCAGCGGAGAAGAAAATAAAGATTGATGGACGAGTGCCTGAAGTGCCTGAACACATCCAATCTTCGCACCAGCCGCACCTTGCAGCAAGGGCAAGTTTGGAAAAGCAAGAGCCTGATCATGAGTGTGAGTGCATGTGTTCCGCCCTGCGGTTCCAGTCCGCCATCCAGTCGCCCTGAACTTGCATGTTGAGGCCATCCAGGATTCAGGAATCATGGCTAGGTGCAGGAACGGATTCGAAAAGCTTCGGACCGGCACTGGCAACATCTCACCTTGAGCCGTGGATCTTGCTTACGTTTCCACATCCTCAAGTTCAGTAATATTCACCGACCGAGAAGCTAAAAATGCCGCCTCCGAACATAGGCGGCATTTTCATTTTTCGCGAAAATTACGAACTTATGTGGCAATATTGCGTTTCGCAACTGCCGCTCGCAAGACGGAAAATAAAATGGCAAACACGACAAAAAAAAGCCATCCGGCCTTGGCAGAACCAATGAGGAAAAGAGAAAAATATCATGAGAGACTACAGCTGGATTCATAGCTGCTCCGACGAAAAAATCAAAGAACTTGAAAAGATCGCAGCATCTCAAGTCTTATTCCGCAACATCCCGCTCTTTCAGCGCATCGTCGTCGCTATCATGCTTGGCATTCCCTTCCTTGCCGGCCTTTACGTCATCATCGAAATGGTTCGGCGCTCCTCTCAGGGCGAACAATTTGTCGCGATATTCGGCGCTGTGATTGCAGTCGCACTCTGGGCCTTGAACCGAGAAGCGAAGAAACGAAGAGAAGTGCTGCAACTGCTTCGCCTGGAAATGGAACGGCGGAGTGAATAAGATTACTGAATGCAGAGATCGCCCTATCCTCAAAAATTCGTGGCCTGCATAGAAAAAGCATCCATGGCGCCGCACTGAAACTTTGGTGAATATCTCCTGATTGATTCCCGCGCTTCATCAAAGTTTTGATAGGTAAAAAATCCCGCACCAAATAAAAAAGCCGCTAAAAATAGCGGCTTTTTCTTTCAATACTGGCGGAGAGGGTGGGATTCGAACCCACGGTACGATTTAACGTACGCCTGATTTCGAGTCAGGTACATTCGACCACTCTGCCACCTCTCCTGATTCGGTCGATTTTCCGGTCTGGGTAACCGGAAAGCAGGCGATTATATCAAACTCTTCCGCTTGCGGTAAGTCTTCTTACTGCGGAACCAATTTTTCCATGCCACCCATGTAGGAACGCAGCGCTTCCGGCACGATCACGCTGCCGTCGGCCTGCTGGTAGTTTTCCAGGATCGCCACCAGAGTACGGCCTACCGCCAGGCCGGAACCGTTCAGCGTATGCACCAGTTCCGGTTTGCCCTGGGCGTTGCGGAAGCGGGCCTGCATGCGGCGAGCCTGGAAGGCTTCGCAGTTCGAGATCGAGGAAATTTCCCGATAAGTATTCTGCGCAGGCAGCCATACTTCGATGTCATAGGTCTTGGCAGCGCCGAAACCCATGTCGCCAGTGCACAGCGTGATCACTCGGTAAGGCAATTCCAGCTTGCCCAGGATTTTTTCCGCGTGCGACACCATTTCTTCCAGTGCCTCGTAGGATTTTTCCGGGTGCACGATCTGCACCATTTCCACCTTGTCGAACTGGTGCTGGCGTATCATGCCGCGCGTGTCGCGCCCATAACTGCCGGCTTCCGAGCGGAAGCATGGGGTATGCGCGGTCAATCGCATCGGCAGTTCTTCGGCCGCCACAATCTCGTCGCGCACGATATTGGTCAGCGACACTTCGGAAGTCGGAATCAGGTAAAGCTTTTCACCCTTATCGGCCTCGTCCCCGCCCTTGCTGACCTTGAACAGGTCATCTTCGAACTTGGGCAACTGGCCGGTGCCGCGCAGCGTATCGGCGTTGACGATATACGGCGTGTAGCACTCGGTGTAGCCATGCTCTGTCACGTGGGTATCGAGCATGAACTGGGCGAGTGCGCGATGCAGTCGGGCGATGCCGCCTTTCATCAGCGCAAAACGTGCGCCCGACAATTTGGCTGCCGTTTCAAAATCCAGGCCCAGCGCACCACCGACATCGACATGATCCTTCACTTCGAAATCGAAGCTGGGCGGCGTGCCGACCTTGCGCACTTCCACGTTGCCGGACTCGTCCTGTCCTGCCGGCACCGACTCATGCGGCAAGTTAGGAACGTTGAGCAGAAATTCGCTCATCCTGGCCTGGATTTCATCCAGGCGGGTTGCCGACGCTTTCAGTTCATCGCCGATACCGGCCACTTCCGCCATCACCGCCGACGCATCCTCCCCCTTGCCCTTCAAGGCGCCGATTTGCTTGGACAGGCTGTTGCGCTTGCCCTGCAATTCTTCGGTGCGGGTCTGGATCTGCTTGCGCTCGGCTTCAAGCGCATTGAAGGCCTCAACATCGAGCTGGAACTTGCGCGCAGCAAGACGCGCCGCCACGCTGGCGATGTCTTTGCGTAGGAGTTGAATGTCGATCATGGTAAAAAATGGAAAGGATGCAGAAAGGGGAAATTGGCGAAAGCGCCATTGTATCAAGTGATGCGGGTGACTCCCACAGGAAGATCAAGCGCGGCTCGATTGCCGCTCAATCATCTCCTTAATCGCCGTCCTTGTTTTTCGCCTGCTGGTCCAGCGTGCGCAGGTAAGCCATTTTTTCGGCGATCTTGCCTTCCAATCCGCGCGGGACCGGCTGATACCAGTTGGGTTCAGCCATGTCATCCGGCAGATAAGTCTCCCCGGCCGCATAGGCATCGGGCTCGTCATGGGCATAGCGGTACTCGTGCCCGTAACCCAGTTCCTTCATCAGCTTGGTCGGCGCATTGCGCAGATGCACCGGCACCTCGCGCGACTTGTCCTGCTTGACGAAGGCCCGGGCCTGGTTGTAGGCCTTGTAGCCGGCATTGCTCTTGGCGGCAATCGCCAGGTAAATCACGGCCTGCCCCAGAGCCAACTCTCCATCAGGAGAGCCCAGTCTTTCATAGGTCGCAGCCGCTTCATTGGCGATCTGCATCGCGCGCGGATCGGCCAGCCCTATGTCTTCCCATGCCATGCGCACGATGCGGCGCGACAGGTAGCGCGGGTCGGCGCCGCCGTCCAGCATGCGGCACAGCCAGTACAGCGCTGCATCCGGATGCGAGCCGCGCACCGACTTGTGCAGCGCTGAAATCTGGTCGTAGAAATTGTCGCCGCCCTTGTCGAAACGACGCGCATTCAGCGTCAGGGCATTGTTGATGAAGTCGGCATTGATGACGGTGGTCTTGGCTGCGCGGGACGCCGTTTCGGTCTGCTCCAGCAGGTTCAGGAAACGGCGCGCATCGCCGTCGGCATAACCGACCAGCGTATCCACGGCCACATCGTCGAACGTCAGGTGAGACAAGACTTTCACTCGCGCACGTTCGAACAGCTGACGCAACTCTTCTTCGCCCAGGCTCTTCAGCACATACACCTGGGAACGCGACAGCAATGCGGAATTGACTTCGAATGAAGGATTCTCCGTCGTCGCGCCTATGAACACCACCAGCCCCGACTCGACGAAAGGCAGCAGACCGTCCTGCTGACTCTTGTTGAAACGATGGATTTCATCAACGAAGAGTATGGTCTTCTTGCCCATCGCCAGATTCTGTTCCGCCTGCTCCATCGCGGTGCGGATATCCTTCACGCCGGAAAAAACGGCGGACAGCGCAATGAATTCGTAATGAAAGGCGGATGCGGTAAGCCGCGCCAGCGTGGTCTTACCCACGCCCGGCGGCCCCCACAGGATCATGGAATGCGGCTTGCCCGATTCGAACGCCAGCCGCAAGGGCTTGCCCGGACCCAGCAAATGCGATTGCCCGACTACCTCGTCCAGCGTCTTGGGCCGCAAGGCTTCGGCCAGCGGTACCTCGGGTGCGACGGCAAACAGATCAGCCATGTGGCGCTCCAGGCGACAGCAGCGGTTCAGGAATCAGGCACATGAATGAAAGCGCAGGAAAAGGAAAAGAAAGAAAAGAAAAACGGCAAACGCATTATCGCTTTTTTCAAAGCCAGGGAATGGCAGAGGGCCAAACTGGACAAGTCCAGCCTGGCCGCCCTCCTTATTGCCGCACGACGTCGGCGCCTTTCGGAATGTCAAACTTGAACTGGTTGGGCGACATGGCCGGATTTTTCTCGAAGCGCTGGAAAGTCAGCAGGCTGACCTGGCCGAAGGCATCGCGCAACTCCATCGCTTCCGGCGTACCGTTGCGCAGGCCGATGCCTATCTGCTCGAACGGCGTATCCTTGGCGCGCGGCGTCAGTTGCAGCCAGTCCAGCCCATCCTTGCTGCCGCCCTCCTTCATCGTAAAATTCTTTTCGACTTCATTGCTGCCGAACAGGATGGCGGCAGGCGAAGAAGCCAGCGCATCGCCAAGCTTGCGTATCGTCACCTGATTCAGGTCGGCATCGTAAATGTAGAGCTGCTCGCCGTCGGCCTGCAGCAATTGCTCATACGGCTTCTGGTACAGCCAGATGAAGCGGCCGGGGCGCGCAAACTGAAAGCTGCCTTCGGACGCATTCGATACCTGCGTCTTGCCCTGCTTGTCGGTCTTGAGCTGGCGCTGCGTGAACTCGCCCTTGGCAGCCTTGGTGGTCGCGACAAAATTCTTGAATTGCTCCAGCGCCGAGGCCGAAGCCAAGGTAGAAAATGCCAGCAAACCTGCGACCAGCGTCAAGCGTGAAATCTGTTTGATCAATCGTTTCTCCTGTGGGATCACTCTTCTTTGCTGCCCGGAACCAGTATCTCCCGGTTGCCATTGGACTGCATTGACGAGACTAAACCACTTTGCTCCATTTGTTCCAGCAGGCGTGCAGCACGGTTGTAACCGATGCGTAAATGTCTTTGCACCAGTGAAATGGAAGCGCGCCTGTGCTTGAGCACCACCGCCACCGCCTGGTCATACATGGGATCGGCCTCGCCGCCCCCTTCGCTGCCCGGCATGCCCTCACCGCCCTCTTCGGCCACGCCGCCTTCGAGTATGCCTTCGATGTAGTTCGGCTCGCCCTGCTCCTTCAGATGCGCGACTACCCGATGCACTTCGTCATCCGATACAAACGCCCCATGCACGCGCACCGGCAGGCCGGTTCCGGGCGGCATGTACAGCATGTCGCCCATGCCCAGCAAAGCCTCCGCGCCCATCTGGTCGAGGATGGTACGCGAGTCGATCTTGCTGCTGACCTGGAAGGCGATACGCGTCGGGATATTGGCCTTGATCAGGCCGGTGATCACGTCGACCGACGGACGCTGCGTGGCGAGAATCAGGTGGATGCCGGCTGCTCGCGCTTTTTGTGCGATGCGCGCAATCAGTTCTTCCACCTTCTTGCCCACCACCATCATCAGGTCGGCCAGTTCGTCGATGATGATCACGATGGTCGGCAGTTTTTCCAGCGGCTCCGGTGCATCCGGCGTCAGGCTGAAAGGATTCGGAATCTTCTGTTCCTTCTTGGTCGCGTCGTCGATCTTGTTGTTGTAGCCCGCAAGGTTGCGTACGCCCAGCTTGGACATCAGCTTGTAACGGCGCTCCATCTCGTTCACGGCCCAGTTCAGCGCATGGCCGGCCTGACGCATGTCGGTCACCACCGGCGCCAGCAAGTGCGGAATGCCTTCGTAAATCGACAGCTCCAGCATCTTGGGATCGATCAGGATCAGGCGCACCTGGTTGGGATCGGACTTGTACAGCAGCGACAGGATGGTGGCATTGATGCCTACCGACTTGCCGGAACCGGTCGTGCCCGCCACTAGCAGATGCGGCATCTTGGCGAGATCGGCCACGGCAGGATGCCCGGCGATATCCTTGCCCAGCGCGACCGTGAGACTGGAGGCATTGTCGTTGTAGACCTTGGAGCCGAGAATTTCCGTCAGGCGCACGATCTGGCGCTTGGGATTGGGCAGTTCCAGTCCCATGTAATTCTTGCCGGGGATGGTCTCGACCACGCGTATCGAAATCAGCGACAGCGCACGCGCCAGATCGCGCGCGAGGTTGACGATCTGGCTGCCCTTCACGCCGGTCGCCGGTTCAATTTCATAGCGCGTAATCACTGGTCCCGGATAAGCCGCAACCACTTTCACTTCCACGCCGAAGTCGGACAGCTTTTTCTCGATCAGGCGGCTGGTGAACTCCAGCGTTTCCACGCTCACCGTTTCCTGCGTGGCGGGCGCTGCATCCAGCAGCGACAGCGGCGGCAGATTGGTATCGGTCATATCGCTGAACAGCGATACCTGCTTTTCCTTTTCCACGCGTTCCGATTTGGGCACATGCACCAGCTGCGGTTCGATGCGGATAGGCGGCGCTTCGATGATCTTTGCGCGCTCTTGCACCACGGTTTCTTCACGCTTTACCGCAGCGACATGACCGAGCTTGCGATCGACGCGTGCGAGATAGCGGTTCTTCACCCACAGAACGAAACCCTCTGCCGCGGCGCCCAGCTTTTCCGCCGCGGTAAGCCAGGACATCTGGAAGAAAAGGCTCATGCCCAGGCCCAGCAGCAGCAACAGCAGCAAGGTGGAGCCGGTGAACCCGAGCGCCGATTGCACAAAGCTGCCCATCACATTGCCCAGCACGCCGCCGGACACACCCGGCAACTCGACCGGCAGCTTGTACATGCGGATATGTTCAAGACTGGAACTGGCCAGCAGCAGCAAGGCAAAGCCCGTGCCCCGAATCAGGCCGTCATAACGATGGACCGGATTCTCCTGCTGCTCCAGCACGTAGCGGCGCGACAGGCTGCGATAACCGCTCCATACGGTGCGCAGCAGCATCACGCACCACCACCAGGCCGAGAAGCCGAAAATGTAAAGCATCAGGTCCGCCAGCCAGGCGCCGACCTGCCCGCCCCTATTATTCAGCGATGCACCATAGACTTCGTGCGACCAGCCCGGATCGGACTTGGAATACGAAGAAAAAATCAGGATCAGGTAAACCGCCAGCGCTGCCAGTACCAGCCAGCGCGCTTCGGAAAGCAGGCGCACGAAGCGGCTGGGAGGTTGTTCTACGGGGGCGGTGTTGCGAGTGTAAGTTGCTCTAGTCATAAAACGTGATGCTATGCGGTCAAGCCCTTGAAGCGGACTTGCTCCCTGTTTGGGACCGCTTCCGATGGGGGAAGCGGCCATGGTCTATAATCTTAACCAGTTTTCTGTTGCCAAGCCGCATAAATCCGGCTCCGCTTGAAATACGCGGCATTAGCGCCATCTTTATGGCATACGAATATGACATAGTTTGTCTTTTATACAAACCTTTACTCATTCAAACTTTTTATTGCCACCATGTCCAGTCCCAAACACGCGCACGTTCTCATTCTCGGTTCCGGCCCTGCCGGCTACGCCGCCGCAGTGTATGCGGCTCGCGCCAATCTCAACCCGGTACTGATCACTGGCGTGGAACAGGGCGGACAGCTGATGACCACCACCGACGTGGAAAACTGGCCCGGCGATCCGCTCGGCGTGCAAGGCCCGGAACTGATGCAGCGCATGCTGCAGCACGCGGAGCGCTTCAACACTGAAATCGTGTTCGACCATATCCACACCACCAAGCTGAACGAAAAGCCCATCCGCCTGATCGGCGACAACGGCGAGTACACCTGCGATGCATTGATCATCGCGACCGGCGCCTCGGCACAGTATCTCGGCCTGCCGTCCGAAGAAATTTTCATGGGCCGCGGCGTGTCCGCCTGCGCGACCTGCGACGGCTTCTTCTACCGTGGCCAGGAAGTGGCCGTGGTCGGCGGCGGCAATACTGCCGTGGAAGAAGCGCTTTACCTGACCAATATCGCCAACAAGGTAACGGTGATCCATCGCCGCGACAAGTTCCGTGCCGAGCCTATCCTGATCGACCGCCTGATGGAAAAGGTCAAGGAAGGCAAAGTGGAAATCAAATGGAATCACACACTGGATGAAGTACTGGGCGACGACAGCGGCGTAACCGGCCTGCGCATCAAGTCCACGCAGGATGACAGCACCAGCGACATTGCCCTGCACGGCGTGTTCATCGCAATCGGCCACAAGCCCAATACATCCATCTTCGAAGGCCAGCTGGAAATGCAGAACGGTTACATCGTGACCAAGTCCGGCCTGGAAGGTATGGCGACCGCAGCCAGCGTGCCCGGCGTATTCGCCGCGGGCGACGTACAGGATCACATCTATCGCCAGGCCATTACCAGTGCCGGCACCGGCTGCATGGCCGCGCTCGATGCGCAGCGTTATCTGGAAGGCCTGAAACAGTAAACAGTAAAAGCTACGAAGTCCTGAACGTCCCGCGCTTGTCAGTTTCTGCGGGACGTTTGCATAAGCAAGGTTCGCCATGGCATCGATCAAGCAACTCAGCGATCTCAAGGCATTGCGGGGTGACCTCAAGCGAGAGGCGGAGCGGCGCCAGCAGGAAGCTGCCGAACGCCAGCGCCTGGCACAGCAAGCCCGCCGCGATGCCGATCTATTCCGTCAGAGCATAGGCGAGGTGGCGCCGCTTTCTACGGGCGACCGGCATATCGACGTCCCGCCCCGCCCTCTGCCGCTGGCACGCCAGCGCATCGCGGATGAACAGGCGGCCCTGCAGGAATCGCTATCCGACGAATTCAGCGTTGAAAGCCTGCTCGATACCGATGAAGCGCTGAGCTATACGCGCAACGGCATAGGCCCCGATGTGGTGCGCAAGCTGAGACGCGGCCACTGGGTGATCCAGGATCAGCTCGACCTGCATGGCTTGCGGCGCGACCAGGCGCGCGAGATGCTGGCTGAATTTCTCAGGCATGCATGCAAGCGCGGCCTGCGCTGCGTGCGCATCATTCACGGCAAAGGTTTGGGTTCGGTGAACAAGGAGCCGGTGCTGAAGAACAAGGTGCGCAACTGGCTGGTGCAAAAGGAAGAAGTGCTGGCCTTCTGCCAGGCCAAGGCTGCCGACGGCGGTTCCGGCGCGCTGGTAGTGCTACTCAAGGCGCAAAGCTGAAAACCAAAAGCCGCCGGACTAGCGGCTTTTGTTCATGGCTGCATTCGTTCAAAGCACGTGTTCAACGTGCGTTCAAATCGCGTCGGGTCCGGTCTCGCCGGTGCGGATGCGGATCACCTGCTCGACATTCTGCACGAAGATCTTGCCATCGCCGATCTTGCCGGTGCGCGCCGCCTTGATGATGGCTTCCATGGCATCGTCCACTGCGTCATCGGGCACTACCGCTTCCACTTTCACCTTGGGCAGAAAATCCACGACATATTCCGCGCCGCGATAGAGTTCGGTGTGTCCTTTCTGGCGGCCGAAACCTTTTACCTCGGTCACGGTCAGGCCGGATACGCCCACTTCGGCCAGCGCTTCCCGCACTTCGTCAAGCTTGAAGGGTTTGATGATTGCTGTAATCTGCTTCACGAACGATTCTCCTATTCACGGAATTTTGAGGTAATCGGATAACGCCAGTCGCGTCCGAAGGCACGATGCGTAACGCGTATGCCGACCGGCGCCTGGCGGCGCTTGTATTCGCTGATCTTGATCAGGCGCGTGACGCGCTCCACGTCGCTCTCCTGATATCCCGCTGCCACGATCTGCGCAACGCTCTGGTTTTCTTCCATGTACATCCGCATGATCGCATCCAGCACTTCATACGGCGGCAGCGAATCCTGGTCGGTCTGATCGGGACGCAGCTCGGCGGAAGGCGCGCGGGTCAGGATGCGCTCCGGTATGACTTCCGACACGCTATTGCGATAGGCGCACAAGCGATACACCAGGGTTTTCGCAATATCCTTGATCACCGCAAAGCCGCCGGCCATGTCGCCGTACAAGGTGCAATATCCCACTGCGATTTCACTCTTGTTGCCGGTAGTCAGAACGATAGAGCCGTACTTGTTGGACAAGGCCATCAGCAGCGTTCCGCGTATGCGCGCCTGAATATTTTCTTCCGTCGTATCTTCCGGCAAGCCCTTGAATTCCTCGGCCAGCGTATTGCGAAACGCATCGAAACAATCCGCGATCGGCAACTCATCGTAGCGCACCCCGACGCGCTTTACCATGTCGCGTGAATCGATCAGCGAAATGTCCGCTGTATAGGGCGAAGGCATCATGACTGCCCTGACCTTGCCGGCACCCAGCGCATCGACTGCAATCGCCAGCGTCAGCGCCGAATCGACGCCGCCGGACATGCCGATCAGCGCACCGGGAAAACCATTCTTGCCGATATAGTCGCGCACCCCCAGCACCAGCGCGGCGTACACCTGCGCTTCCAGTGACGGCTGCGCTTCAAGCAGGGAAAGCTGCGGCTGCGGACCATCGAAACTCGCGATGCGCAAATCCTCTTCGCAATGCTTCAGCAAGGCAGTCACCTTGCCGGATGCATCCATCACAAAGGAGTTACCGTCGAAGATCAGTTCATCCTGGCCGCCCACCATGTTTGCGTACACCAGGCTCAAGCCCTGCGACATCACGTTGGCACGCATGACTTCATAACGCGCTTCCTGCTTGCTCATGTGGTACGGCGAGGCATTCAGGCTCAGCAAGATCTGCGCGCCGGCCTCTTTTGCTTTTGCAGCCGTAAAGGGAAACCAGTTGTCTTCGCAGATGTTGATGGCAAAGCGCAGACCCTTTACTTCGAATACGCAGGGCTGCTCGCTCGATGCGAAATAGCGCTTTTCATCGAACACCGTCGTATTGGGCAATTCATGCTTGCAGTAGGTATGCGCGACCTTGCCGTTGACCAGCACGGAGGCGGCATTGAAATTGACGCCGGCGCGGCGCAGCGGATGGCCCACCACCACATGCACATTTGCCAGGTCCGCGAGCTCTGCCGCCAGGGCATTTAATGCCTCTTCCGCCGCCGTATAAAAAGCATCGCGCAACAGCAGGTCTTCCGGCGGATAACCCACCAGTCCCAGCTCCGGCGTCAACACGACATCGGCTCCCTGTGCGGCGGCACGGCGGGCCGCAACGGCGATTTTTACTCGGTTGGCAGCGATATCCCCAACGCTGCAATTCAACTGGGCGAGTGCAACTTGAACGTTCATGGTGGCGAGGCAACTTGAAAATCAGGGGCAAATTATCGCATGCGCCTGTCACTTGCACGCTGTGTTGCGGCACGTTCGTCCGAAGAATTTCCTCACGCCTGCGCAGCGAGGCTTCATGCTTCCGCCCTCTTCTCCCTCCTCTCCTTGCCGAAGCAGTCGCCTGTCCCGGCCTATCATTTTGCGTACAATGCCTGCGGGGCTGTCTATTCCAGGGATAGTCCATGCAATCAAAGGAAATGGATGTCTGATCAAACCTACGAATGCCGCTTGCTTGCTTCGCTGGATGAAGTCGAAGCCCAAGCGTGGGATGCGCTCATCGCTGCGCTTGCGGATCGCAATCCCTTTCTCTCTCACGCCTTTCTTCATGCCTTGCAGGCATCCGCTTGCGCTACAGCCGATACCGGCTGGCAGCCTCGGTTCATCACGCTCTGGGCCGGAAAGGAACTGCATGCCGCGATGCCGCTATACATGAAGGATCACTCCTACGGCGAATATGTCTTCGATTGGGCCTGGGCAGATGCCTATCACCGCCACGGACTGGAATACTATCCCAAGCTTTTGTCTGCCATTCCGTTTACCCCGGTCACGGGCAGCCGCTTGCTGGCGCGTGATGCCGCAGCACGGCAGGCATTGATAGCTGCGCTCAAGCAGTTGCAACAGGACCTGGACTTTTCTTCCACCCATGTCCTGTTTCTGCCAGAAGATGAAGCACAAGCCTTGCAGGAAGCCGGTTTTTTGTTGCGCGCAGGCGTGCAGTTTCACTGGCTGAATCGGGCTTATGAAAGTTTTGACGATTTTCTCGCTACGCTGGAAGCGAAAAAGCGCAAGAACATCCGCGCCGAGCGCCGCAAGGTAAAAGAGGCCGGCATCAGCTTTCGCCACTTGTCGGGTCACGATGCCAGCGAAGCTGACTGGGCTTTTTTCAAGCGCTGTTACGACCGCACCTATGCTGAGCACCGGTCCACGCCTTATCTGAACCTGGATTTTTTCCTGCGCATCGCCGCCGCAATGCCCGACCAGTTGGTGCTGGTTCTCGCCGAGCGTGCGGGAAAACCCATTGCCGCTTCCCTGTTCTTTCGCGACGACAAAACGCTTTACGGTCGTTACTGGGGCGCAGTGGAACATCATTCCTGCCTGCATTTTGAAACGGCTTATTACCAGGGTATTGAATACTGCATTAGGCACCGTCTTTCCTGTTTTGAAGGCGGCGCCCAGGGAGAACACAAGCTGGCACGCGGCTTCGAACCGCAAACAACGCAGTCCGCCCATTGGCTGGCGCATCCCGCATTTGCGGAAGCGGTACAGCGTTTCCTGGAACGGGAAAGCGCGGGTGTCGCGCATTATGTGCATGAATTGAATGAGCAACTGCCGTATCGCGAGCTCTGAAATTTGAAGCGACTTGGCAACTCCGGCATCCTTGGCGCCTATAGCATCTTGGAAATGAGCGCAAACGAATGTGGCGGAATCACCTCAAATAGCCGGCATAACTTGCAAATTAAATAATGTTTCGGCATGCTAAGACCGCTTTTGCGTGGCCATCGGCTATGCTAGTTTCTGCACAGCAAAATGCGATTTCTGTTCCATGTTTCTACAGGCCCATGCCCATGCAAGCAAGTTCTTCCCTGATGTCTGAGGTGGACGCTCCCGCCATCAATCGCATAGGCCGTTTCCATATCTTGCGCGAACTGGGGCGCGGCATCGTAGGCGCCGTCTACCTCGCCCACGATCCGGTAATAGACCGCAAGGTCGCCGTCAAGACTTTCAATCCGGGCTTGCATCCTATCGAGCGCAAGCAGCATGCCGAAGAATTCATCAATGAAGCACGTGCCGCCGGCAGAATTTCACATCCCGGCATCGTCACCATTTATGACGCTTCGACCGAGAATGGAACGGCCTGGATCGCCATGGAATACCTGGAGGGAAAAACCCTCGGCAAATGGCTGGAGGACGAAAATTTTTTCAAGTTCGAGGACGTTGCCGCCATCATATGGCGCGTAGCCGATGCCCTCCATCATGCTCACCAGCACAGCGTCATTCATCGCGACATCAAGCCCGGCAACATCTTTGTCAATGACAAGCAGCGGCCCGTCCTGGTCGACTTCGGCATTGCCCGATCACCCGACCGCATCTCCAGCTCGTGGTGGACCAATGACCAGACCTACACGCTATCGGGCAATAACCTGCTGGGCACGCCGCACTACATGTCGCCGGAACAGGCGCTGGGACAACCCATAGACGCGCGCACCGATATTTACTCGCTGGGTGTCGTGATGTATGAAATGCTGTGCGGACAAAAGCCCCATCAAACCGATAACTGGGTGGAACTGCTGGAAATGCTGCGCACCAAATCCCCCGTGCCGCCGCACCGCATCAATCCTGCCATACCCGTGGAATTGTCCCGGATTGCGATGAAAGCAATGTCCAAGCGCCCCGCTTCGCGTTACCAGCATGCCGATGAAATGGTGCAGGATTTGCGGCATTACCTGATTCGCCAGCGCCGCCAGCGCCGTCTGAGCGACCTGGATTATTCCGGCATCAATCCGCTTCGTGCGCTGTCGCAGCGCCGCGTGCCAGGCGTATTAAGCATAGGAATAAGCGCCGCCCTGCTGGCTGCCGGCGTGCTCTTGTATTTCTGAGCCGTCGCCGCTCTTCGGGCCGAATCAGAATCAGAGTCAAAAAAACGAAACGGCGCTTGAGCGCCGTTTCGTTTTAGATGCTTGCTTCAGTTCTCAAGCTTCAGCCCTCAAGCCTGCTCGGGATTGCTCTTGTAGCTCTCCACGCCGGACATGATTTCAGACTTGGCCTCCTCAGGACCATACCAGCCGTCGATCTTGACCCACTTGCCTGCTTCCAGATCCTTGTAGTGCTCGAAGAAATGCTGGATCTGCTTGATGCGCAGTTCATTCATGTCTTCCGGCTTTTGCCAGTGCTTGTAGATCGGCAGGATCTTGTCGGCGGGCACCGCCAGAATCTTGGAATCCTCGCCGCCATCGTCCGTCATTTTCAGCACGCCGATGGCACGGCAGCGCACGACCACGCCTGGAATCAGCGGAAACGGAGTAATCACCAGCACATCGACCGGATCGCCATCCTTGGCCAGCGTTTGCGGTATATAGCCGTAATTGCAAGGATAATGCATGGACGTGCCCATGAAGCGATCGACGAAGATCGCGCCTGTTTCCTTGTCCACTTCATACTTGATGGGATCCGCATTCATCGGAATTTCGATGATCACATTGAAATCGTTAGGCAGATCACGACCGGCGGGTACGCTGTTCAAACTCATGCTGTGACTCGTCTCTCTGGAAGGAATAAATGCGCGATTATAGCGTAGGAAAAGGCGCGATCACATTTTGAAATGTGATCGCGCGCGAGCAAAGAAGTAAGGAAATAAATATGGGAA
>JAFAGG010000065.1 GCA_023422955.1 Pseudomonadota bacterium | reverse complement strand
CCGGGCAAGCTCATCACCCAGCCGCCGATCTGGATGAGCACTGACCTGCGCGACGGCAACCAGGCCTTGTTCGAGCCCATGAATGCCGAGCGCAAGATGCGCATGTTCAAGATGCTGTGCCAGATCGGCTTCAAGGAAATCGAAGTGGCTTTTCCCTCGTCGTCGCAGACCGATTTCGATTTCGTGCGCCAGCTGATCGAAGGCAATCATATTCCCGACGATGTGACCATCGAAGGTTTGACGCAGGCGCGCGAGCACTTGATTCGCCGTACTGTCGAAGCGCTTGCCGGTGCGCGTCGTGCGATCCTGCACGTGTACAACGCCACCTCCCAGCCTTTCCGCGACATCGTGTACGGCATGAGCCGCGAAGAAACCAAGCAGATGGCGGTCGATGCGGTCAAGCTGATCAAGCAATTGTGCGCCGAGCATCCGGAAACCGAGTGGGTGCTGCAGTACAGCGCCGAAACTTTCAGCGGCACCGAGCTCGATTTCGCGCTGGATGTCTGCAATGCCGTCACCGAAACCTGGGGTGCGACGCCGGACAACAAGGTGATCCTGAACATGCCGGCCACCATCGAGATGGCCACGCCCAACGTGTATGCCGACCAGGTCGAGTGGATGCATCGCAACCTCGCGCGCCGCGACAGCGTGATCCTGTCGCTGCATCCGCACAACGACCGCGGCACGGCAGTGGCGGCAGCCGAGCTGGGCGTGATGGCCGGCGCCGATCGCGTCGAAGGCTGCTTGTTCGGTCATGGCGAACGTACCGGCAACGTCGATATCGTGACGCTGGCGATGAACTTGTATACGCAAGGCGTCTCGCCCGGACTGGATTTTTCCGACATCAATGCGATTGCCCGCACCGTCGAGCATTGCACGCAGTTGCCGATACATCCGCGCCATCCGTATGTAGGCGACCTGGTGTTCACGGCTTTCTCCGGCTCGCATCAGGATGCGATCAAGAAGGGCCTGGTGCAGCAAAAGCCGGGCGAAATCTGGAACGTGCCTTACCTGCCGATGGATCCGGCTGACGTCGGCCGCAGCTACGACTCGGTCATTCGCGTGAACAGCCAGTCCGGCAAGGGCGGCGTGGCTTACCTGATGGAAGTCGAGCATGGCGTGGTGATGCCGCGTCGTTTGCAGATCGAGTTTTCCGGCGTGGTGAAGGAGTACACGGATACGGTCGGCGGCGAAGTGGCGGCCGGCATGTTGTGGACACTGTTCTCCAGAACCTATCTGGAAACCAGCTCGGCGCTCACCTATCGCGAGCATTCGCTGTTTGACAAGGATGGCAAGCAGGGCATACGCCTGTCGGTGGAAATCGATGGCAAGCCGCATATCCTGACAGGAGAAGGCAATGGTCCCATCGATGCAGCGGTACATGCCTTGCGCAACGCCGGCATTCATATCCAGGTGCGCAGCTATGAAGAACGTTCGATGGCGCCCAGCGCCGATGGCGCCGATGCGCGGGCCTGCGCCTTCATCGAGATCGGCTCGCAGGGCCGTGAATTCTACGGCGTGGGCATAGACAGCAATATCGTCACGGCGTCGGTCAAGGCCATGATCAGCAGCGTGAACCGCGCCAACGAAACCGCGCCTGTGCGCGATGCGGCTTGAGCGGAAATGATGAAGGAATGATTTACTGAGCAGCGATTTCCGGCTTACCCATGCCGGAAATGCGGGTTTTTGGGGCAGCGTCACAAGCGCCTGTCATGAGAGCCGAAATCCCTCCTCGCCTCAGGGCCGCGGAGGGATTTTTTTGCCGGCGTGGCCAGCTCGGTTGCCGAGTCAATTACTCCGGGCTGTGCAGGGTGTCGTGGAGCAGCCGGATCACTTCATTGATTTCGTAGGGCTTGGCAATCAGGCGCACCCCTGCCTGTTCCACGTGCCGTTCGGTATAACCGGTGGCCAGGATGATTTTCAGGTCGGGATGACGTTCCTGCACGGTTTGCGCGAGGTCGATGCCGTTGAGCCGGCCGGGCATCATGATGTCGGAAAAAACCATATCGAAGCCGTGCCCGCTTTCCAGCAGCGCCAGCGCTTCGTCGGCATTGGTGGCGACTTTTACCGTGAACCCCGCTCTGCCCAGCGCCGGTGCCACCGTTTCGCGTACCAGCGGATCATCTTCCACAAACAGCACGGATCCGCCTGTGGTCTGTAAGGGCTTGTTTTCTTCCGGGTGAGCTGCGGGGGAAGAGACGGCTTCCCGGGCGCAGGGCAGGAAAATTTCCACCGAGGTGCCTTGACCCGGATGGCTGTTGATCACCAGCGTGCCATTCGATTGGCGCGCAAAGCCATAGGCTTGCGCCAGCCCCAGTCCTGTTCCCTTGCCGATGGACTTGGTGGTGAAGAAGGGGTCCAGTGCCTTGGTCAGCACCTCCGGCGCCATGCCAGCGCCGGTGTCGGTGAGGCAGATTCTGACGTACTCGCCTGCCGGCAGATTATCCAGCGGTGCGTCCAGAATGTGATTGCGGGTTTCCAGCAGCAAGGTGCCGCCGTCGGGCATGGCATCCCGCGCATTGATGGCGATATTGAGCAAGGCCAGTTCCATTTGCACGGCGTCGATGGTCACCGGGCACAAGGAAGGTGCCAGCTCCAGCTTCAGTGCGATATTGCTGGGCAGGATGCCTTCGATCAGCTTCTGGAAATTCCGGATCTGCTCGTTCAGATCCAGGGTGGTCAGGCGGGATTCCTGGATGCGGCCGAAGGCGCTGAGCTGGGAGGTCAGGGTGGTGGCACGATCGACGGCTTTCTTGCAGGTGTCCAGCAGCGCCTGCACGCGCTCCTGCTTGGCCGTCATTTTTGCCACCTGCAAGGCCGTGGTCAGCGTTTGCAGCAGGTTGTTGAATTCATGCGCAATGCCGCCGGTAAGACGACCCAGTGCTTCCAGCTTCTGGCCGCGCTGCAGCGCTTGCTGGGCCTGCTCAGTCTGGGCGATGGCTTCGGCCACGCGTCTTTCCAGCTCCTGGGTCGCCTGGCGAATCTGGCTACTCGCTTCCACCAATTGTGCGCCGACCGCATCGACTTCCTGCAGGCCTTGCGTTTGATACGAGACTTCTTCGCCGCGGTGCAACTGCTCCGCTATCTTGCCCAGTTGTTCCACCGGCCGATAGGCGCGGCGCGCAAACCAGTGGGCCGCGAATATCGCCAGCCCCAGCAGCAGCAGGATGATGCCGCCCAGGAAAGAAGCGGTGCGCGTGGGCAGCTGGTTCAATTCGGATTTCGGAATGCTGATCAGCGCGGTCCAGTCGCTGTTTTGCACGCGATGGTAATAGGCTTTTACCGGCACGCCATCCAGCGAGATGCTGTCATAGACGCCGCTGGTATTGGTTGCCAGCAGATCCCGGCTGCGTTCCGTTATCTGCCGGCCGATATTCTGGTTCGGCTCGTGCGAGCGTGCAATGACCGTGCCCTCACGGTCCACGATGGTGGTGAGCCAGGTTTCAGGAAAGTTCAGGTTGTTGACCAGGGGCTGCATCATTCTGGCGTTGATGCCCATCATCAGGTACCAGCGCTTGCCGTCCTTCTTCTGCACCGGGATCTGGATGGAAAAATCGTATTGCTCTCCTACCGGAGCAAAGTACAGATCGGATACCAGGGTTTGATCGGAGCCGTGGCGCTCCATCAATTCATCCAGGTTGGAAGCCCGCTGCATCGGCAGCGGCGCACCTAGCGCCCGGCGGGTATTCATCAGCTGGCGGCCGTCTTCTTCCACCAGGATGATGTTGGTATCTTGCGAAGGAGCGGTGTTGCTGGCATAGCCGTAGAAAATCTTGAGGTCGCCGCGCAGCAGGGAAGGCGACTTGGACAGCGTGCGCAGGATATTTTCTTTGATCCTCAGTTCGCTTTGCACCAGAAAGGCAAAAGCGCGGACTGCTTCCTGCAGATTTCTTTCCTCGGTTTTCCGTCCTTCGTCGTAGACGTAGCCTACCGCCAGGCCAGTGGCAATCAGGGCGGGAATCAGGATCGATAAAACCAACAGCAGTAGCTGGCTGCGAATGCGCATGGCAGGAAGCGTGAATGAGGGGGCAGGAAGCAAAAATTTATAGTTCAGCTTTATAGCACTTCTTTAGATAAACGTTTATATATTCCAATTATTGTTTCAATCGTTCTGCCCTGCTCAGGCCTATTTGTTCAGCAACGGATTCTGATTTTCAATGCAAGGCGAGAGAGAAGCCCGGGGTTTGACAATTTCCCGGGCTCACTGCTTGATAAAAATCAATTTTCAGGGAAGGGCAGTATTTAATCGTCGCCATGCAATGGTTGCCGTTATTGGTGCAGATGACGGGTCAGGGCTCTTTGCCACAGCAGCAGGCCGGTCACGGCAAATCCCAGTTGCCCCAGCGCCAGCCATAACACCGAACTATCCAGCGCCGGTGCAATCACGCCGGCGACGATGGCGCCCAGCATGGTTTGCACGAAAGCCTGGCTGGAGGCGACGACGCCGCGTATCGCCGGAAACAGGTCCAGGATCAGCAGGGTAATGCCGGGCGCGGCTATCGACATGCCAAAGGTGTAGAGGAACAGCGGCATCACCGACCATGGCAGCGCAGGCGGGAAGAACGCATGGTAAAGCGCGTTCAGGCCGGCAGCGCCGATCAGGAACAGGTAGCCCAGCCGGACTTGCCGGGGGACGCTGGTCTTGCCGGCCAGCCGGTTGGCGGTCAGCGCGCCGAGGAAAATGCCGCACACGGTCGGCACGAATTGCCAGCCGAACTGGTCCGGTCCCAGGCCCAGGTGACGGGTGATGAAGGCGGGCGCAGCGGCGACATACAGAAACAGCCCGGCAAAATTGAGCGCCAGCGCACTGGCTTTCAGGTGGAAGACTTTTGAATACAGGATCTGCTTGTAGCTGCTCGTCAGAAAGGCGGGATTGAAAGGATGGCGGTTTTCCGGCGGCAGACTTTCCGGCAGCCGCTTGTAGCACAGCACGATCAGCAGCACGGTATAGGCAAACAGGAACAGGAATATCGAACGCCAGTCCAGCAGTGTCACTATCCAGCCGCCCATGATGGGCGCCAGCGCTGGGGCGATGGAAAAGATCATGGTGACCAGCGACAGCAGTCGGGCTGCGGCTGCGCCGGAATACAGGTCGCGGATGATGGCGCGCCCCACCACCACGCCGGCACCGGCCGACATGCCCTGCAGAATGCGGAACGCCCACAAGTATTCGATGCTGTGCACCGACGCGCAGCCCAGCGAGGCC
Organism: Pseudomonadota bacterium; assembly: GCA_023422955.1. Lineage (GTDB taxonomy): Bacteria > Pseudomonadota > Gammaproteobacteria > Burkholderiales > Burkholderiaceae_D > JAEZLB01. The sequence goes on along the minus strand of JAFAGG010000065.1, from coordinate 8,144 downwards.
ACGGCAAACACGGCCAGCGCGCCCAGGATGATGTTGCGGCGGCCAAAGGCATCGGACAAGGGGCCATGCCAGAGAATCATCACGGCAAACGACAGCATGTACGCGGTCAGCGTTTGCTGCACTTCTATCGCGGTGGCATCGAGCGAGTCCTGGATGGCGGGGAAGGCGGGCAGGTAAGTGTCGATGGAAAAAGGGCCGAGCATGGCCAGCGCCGCCAGCATCAGGGCCAGCAGATTGGCGCCGGGTATGGGCACGGGAGCTTTGCCGGGGGCGGGGGACGCAGGGGTACGGGAATCGGGATCGACAGTCATGTAGGAATCAGGGCGATTGGCGCTCCGTCAGGGATCGCGGCGCTTCGGCATGGCCGCTGCCGGTGACGGCCACCAGTGAAACGATAAGCCGGCAGGCCCCAGCGCAAGGATGTAATGCAAGCCGGACATTGCCTTGCATGATAGCCTGCTTGTCCTGATGCGGGGCAAGAAAGCGCATCCGGCATGCTGCCGGCATTCACGCAGCGGCGCATCGAAGCCGCGGCCGGCAAGCGGCGTTCTTATGGTTTGCGGCAGACCGCCTTGCATGGCGGCGGAAGTGGCCGGCTGCCGCTTCAGGTATTGCGTATGGTGACCAGCGTCGACAAGCCCAGGAAATTGACCTTGCGCGCCGATACCACCTCCCAGTCGTATTTCAGGATTTGTTCATCGAAGCGGAAGTCCGAGCGAAAGCCGATGCGATTGGCAAGCGAACGCACCGCGCGTTCCATGAACCACCAGAAACGGCTGCCGCTGAAATGATTCAGGATCAGAATGGTGCCGCCCTTGCGGCATACGCGCCGGATTTCCGCCACCAGCTTTTCCGGGTGAGGCGTAACCGACAGCACATAGGGCAGGGCAACACAATCGAAGCTGCCGTCCGGGAAGTCCATGGCTTCCGCATTCATGGCCGTCAGATAGATATCGCGCCCGCGCAGCTGGGCTGCCCGCTCTCGGGCAATGTCCAGCATGTCGTTGGAAATATCGATGCCCACCACCGAAGACGTGGCGGGGTAGCGCCACAGGGTCAGGCCGGTGCCGACGCCCACTTCCAGGATGGAGCCGGGATTCAGCGCAACGATGGCATCGGCCATCGCCTGCCGGCCGGGTTCAAACACGGCACCGAACAGGCGATCGTAAAGCGGGGCGTAAAAGCGGTAGGTATTGACGACGTTGTCAGTGGAGATCTGGCTCATGGAATCCATTTATGTGGTTATTGGACCGTAAATAGAACCGGGGGGAAGCGGGAAAGTTCATCCCGATACCGATCAAGCGCGACAGCATGATTGCGTGTCAATGGCGGAAGGCGAAACGGCACGCCTGAGACAAAGCGAAAAAACGCTTCCGCAACAGCAGCGAATATAAAGCGCCTCATTCCCGTCGTCAAAAGCCCGGGGTGACAGAAAGAAGATTTGATGACCTGGAGCAATACCGCATTGCGCCAGGCTTTCCTTTTCCTGCAGACGCAGGCAATAAAAAACGGGAGCGGGAATGCAGGATTCCCGGCTCCCGAAGGGGGAAAGAGAGAGGACAGTAGATAGTGGGGCGATATGGGGAAGGCGATGCAGTCAGAACAAGCGGTGTCAACTTGCCTGCTGCACTCACTGACCTCCCTTTCATCTGCAACATCATGAATTGCGGAAGAAGGCCTTATCCGCGCTTGTGGTGATGTGCGCGCTTATGATGCCCGTGCTTGTGATGGCGGCGTTGGCTCTGCTCATCAAAGATGGCTTGCTGCTCAGGCGTAAGCTGCCCGTAGAAAGTTTTCAAAGCATCCAGACGCTTGCCCATGTGCGCCTGCATCTGCTGCATGTGCTGCACTTGCCTTTCCATGCGCTGCGGAGCGGTCAGCTTTTCCTTCTGAGTGCGTTCGGCAGGCTTGGCCTGGTCGCGGGCCGGCGGCGTGGTGCTGGCGATGAAGGCTTTCCATGCCGGCTCTTGGGCCGCGCTCAGCTTCAGCTTGTCGTGCAGTTCGGCTTGGCGCTTTGCCATATTTTCCTTGAATTTGGCCGGGTCCATCTTCTTGTGATGTTCACCGGAGGACGTGTGAGCAGGACGCGGTTTGGCATCGGTCGATGCGGTGTCATTCGTAGCAAGCGCGCCAAATGCCATGACGCTCATGGTCGTGCCGATCAGGAGATGCTTCAGGGTTTTGTTCATATCAAGTCCTTTCATTCAACGGTGTATGTGCAATGCACAGGATGCATCTTGCCTTCCGTGTGTATCGGCAGCATGTCGCTTTGTCGGCGTTTTGTATCGTATTGTTTCAGTATCGATACACAGCGATACAAGAATGCCGGCCCTGCCATCTGTACAGCAAACAGGGTTCTCGCGATAATCGTGGCATGAATACTCCCGCACGCATCCTGATCGTCGATGACGATATCGATATTCGTTCCCTGCTCGCCGAGTACCTGAACGACCACGGCTATGAAACGCTCACTGCGCAAAACGGCGAAGCAATGACGCAAGTCTTGCGCGATACCCAGGCGGACTTGATCGTCCTGGATATCAACATGCCGGGCGAAGATGGCCTGACGCTGTGCCGCAATCTGCGCACGCAGTCGAGCATGCCAGTGATCATGCTGACTGCGCGCGGCGAGCCGGTGGACCGCATACTCGGGCTGGAAATGGGCGCCGACGATTATCTCGCCAAGCCTTTCGAGCCGCGCGAACTGCTGGCGCGCATACGCAGCGTCCTGCGTCGCAGCAAGAGCAATGCCGCGCTGCCTGCCCGCACGGCGGCAAAGACGATTCTGCATTTCGCCGGCTGGAGCCTGGACGTGAATGCCGGCCACCTGATCAGCAAGGAAGGCGTGGTGGTCATGCTGTCCTTCGCCGAACTGCGGCTGCTCAAAGTCTTTCTCGACCATCCCAATCACATACTCAACCGTGACCAGCTGCTGAGCATGACGCAGGGAAGAGAAGCCGATGCCTTCGATCGCTCTATCGACGTGCAGGTCAGCCGCTTGCGGCAAAAGCTCGGCGATGATGCGCGTTCGCCGCAAATCATCAAGACCGTGCGCAGCGGCGGTTATATCCTGGTTGCGCCGGTCACCGAGGAAAATTCGGCATGAGAGGCATGGGCGATTTTTTCCGCTCGATGGCGGGACGCGTATTCATCATCCTGGTCGGCGGCGTACTGCTCTCCACCGCGCTGACCTCTTGGCTGGCCAACGAAGACCGGCAACGTACTCTCACCCAGTTCCGCGATACGCGCCTGCTCGATCAGGCTGAGCTGTTCGTCGTGACGCTGGACGCGATTCCCGCGGAAGGCCGGCCGGCTTTTCTGAATACCTCGCAACGCTTCGGCCTGCATGCCGAACTGCTGGCGCAAATGCCTGATGCGGCATCACAGGCGGAATTACAAGGACAGACCTCGACCAATTTCCTGAATAATCTGAGCGAAAGGCTGGAGACCGATTTCTCGCTGCTGTCGCTGCCGCTGTCGCTGTCGGAATGCCGGGCCCACGCAAACCAGGGGCGTGACCGGCAGGCAGCGCGGCGCGGCCTGTGCGAAAGCCTCGCCGTGCAATTGCGCGATGGCAGCGCCGTCAGGCTGATCGTGCCGCCGCCGCGTCATTTCAACCCGCCGCAGCGCATCGAATCGCCGCTGTACCTGGCCCTGTTCCTGATCAGCATAGGCTTATTGGCCTGGCTGGTCGCAAGCATGGCAACGCGTCCGCTCAAGCGGCTGGCGCAGGCGGCGGAAGGACTGGGCCAGGATATCGACCGTCCGCCGCTGCAAGTGCAGGGCGCAACGGAAATCCGCCAGGCAGCCACCGCCTTCAATGCAATGCAAGCCCGTCTGCGCGACCATATCCGCCAGCGCACGCATATGCTGGCAGCCATCACGCATGATCTGCAGACACCGCTGACGCGCTTGCGGCTGCGGCTGGAAAAGGTCAAGGACGAAGCCTTGCGCGACCGGCTGATCGAAGACCTCGCCCACACGCAGGCCATCGTGCGTGAAGGCCTGGATCTGGCGCGCAGCATGGATAGCACCGAGCCGCTGCAACGGCTCGACCTCGATTCCCTGCTGGACACGGTATGCGCCGATGCCGCCGATGCGGGGCAGGCGGTCACGCTGGAAGGCCGCACGCATGCTTCGGTGCTGGCGCATCCCGGCGCCTTGCGGCGCTGCTTGACCAACCTGATCGACAATGCCGTGAAATACGGTTACGAAGCAAAAGTGCAGGCGCGCCGCGAAGGGCGCGATAACCGGAGCTGGATTGCGATTGCCATTCGCGACCAGGGGCCGGGCATTCCTGCGGATCAGCTCAGCCGGGTGTTCGAGCCGTTTTACCGGCTCGAATCGTCGCGCTCGCGCGAAACCGGCGGTACCGGCCTGGGGCTGGCGATTGCCCGCAATATCGCGCTTCAGCATGACGGCGAAATCCAGTTACGCAATCATCCGCAAGGCGGCCTGGAAGCGACCTTGCTGCTGCCCGTCGCCAAGGAAAGCAGTGCCGACGCGGGCAGCGCAGCCTGAAACGGCGAAGCCGCACCGCATAGGTGCTGGCCTAAAGAGCAATAAAGCAAGAAGCAAAAACATTGACCATGCGGCAAGAAGCAGCAGGGGCAATGCTCCCGCACAGTGCAGGCGCGCCCGTCCTGCTGCGCTACATCCCTGCATTTCCTCGTCCTTTCATCCTCCTGGTGCATGGAGCGCATAGCAGTATTCCGCCTCTTTGCTTGCGCAACCCCAAAGTCGTGGCATTAATATTGCTTTTCATAAACTATTGGTCACTTTCTGAATTAGAATCGCCGCTTACTCGGGCAGATGCATTCTCATGTTCTCTCTGGATTCTCCCAATTCGCCTCATCCTGATCCTGTTGTCGATCCGGTCCTGAAGACGCATATGCTGGACACGCTGCTAGCCAGCATGGACGGCATGGTCTACCGTTGCCGGCTGGATGAGCACTGGACCATGGAATACGTGAGCCAGGGTTGCCTGGAGCTGACCGGTTATCTGCCGCAGGATTTGCTGCTCAATGGCCGCATCTCCTATGAAGAAATCACGCATGAGGATGACCGGCAGTCGGTGCGCGATGCCATAGAGCAGGCGCTGCGCCTGGACCGGCGTTTCGACATCGAATACCGCATCCTGTGCAAGGACGGCGCAATGAGGTGGGTGCACGAACGAGGCAGCCGCATCTCGCCTGCCAGCGACGGGCCGCCGGAACTGGTGGGCTTCATCCAGGACATTACCGAGCGCAAGCGCGCCGAGCAGGCTTTGCGCGAAGCCGAGCGCCGCTACCGCAGCATTTTTGAAAATGCGGTGGAAGGCATCTTCCAGTCCACGCCGGACAATGGCTATATCGCGGTCAATCCTGCGCTGGCCCGTATCTACGGTTATGAATCGCCCGACCAACTGATCGCCAAGCTGCGCGACATCGAGCGCCAGTTGTACGTGATTCCCGGACGCCGGCAGGAATTCCTGGGCCTGATGGAAAAGGATGGCCTGGTCACCAATTTCGAATCGCAGGTCTACCGCTGCGACGGCCAGGTCATCTGGATATCGGAGAATGCGCGCGCGGTGCGCGATGACGCGGGCTGCATCCTGTTCTACGAAGGCACGGTCGAAGCCATCACGGAACGCAAGTTGCATGAAGCGCAGATTCATTTCCAGGCCACGCACGATTCGCTGACCGGCCTTCCCAATCGCACGCTCTTGTACGACCGCCTGAACCAGGCGGTGCTGAAGGCGGAGCGTTACGGCACGCTGATGGCCGTCGTGTTCTTCGACCTGGACCAGTTCAAGTACGTCAACGACAGCCTGGGACATCAGGTCGGAGACCAGTTGCTGAAAATGGTGGCAAAACGCCTGAAAGCCTGCGTGCGCGGAGCCGACACGGTGGCGCGCCAGGGCGGCGATGAGTTTGTGCTGGTGCTGGAAAACTATGAAAACGAAGAAGCGCTGTCGCATACCATGCATCGCATTCTCGGTGCCGTCGCCAGGCCCTGCCATATCAACGGCATGGAGTTCCAGGTGACGTGCAGCATGGGTGTCAGCCTGTGTCCCACGGATGCAGCCGATGCCGATATCCTGCTGAAGAATGCTGACATTGCCATGTTCCGCGCCAAGGAACTGGGCCGCAACAATTTTCAGTATTTCGCCGCCGAGATGAATATCGATGCGGCCAATCGGCTGGACATGCTGAACCAGTTGCGGCATGCGCTGGCCCATGGGGAATTCGAGTTGCACTATCAGCCGAAAATCAGCCTGGGCAACGGCGGTATCGTGGGAGCGGAAGCGCTGCTGCGCTGGCGCCGGGCGGATGGCAGGATGGTGCCGCCGGGAGAATTCATTGCGCTGGCCGAGGAAACCGGCCTCATTGCGCCGATCAGCGCATGGGTGATACGCAAAGCCTGCGAACAGAGTGTGGCATGGCAGCAGGCAAGCGGCTTGCCGCTGCCGGTTTCCGTGAACCTGTCACCCATCCTGCTGGAGCGCGACAATATCGTCGAGCAGATCACGCAGGTATTGCAGCTGACCGGCCTTGCGCCGCACAACCTGGAACTGGAAATCACGGAAAGCGGCGTGATGCGCAATGTGGAGGCTTCCATGGAAGTGCTGGCCCAGTTGCGCAAACTGGGCGTGCGTATTTCGATTGATGATTTCGGCACCGGTTATTCCAGCCTTTCCTATCTCAAGCGCTTTCCCATCGATACGCTCAAGATAGACCGCTCCTTCGTGCACAATATTTCAGCAGACAAGGAAAACGCCGACATCGTGCGTGCCATCATCACGCTCGGCCACAATCTCAACATGAAAGTGCTGGCTGAAGGCGTGGAAACGGAAGAGGAATACAGTTTTCTGGTTGAACACCGCTGCGATGAAATGCAAGGCTATTACCGTAGCCATCCCTTGCCGCATCAGGGTTTTCTTGACCTGTTAGGCCAGCAGCCGGTTGACGGCGCTGTCCTGCTTCCCTGTGCCTGAACCTTGAGCTCGGCCAGTCTCTGAACTGGCAGCACCGGCACAGTTTCTTTCTTTCTTCGACACTTCATGAAACGCTGGCTTTGGACACGGCAAGCGCTTTGTCGCCTAGAATCCCCTCTTTGGCTATCTACCTGTATTTGCCCGGCCGGGTGTAATAGTGTTGGCCGGGATCTGGATTTTTGGGAGTGAGAAGTGAAAGCGGAAAACATACTGGACCTGAACAGCCTGAAGAAGGTGCGCGAAGATGATGCAGGCCATGCCTATTACGAGCTTGCCGGCCAGCAGTGGCGCTTGCACGACTGGGATTTTTTACCGGCGCCGGAATTGCGCCTGCAAAGCGGTGCGCGTCAGCATTACCTGAGCTGCGGCAAGGAAGGCGATACGCTGCGCGGCATGGTGGAATTCACTACGCCGGAAGGGCTGGAGCTGAAGGCAGTGGTGACGGCAGGCAGCGCGGAAGAACTGGCCGCCAAGCTGCTGGCGCATGAATGGCCCAAGCGCGTGCATGAAGGCGTGAGCTGGTACCAGGGCGAGCAGAAGTTTGGCACGACGCGCTGGGAAGGGATGGTGGGCAAGGATGACAAGGGCGTGCTGATCGAGCACCAGGAATTGCCGAGCAATACGTGGCTGGCTTCGCGCGAGCTGAGTTTGAGCGGTGCGACGCTGAACCTGCATTACCATGGCCAGGATCATTCGCTGGCGCCACGCGGCACGGATGGTCGCCTGTTCAGCTTTGAGCAGGCGGCGGTGAAGTGTTTGTCGCTGATCGACGTGGCGGGCAAGCATGTGAACGAGAAGGATGACAAGTATGCGGCGGCGTATGATGCAGGCCGTCAGTCGTTGTTCAATGCCATCAGTGCCTTGCGCAAGGGGCGGCCCTTGCATGCTGAAACAGATTTAAGTCATACCGGCGACTGATACGGACAAGTGGGAAAGCCGGCGGTGCGGGGCAGACAGCCTTCGCCGCTGGCTGATACGAATATGAGCAGGCAGCTTCCATGTCTTTCCGACAAGCCAATTTGTCCGAGGGCTGGTTATTAAGAGATTTTTGTAGCTAGAATCTCTGCTTTGGATGGTTACCTGCATTTATCGGCCGGGTGTAATAGTGTTGGCCGGGACCTGGATTTTTGGGAGTGAGAAGTGAAAGCGGAAAACATACTGGACCTGA
>JAFAGG010000061.1 GCA_023422955.1 Pseudomonadota bacterium | reverse complement strand
ATCCCATCATTCCCTTCATCGAAGGCGACGGCATCGGTGCCGATATCTCCCCGGTCATGATCAAGGTGGTGGATGCGGCCGTGCAAAAAGCTTATGGCGGCAAGCGCAAGATCCACTGGATGGAAGTGTTCGCCGGTGAAAAAGCCACACGCGTTTATGGTCCCAACCAATGGTTCCCGCAGGAGACTTTCCAGGCGCTGAAGGATTATTCGGTTTCCATCAAGGGCCCGATGACCACGCCGGTCGGCGGCGGCATCCGTTCGCTGAACGTGGCATTGCGTCAGGAACTGGACCTGTACCAGTGCATCCGCCCGGTGCGTTACTTCAATGGCGTGCCTTCGCCGCTCAAGCGTCCGGAAGACGTGGACATGGTGATCTTCCGCGAAAACACGGAAGACATTTACGCAGGCATCGAATGGGCAGCGAACTCTGACGAAGTGAAAAAAGTCGTCAAATTCCTGCGGGAAGAAATGGGCGTGAAGAATATCCGCTTCCCGGAAAGCTCGGCTATCGGCATCAAGCCGGTGTCAATCGAGGGCAGCACGCGCCTGATTCGCGCCGCACTGAAATACGCGGTCGACAATGACCGCAAATCCGTGACCCTGGTTCACAAAGGCAATATCCAGAAATTCACCGAAGGCGGTTTCCGCGACTGGGGTTATGAAATCGCGAAGAAGGAATTCGGCGCGGTGGAAGTCGATGGCGGCCCATGGTGCAAATTCAAGAATCCCAAGACCGGTCGCGAGATCGTGGTCAAGGATTCGATTGCCGACGCCTTCCTGCAGCAAATCCTGCTGCGCCCCGCCGACTACGATGTGATCGCCACCACCAACCTGAACGGCGACTATTTCTCCGACGCGCTGGCTGCGCAAGTGGGCGGCATCGGCATTGCGCCGGGCGCCAACGTATCGGATCAGTACGCGTGCTTCGAAGCCACCCACGGCACCGCGCCGAAATACGCCGGCCAGGACAAGGTCAACCCGGGTTCCGAAATCCTGTCGGCAGAAATGATGCTGCGTCACCTGGGCTGGAAGGAAGCGGCCGACCTGATCATCCGCAGCGTGGAAGCAGCGATCGCCGACAAGCAGGTGACCTATGACTTCGCCCGCATGATGGACGGCGCTACCGAGGTATCGTGCTCCGGTTTTGGCGACGCGATGATCGCACGCATGTAAGACATCAGCTTTCGCTGTTTGAAACAAAAGCCACGGCAAAACCGTGGCTTTTGTTTTTGTAGCGTCCCTTTTGTATGATGCTCATTGCCCTCGCTTCCCGGGTGCTGAAAACGCGCGCATCTCGTCTTCCAACTGCAAGTTCCGTCTCTCCTTATCCTCCGCTTCGCCGCTGCCGATAGCGTTTTCCCCTCCCGGAAAACACGCCTGGGCCTGTCGTTTTCGACTCCCGCCATTGCTGCATAAAGCGATGTTGTGAAATTGCTGCAGCCAGGAAAAAGTTGTCATATTTAAAATAAATGCTCTGTCATACTGAGCGGCCTTTTCGTAATATTTTTGCAACTTGCCGTCCTCTTCGCCCTATACCAAGTGATGATTCAGAAAGCCTTTGCGGGCCTCGTCCTGGCTACGCTGTTTTCCCCTTATTCAGTCCTGGCGCAAGCCGATGAGCAGTTGCAAGGGCCGTCATTTTCCATTAACGGTTTTGGGACGGCAGGACTAGCGCGTTCGGGGGAAAAGAGCGGCGATTTCACCTTGCATGCCTTGCAGAAGGAAGGTGCAGGTGCGACGCAGGAATGGAGTGCCAAGGTCGATAGCCGCCTCGGCGCACAACTCACTGCCAATCTTTCTCCCCAGGTCTCCGCGATAGTGCAAGCCGTGGTCGAGCAGCAGGAAAATGGCCGCTTCGATCCCGCCATCGACTGGGCCACCCTGAAATACCAGGCCACGCCCGATCTCTCGTTTCGCGTCGGACGGGTCATCCTGCCGCTCTTACTGTATTCCGACAATTACAAGGTCGGCTACGCGCAGCACTGGCTGCGGGCGCCGGTCGAAGTCTACCGGCTGATTCCGCTGACCAGCAGCGACGGCGTAGACATGCTTTACCGGATCAGGCAGGGCAAGCTCAGCCATACGCTGCAACTGGCCTACGGCAACAACACGAGGCGGGCGCCGGAAGGCGGCGAGGTGCACATCAAGCACGGCTGGCTGATCTCCGACACCATCGATATCGGCATGCTGACCGTGCATGCAACCGCCGCCGGTTCTTACACCACGATAGATGTCACGCCCTACCAGGGCTTGTTCCATGGATTCCGCCAAGTGGCTCAGGGCGCGCTGCCCGGCGATGCGGCGGCGGCCCAGGCCATTCTCGACAAATACGAACCCGATCACCGCCTGACCACCTTCTACAGCATGGGCGCCAGCTACGATCCGGGCAAATGGTTCGTGATGAGCGAACTGGCGCAGGTCAACAGCCAGTCGGTGTTCGGCAAGCGCTTCGCCTGGTATGCAACGGGAGGATATCGTTTCGGCAAATTCGTGCCCTACCTGACCTACACCCATGCCAAGGCCAAAAGCCCTTTGCGCGATCCCGGCGTCACCTCAAGCGATCCTGCCGTGCTGGCGCTGAATGCCGGCCTGAATACCGCGCTGGCTTATGTGCCCGACCAGCAAACGCTGGCGATCGGTACGCGCTGGGATTTCGCACGCAACGCGGCATTGAAGCTTCAGTTCGACCATACGCGCATTGCGGACGACTCCTTTGGGACTTTGCAATCCAGGCGGCACACGCCCGAGGCGATGCGATTGAACGTCTTCAGTATCAGCGTGGACTGGGTATTCTGATGAGCGGCCAGGCATGAGCTTAGGGAAACGAATCGCTACGTGCCTGATTGGCGGCATGATGCTGGCCATGCCGGCCGCGCACGCCGAAGTCGTGCCCGTCGTTTCTGCCAAATGCTCCATCGTCATGCTGAGCCAGGCGCAACTGGTCGATATTTTTCTCGGCAGGGAAAGCCGCTTTCCCAATGGCGAACCGGCCATGCCGATCGATCATGGCGAAGGCAGCGAAGCGCGCGATGAATTTTATGCACGTTATGCCCAGCAGTCGCCGGCTCAGTTGAAGGCCTACTGGGCCAAGCTGATTTTCACCGGCAAGAGCCAGCCGCCTCGCGAAATCATTTCCATGCAAAAGCTGCGCAGGATACTGACCAACAATCCTCACGCCATCAGCTACATGCGGCGCAACGAAGTCGATGCCACGCTGAAAGTCATAGAAATGCAGGAGAAGCAGTGATGATTCCCTCGCTACGCCGGCCGCTCTTGTCCGCCTGCCCGTCTCGAAAAAAGCCGGCTGCGGCACAGGTTTGCTCCGGAGGTTGCCATGTCTGAGCGTGAGGATAAGGGCAGCTTCCTGAAGCGCATCCTGGAGCGGCGGGTCGATGCCTATGCGCTCTTTCCGCTGATCGCCTTGGTCATCATCATCGCGATCTGGCTTTCCACTTTCCGCGTCATTCATGTCGAACGCGAAAGCGCCGAGTCGCGCGCGGTCGAATCGGCGCTTGAGCAAATAGAAATCTACGAAGCGCAAATGATCCGCAACCTGGGCGCGATCGACCAGACCCTGAAAACCATCGCCTATATGCATTCGCTGAAGCATGTGCGCCCGGTGCTGCGGGAGTTGAATGAGTACGGCGTCATTCCCTCGCGCCTGATATTTTCCATCGAGATTGCCAATCGCAACGGCCTGATTATCGAAGCCACGAATACTGTCGAGCAGGCCGATGTCAGCGACGAAGCCTACTTTCAATTTCATCGCACCGAGGACTGGGATTGGCCACTGGTCAGCCGGCTTGCGGGCGACGCCGAAACGGAGATGGAGGAACGGCTGCAATTCAGCCGGCGCTTGAATGGCGCGGATGGCGATTTCGACGGCGTGGTGATGGTGTCGGTTCCCGTCGACTACTTCACCAGCGGTTATGATGCCGCGCGCCTGGGGCACAAGGGAGTGCTGGGACTGATAGACAAGGACGGTCATTTTCTGGTCAAGCGCAGCGGCGACGAGGTGAGTTCCGGCGAGCTGGCCGGCCAGGAATTCATCGACGACGATCAGCAGGGCTTCCACAACCTGCTGCAGCAAAACCGCTGGGATGGCGTGGAGCGCTATACCAATGTGCGCAGCCTGTACGGATTTCCGCTGAGCGTGGTGGTGGGCCTGGCGCAGGATGAGCAGCTTGCTGCGTTTCATCAGCAGATGCGCGTCTATTGGGTCAGCGCCCTCGCGGCCACCCTGCTGCTGGTGATCGTCGCTGCGCTGCTGACCAACTTGTCATGGCATCTGGCCAAGGGTCGGGCACGCGTGCGCAAGGATCAGGAAACCTACTATGCCGCTTCTGAAGCCAGCCTGGAAGCGGTCATGGTATGGCGCAGCGTGAACAAGGCAAGGCAGGACGACACCCCGATCGACTTTGTGCTCGACAGCATCAATTATCGCGGCACCCATCTGTTTGGAAAACCCAAGAATGCGCTGCTGGGCCGCAGCGTGCATGACTTGCTGCCGCAATGCAGCGCCAACGGTTTCCTCGATGCCTTGCTGCAGGTAGCGCAGAGCGGCGTGATCCACGAGCATGAATGGGAAAACGATTTCCCGGCATTGCAGGCCAAATGGCTGTATCGCAAGGTGATACGCGTGCAGGATGGCGTAGTCGTCATTCTGCGCGACATATCAGAACGACGCGAAGCGGAAGCGCGCATCAGCCACATGGCTCACCACGATGCGCTGACCGGCTTGCCCAACCGCACGCTGCTGGAACAAAAACTCAAGCAGGCGATGCAACAGGCCCGGCTGCATCGCCAGTTGCTCGCCGTGGTGTTCGTCGACCTGGATAATTTCAAGCTGGTCAACGACGGCCTGGGCCACAAGGCTGGTGACGAGCTGCTGAAAATTGTGGCACGGCGCATGGAGCATTGCCTGCGCTCCAGCGATACCGTGGTGCGCCTGGGCGGTGATGAATTCGTCATGCTGCTGTGCGGCGACCTGGAACACAACAATCGGCTCACTACCTTGCTGCAGCAAGTCGGCGCGTCGATTGCGGAACCGATTCATCTGCACAACCAGCGATTTGAAATCACTTCCAGTCTGGGTGTGGCCCTTTATCCCAAAGACGGTGAGGATAGCGAAACCCTGTTATCCAATGCCGATGCTGCCATGTATGAAGCCAAGGCGCTGGGCCGCAACAACTTCCAGTTCTATTGCGCCGACATGCATGCACGCATCCTGGACAAGCTGGCGCTCCAGGAGGGCTTGCGCAATGCGGTGGCGCGTGATGAGTTGATCCTGCTGTACCAGCCGCAGGTCGATTTGCGTAGCGGCGCCATCATCGGTGCAGAGGCCTTGCTGCGCTGGCAGCATCCTGCCAAGGGCATGATTTTTCCCTCCGACTTTGTGCCGCTGGCGGAAGAGAACGGCACTATCCTGCCTATCGGCGAATGGGTATTGCGCACAGCCTGCAGGCAGAACAAGGCATGGCAGGAAGCGGGCCTGTGTCCGCTGGTCATTTCCGTCAACGTGTCGGCACGTCAGTTCCGCGCCATCAGCCTGACTGCGCAGGTGCGCGATGCCTTGCAGGACAGCGGGCTGGCGCCGTGCTATCTGAATCTCGAAGTGACGGAAAGCCTGATCATGCAGGATGCGCAACAAGCCATTGCCATCATGCAGGAACTGAAGGCTATGGGCGTGCAATTGTCGATCGACGATTTTGGCACCGGCTATTCCAGCCTGAGTTCGCTCAAGAGTTTCCCCATCACCAGCCTGAAGCTGGACCGCTCCTTTGTGGCCGACCTGTGTGAAGACAAGGATGACGAAGCCATTACCAAAGCGGTCATTGCGCTTGGCCATGAGATGGATCTGGAAGTGATTGCCGAAGGCGTAGAGACACAGGCACAACTGGCCTTCCTGATAAGCAGCGACTGCGATGCCGCCCAGGGATACTACTTTGGCGAACCGGTATCGGCCCAGGAGATGGCTGGCCTTGCCAGGCTGCGTTACCGGCCTGCGCGCCGGCTTTCAGCAAAGGCACACTGAACACCTCTGCCCGGCAAGCTTATCTGCAACGCGCCGCACTCAAACGAGCAGGCGCAGGATGGGTGAGCGTTATTGAACCTGCTGCTGGCGCTGCTGCATCCGCGTACGCCAGCGCGCCTGGGTACGCAGGCGCCATGCCAGGTTGGTGCCGAAGTAGCCGATCAATGCCAGCACAGTCCCAAGGGTTACCAGGCCCACCAGTAAAGGCATGCCTGCAGCTTGTGCCCATGCCAGTGCATCCGACAGCCATGTCACCAGTCCATTGATGGATATTTCACGTTCCGTAAATAGCTGCTCATAGGCGATATGGGCAGCCATGGAAACCGATTGCCCGGTGAGTGTCATGCCTATTTGATAGGCAATGTAAATGATGAAGGGCGTCGTAAAGGGATTGGATAGAAAAGTAGCCAACGCCGCTACCGGAATATTCACGCGAAACAGGATGGCGAACACCGCTGCCGCAGGAATCTGCATGGCAGGAATCACTATCGAGAAGAACAGACCGACTGCCAGCCCGCCTGCTACCGAGCGGCGGTTGAATTGCCACAACGCGTGATGATCCAGAAAGCGGGCCAGCGGTTGCAGTAATTTTTGCTGGCGGATGGTATCGGCTGCAGGAAGGTGACGCAACAACCAGTGATTACAGAACTTTTTTGACTTAGACATAGCGCCACAAGCAGAGCAGGCATTTCGCAATGCAAATCATGCAAGCGAGAAAGAAATTAATCAGCGTCAAATAATACTGCTATCGGTGCGCTATGTCTTTAATCAAAGTGAGAAGAATGAACTAGGGTTTACCCTCATTCTTCTGAAATCAGCCATAAATTGGCAGGAGATAAATGCAGATAAGCTTATTTTTAGGAATGGGCCATCAATGAGTATGCCAGCTTCTTCCGGCAGCCCGATCAGGCTTTAACAAAGGAGCAAGAGCGTACTACTTGAGTTATCGCTATCTCTCAAGCGCTGTCCGACAGGTGACGCTGGTCACTTTCCGATGCAAAACCGGCTGAAAATCACTCCCAGCAAATCGTCCGGCGTGAATTCGCCGGTGATGCCGCTGAGCGCGTCCTGCGCCAGCCGCAATTCTTCCGCAAACAGGTCCAGCGACTGATCATCCTGCGCAGCAAGCTGGGCGGCGATCTGCAGATGCGTGCGTGCTGCCTGCAGCGCATTCAGGTGGCGCTCGCGGGCGAGGTAGACCGATTCACCGGTTTGCTGCCAGCCGGCGATGCGCAGCAGTTCGGCGCGCAACAGGCCGATGCCATCGCGTTCGGAAGCCGACAGGTAAAGCTGGGTGATGCTGCCCGAGGTTTCGACATTCGGCTGATGCCCGGACAAGTCGATCTTGTTCCAGATGCGGATTACGGGAATGCCGGCCGGGAAGCGTGCCGCGATGTCTTCGTCGGCGGCGGTCGGGCCGCGGCTGGCGTCGAGCATGTGCAGGATCACGTCGGCCTTTTCCACCGCGCCCCAGGTGCGGGCAATGCCGATGCGCTCGACTTCATCGCTAGCCTCCAGGTCGGCGCGTATGCCGGCGGTATCGATGATATGAACAGGAATGCCTTCGACCTGGATAGTCTCGATCACCTTGTCGCGCGTGGTGCCGGCAATCGGCGTGACGATGGCGATATCGGCGCCGGCCAGTGCATTCAATAAGGAGGACTTGCCGACATTGGGTTGTCCGGCCAGCACCACGTTCAGTCCGTCGCGCAGCAGCGCGCCCTGCGAAGCTTGCGAGAATACCTGTTCCAGCGCATCACGGACGGCTTGCAGCTGGCCGCGTGCATTCGATTTTTCCAGGAAGTCGATTTCCTCTTCCGGGAAATCCAGCGTGGCTTCCACCAGCATGCGCAGGTTGATGACCTTTTCCACCAGCTCGTGGATGGTCTTGGAGAATGCGCCGGTCAGCGATTGCGATGCCGAGCGCGCGGCTGCTTCCGTGGTGGCTTCGATCAGGTCGGCCACGCCTTCGGCCTGCGCCAGGTCCAGCTTGTCATTCATGAATGCGCGCTGGGTGAATTCGCCGGGTTCGGCCAGGCGTAAACCGATCTCCTGCCCGGCTTCCAGGCAGCGGCGCAACAGCATTTGCAGCACGACCGGGCCGCCATGGCCTTGCAGTTCCAGCACGTCTTCGCCGGTGTAGGAATGCGGCGCCTTGAAATAGAGCGCCAGGCCCTGGTCGATCACGCTGCCGTCGGCATCGCGAAAGCCGAGGTAGGTCGCATGGCGCGGCTGCAACCGCTCAACGCCGCACAGGGCCTGGATCACAGCAGCCAGGTTTTTGCCGGAGACGCGTACTACGCCTATGCCGCCGCGACCGGGCGCGGTGGCGATTGCTGCAATGGGGGAAGAATCGAACATGCTGCCATCCTCGCAAGGTGTGAACCCAGAAAAAAGCCCGTGCAATTCAGGCACGGGCTTTTGCTTGTCGCTGATTTGATCAGGCAGGCTTGCCCTCTTCAATGCGCTTGGTAATGACCCATTGCTGACCGATGGACAGGATGTTGTTCACTACCCAGTACAGCACCAGGCCGGCCGGGAAGAAGAAGAACATCACCGAAAATGCGATCGGCATGAACATCATGATCTTGGCCTGCAGCGGATCCGGCGGCGTCGGGTTCAGTTTTACCTGGATGAACATGGACACGGCCATGATCACGGGCAGGATGAACCACGGGTCGGGCGAAGACAGATCCTGGATCCAGCCTATCCACGGCGCATTGCGCATTTCCACGCTGGCCAGCAGTACCCAGTACAGCGCGATGAACACCGGGATCTGGATCACGATGGGCAAACAGCCGCCGAGCGGATTGATTTTCTCGGTCTTGTACAGCTCCATCATGGCCTGGTTCATGGCCTGCGGATTTTCCTTGTGGCGCTCGCGGATCGCGGTCAGCTTGGGCGTGACTTTGCGCATCTTGGCCATGCTGCGATAGCTCGCGGCCGACAGCGGGAAGAACACCAGCTTGATGATGATGGTCACGACCACGATGGTCCAGCCCCAGTTGCCCAGGATGTCATGGATCTGCTCCATCAGCCAGAACAGCGGTTTGGCGAACATGGTCAGCCAGCCGTAATCCTTGACCAGCTCAAAGCCGGGCGCAAATGCATCGAGGTGATCCGATTCCTGCGGGCCGACAAACAGCTGTGCGCTCATCGATTCCTGTGCGCCCGGCGCCAGATTGGCCATGGGGACGATCGTGCCGACGGCATACAGGTTATTGCTCACCTTGCGGGTATAGATTTCGCGCTCTACATTGGCAGGCGGCAGGAAGGCGGCAACAAAGTAGTGCTGCACCACGGCGATCCAGCCATTGTCGGCCTTCTTCACATGGTCGGGCTTGCCTTCTTCGATGGATTCGAAATCCACTTTCTGGAATTTCTGCGCGTCGGTGTAGACCGCCGGACCGGTGAAGGTGCTGTAGAACATCGAGTCTTCGCCGGCCGAGCTGCCATCGCGCAGCAGCTGCATGTACACCGCCGGCGTAACCGGCGCATCGCCGATATTGGTCACGTCATGCTGCACGTCGATCACGTAGCTGCCGCGATGGAAGGTATAAGTCTTGGTCAGCCGCACACCGCCTTGTTCCGCAGTCATCACCACTTGCAGCTGGTCGGCATTATCCAGGCTGCGCGGGCCGGCTTGCACGGCAAACGGCGTGCGGTGATTCGGGAAAGTGCCGCCGATCAGGCCGGTTTGCGCAACATAAGTATGGTTGGCATTGGAATCAAACAGCACCACATTGTCGCTGACGCCTTCGGTGCCCTGATGTTGCAGCAATTCCGCGCGCACGATTTCGCCGCCCATGCTGCTGATCTGCACATTCAGCAAGTCGGTCGTGATGGTGATTTTTTCGCCGGCAGATGCTTGCGGTGCCGCCGGGACATTGGCCGGGGTCTGGGACGGCGTCGCGGTGGGGGTGGGAATGGTCGCGTCATCGGCATTCTGCGCGGTCGTGGCGGCGGACTGCTGTTGCGTCTGCGGCGCATCGATGCCGAACATGCTGGGCTGGCCGGTATAGCGCAACCAGTTATCCCACAGGATCAGCAGAGACAGCGCGAACACAATCCACAGAATGAGACGTCGGGTATCCATATATTTATTTATTCACTTTCGTATTCAGGAGTGAAGGTCCGTACCACCGGACTTGCGCGGCACCGGATCAAATCCGCCTTCATGCCAGGGATGACATTTGCAGACGCGCCTGGCGGCCATCAGGCTGCCCTTGACTGCGCCATGCTCGACGATCGCTTCCGAGGCATAGTGCGAGCAGCTCGGATAAAACCGGCATTTCGGTCCCAGCAAGGGACTGATGCCTAACTGGTACATGCGCAACAGCAGTAACAACAGCGTTTTCACGAGTGCTGCTCCGGCAGGCGTTGCGGCTTGAACAAGCGCATCAATTCTTCCCGCAGTGCCTCTTTCAAGACAACCGACGCTGCAACATCATCCTTGCGGTTGACCGGCCTGGTCATTCTCACCACGCAATCTGCAGGGGAAAAACGGCCTTGCCGGAATACTTCCCGGGTAACGCGCTTGATCGTGTTACGGGTCACGGCGCGCGCTGCATGACGCTTGGGCACGACCACTCCCAGGCGCGCATGCGGCAGGCCGTTGGGCCGTACATAGAGAACAAAATGCTCGGTTCTTTGCGTGGGACGCAAACGAAAAACGGATGAAAATTCATCCGTTTTAACGATACGCCGGTCGCGTGCATAACCCTGTAGCCGTGTGTCGGTCACGCCGCCGCAGGCACAGTGCGCCGGACTTATACTGCCAGGCGCTTGCGGCCCTTGGCACGACGCGCATTGAGCACGGCGCGGCCGCTGCGGGTCGCCATACGAGCGCGGAAACCGTGAGTGCGTTTGCGACGGACAACGGAGGGTTGGTAAGTACGTTTCATTATTAGTCTCGCTATTTAAGCAGTAGTACAAAATCGGTCGAAATTCGCTTGCCGTGGAGCGGCGCGCCGGAAAAGAGATGCTGCCTAAAAAACCACATCCGCGCCGGAAAGCAACATGCACAGCAAAGAACCCTGAATTAGACCGCATTTTCTATTTCTGTGTCAATGACTTAGCTGCTTTTGACTGGGGTTTTTCGATGCTGATCGGCATTAAAATAAGCCAACAGCCTGTGGATAACTCGGCCGACCCAGAGTAAAATAGACCCCCTCAGGTCGGCCTCCGGCACTGGGATTTATCTAGTCACCGGGTGCGACGCCCGCTTTCATTCTGTAGAAGATCAATGGAAAACTTTTGGCAAACCTGCTCGGAGCAGCTTGAGCGGGAATTAACGCCTCAGCAATTCAGCGCGTGGATCAAGCCGCTGCTGCCGCTGGACTTCGAGAATGGACGCTTGCGCATTGCCGCGCCTAACCGCTTCAAGCTGGACTGGGTGAAAACCCAGTTCGCCAACCGCATCATCACGCTGGCCTCCCAGTATTGGGAGGAACCGATCGATGTGCAATTCGTGCTGGACCCGCGTGGCAACGCAAACAAGAAGTCAGCGCCGGCCGCGCCCGTTCCCAATGGGGCCGCCGGGAACGCGACGGCTGCGGATGCCGGCGAAATGCTGGCCCCGCACCCGGCCGACCATACGGATTTGAATGCCCGGCGCGAGCAAAGCCGCGTCAATCCCGCGCTGACTTTCGAGAGTTTCGTGACCGGCAAGGCCAACCAGTTGGCCCGCGCTGCCGCCATCCAGGTCGCCAGCAATCCCGGCAGTTCGTATAACCCGCTGTTCCTGTACGGCGGCGTGGGACTGGGCAAGACCCATTTGGTGCATGCCATCGGCAACCATGTGCTGGGCGAGAATCCGAACGTCAAGATTCGCTACATCCACGCAGAACAATATGTTCGCGACGTAGTGAATGCTTACCAGCGCAAGGGTTTCGATGAGTTCAAGCGTTATTACCATTCGCTGGATTTGCTGCTGATCGACGATATTCAATTCTTCGGCGGCAAGAGCCGCACCCAGGAAGAATTCTTTTATGCGTTCGAAGCGCTGATTGCTGCCAAGAAGCAGATCATCATCACCAGCGATACCTATCCCAAGGAAATCACCGGCATGGATGACCGCCTGATTTCCCGCTTCGACTCCGGCCTGACGGTCGCGGTCGAGCCGCCCGAGCTGGAAATGCGGGTGGCGATCCTGCTGAAAAAAGCGCAGCAGGAAGGCGTGCACCTGTCGGATGACGTGGCGTTTTTCGTCGCCAAGCACCTGCGTTCCAACGTGCGCGAACTGGAAGGCGCGCTGCGCAAGATCCTGGCGTACTCGCGCTTTCACGGCAAGGACATCACCATCGACGTGGTGAAGGAAGCGCTGAAAGACCTGCTGTCAGTGCAGAACCGCCAGATTTCGGTGGAAAACATTCAGAAGACCGTGGCCGACTTTTTCAACATCAAGGTCGCCGACATGTATTCCAAGAAGCGTCCGGCGAACATTGCGCGGCCGCGCCAGATTGCGATGTACCTGGCCAAGGAATTGACGCAGAAGAGCTTGCCGGAAATCGGCGAATTGTTCGGCGGTCGCGACCACACCACGGTCTTGCATGCAGTGCGCAAGATCGCGGGAGACCGGGCCAAGAGTCCGGAATTGAACCACGAGCTGCATGTGCTGGAGCAGACGCTGAAAGGCTGATCAGGGCCATCCCCTCAGAATGGCGCAAGCCGGCTTGTTACAATGCACAGTTTGGGAGCCGTGGCAGAAGGAATGGCTAGCCCCGGGAGGAAGACAGGGGCCATGTTCATAAACTACTAATAAAGCAAGGGAAAATTATGCAATTGGTCAAAACCCACAGAGACGCGCTACTCCGACCGCTGCAGATCGTGAGCGGTATTGTCGAGCGTCGGCACACTTTGCCGATTCTGGCCAATATCCTCATTCGCAAGGATGGTGAAAAGGTTTCCTTCCTGTCTACCGACATCGAAGTGCAAATCACTACCCACGCCGATGTCGGCAGCGGTAGCGAAGTCACGGCTACCACGGTGGCCGCGCGCAAGCTGCTGGACATTCTGCGCGCTTTGCCGGAAGGGAACGATGTGTCCCTGACGCTGTCCAACAAACGCATGACGGTACAAGCCGGCAAGTCGCGTTTTGCCTTGCAAACCCTGGCCGCCGAAGAGTTTCCGACAGTGGCGCAAGCCGAACATTACAACGCCACCTTCAGCCTGCCGCAAAAGACCCTGAAGCACCTGTTCAACATGGTGCATTTTGCAATGGCCCAGCAGGATATCCGCTATTACCTGAACGGCATGCTGCTGGTGGTGGATGGCGCCAATGTGATCGCGGTGGCAACCGACGGTCACCGCCTGGCTTTCTGCCAGGTAGAGACCGAGCAGGAATTCGCGCGCCAGGAAGTGATCATCCCGCGCAAGACCATCCTCGAACTGCAGCGCTTGCTGGATGACAGCGATGAGCCGGTGGAAGTGCGGATTGCGCCCAACCAGGTCAAACTGAATTTCTCCAATATCGAGCTGATTTCCAAGCTCGTGGAAGGCAAGTTCCCGGACTACGTGCGCGTGGTGCCCAAGGGTTATCGCAACAGCGTGACCATAGACCGCGACCAGCTGCTGCGCTCGCTGCAGCGCGCCGCGATCATGACCAGCGATAAATTCAAGGGCGTGCGCTGCGTGATTGCGCCGGGCAGCCTGAAAATCAGTTCCACCAATGCGGACCAGGAAGAAGCGGTAGAAGAAATCGAAATCGATTATGGCGGCGACAGCGTGGATATCGGCTTCAACGTGACCTACCTGCTCGATGTATTGAATAACCTGAAGTGCGACAACATCAACATTGCCCTGGGCGATGCCAACTCTTCGGCATTGATCACGATTCCCGACAATGCCGACTTCAAGTATGTCGTGATGCCGATGCGGATTTAAGTCCGCGCCAGTGAAGCACAGAGGGGCCGGGTTTCGGCCCCGCGTTACGAATAGAGCATTTGGAACGCGAAAAATAAGGTGAAAAACTCCTTCCCCTTCAAGGGGAAGGCGGGGATGGGGATGGGTTTCTTTTGCAATTGAAATGACCCATCCCCACCTAACTCTCCCCTTGAAGGGGAGGGAATGAATGAGTTTGCCAGGCAAATCATTCGAACAAGAGATTTTTTAAAGCAGTTCCCGTTCTTTTAGAAGGTAGCCATGTCTGCAATTCCTCTCGAAAAACCCGACCCGTCGCAAACTCCCGCGCAGTCCCCTGAATACGGCGCCTCCTCCATCCAGATCCTGGAAGGCCTGGAAGCGGTGCGCAAGCGCCCCGGCATGTATATCGGCGACACGTCCGACGGCACCGGTCTGCATCATCTCGTATTCGAGGTGCTGGACAATTCCATCGACGAGGCGCTGGCTGGCCACTGCACCGAAATCCACGTCACCATTCATGCCGACAATTCCATTTCGATCACCGACAATGGCCGCGGCATTCCGGTGGACATCAAATGGGACGACAAGCACGAACCCAAGCGCAGTGCCGCTGAAATCGTGATGACCGAGCTGCATGCCGGCGGCAAGTTCGACCAGAACTCCTACAAGGTTTCCGGCGGTCTGCATGGCGTGGGCGTGTCCTGCGTGAATGCGCTGTCCAAGCTGCTGAAGCTGACCATACGTCGCAACGGCAAGCAGCATTACATGGAATTCTCGCGCGGCATTCCGCAAAACCGCGAGATCGAAGTCAGGGATGGCATTGAAGCTTCGCCGATCAAGGTCGTCGGCGACACCGACAAGCGCGGCACCGAAGTGCATTTCTGGGCCGATGAAGCCATCTTCACCAATATCGAATTTCACTACGACATACTCGCCAAGCGCATCCGCGAACTGTCCTTCCTGAACAATGGCGTGCATATCAAGCTCAGCGACCAGCGCACCGGCAAGGAAGAAGACTTTGCATTCGAAGGCGGCACGCGCGGCTTCGTGGAATATATCAACCGCGCCAAGAACGTGCTGCACCCGACGATTTTCCAGGCCACCGGCGAGCGCATGTCCGATCACGGCACCAACATCACCGTGGACGTTTCGATGCAGTGGAACGATGCCTATAACGAACAGGTACTGTGCTTCACCAACAATATTCCGCAACGCGATGGCGGCACTCACCTGACCGGCCTGCGCGCGGCGATGACACGCGTCATCAACAAGTATCTCGAAGAACATGATTTCGCCAAAAAGGCGAAAGTGGAAGTGGCCGGCGACGACATGCGCGAAGGCCTGACCTGCGTACTGTCGGTAAAAGTGCCCGAGCCCAAGTTCAGCTCGCAGACCAAGGACAAGCTGGTATCCAGCGAAGTACGCGGCCCGGTGGAAGAAATCGTGGCCAAGACGCTGACCGACTTCCTGATGGAAAAGCCCAACGATGCCAAGCTCATCTGCGGCAAGATCGTGGAAGCGGCCCGTGCCCGCGAAGCAGCGCGCAAGGCGCGTGAACTGACTCGCCGCAAAGGCGTGATGGACGGCCTGGGCCTGTCGTCGAAACTCGCCGACTGCCAGGAAAAAGACCCGGCCTTGTCGGAGCTCTACATCGTCGAGGGCGACTCCGCAGGCGGCTCCGCCAAGCAGGGCCGCGACCGCAAGTTCCAGGCAATCCTGCCATTGCGCGGCAAGGTGCTGAACGTAGAGAAGGCGCGCTTCGAAAAGATGCTGGCTTCCGAACAGATCACCACCCTGATTGCAACGCTGGGCACCTCGATCGGCGCGGATGAATTCAACATCGACAAGCTGCGCTACCACCGCATCATCATCATGACCGACGCCGACGTTGATGGCGCGCATATCCGCACGCTGCTGCTGACCCTGCTGTATCGCCAGATGCCGCAACTGGTCGAACGCGGCCACATCTACATCGCGCAGCCGCCGCTGTACAAAGTCAAAGCAGGTCGTGACGAGCGTTATCTGAAAGACGATCTCGAAGAAGCGCAATACATGATGCAGATTGCGCTGCAGGATGCCGCGCTGGTTCCCAGCGAAGGCGCGCAGCCGATCAACGGCGAAGCTCTGGCAGAACTGGTACGCCAGTACAACACGGCCAATGCCATCATCATGCGCTTAACACGCGCCATCGATGATGCAGCGCTGCTGGCTATCGTAAGGGGCGTCACGTTGAATCTCGATAACCTGGAAGTGGCAGAAGAGTCGGCACAGAAGCTGACTGCCGCCATCAACGATCCCAGCGTCAGGGCCCTGGTCAAAACCGATGAACTGTCGGACAAGCATTTGCTGCGTATCGAGCGCCGTCATCATGGCAACCTGAAAGTCAGCAGTATTGATGCCGAATTCCTGCAAAGCGTCGATTACACTACGCTGTCGGGTGCGGCAGCGACCTTCAAAGGCCTGATCGGCGAAGGTGCCCTGGTGCGTCGCGGCACCGGCGAAAAAATCAAGGAAATCGCCATCGCCGACTTCCAGCAAGCCATGAAATGGCTGCGCGAAGAAGCCGAACGCGGCGTCAGCAGGCAACGCTACAAGGGCCTGGGCGAAATGAACCCCGAGCAGCTGTGGGAAACCACCATGGACCCAAGCGTGCGCCGTTTGCTGAAAGTGCAGATCGAAGACGCGATTGCCGCCGACCAGATCTTCACCACGCTGATGGGCGATGATGTCGAACCACGTCGTGCATTCATCGAGGCCAATGCGCTGCAGGCGGGGAATATTGACGTGTGATTTTTGTGTAGCCGTAAAGTGACAAAGTAAGTGCTCCAAACGACACTTACTTGCTCCAAAAATGACATAGTTAATGCTATCGGCCTATTTTTAGGCTCACGGCAAATATAAAGGCCTAACCTTATATGGGGTTAGGCCTTTTTTTGAGGTGGGTATGGGTGGGTAGTACGTTGATCTAGGCAGCTACAGCCTTGTCTACTTCGAACTCGAAGAACCGGGGGTCTGCAATCGTTTCACCGTCGAAATTTCGGCTAATCTCGACCGCCAAAAGGCTGTCGCCAGCAAATGCAGGGCTCAATTCCAAAGTTAAATAATCAAACAAAGCGCGTTCATGTACGGCCACCACAATTTGCTTGCCAAGCCCTTTAGAGAGGGTTCGAAGTAAGGCGGCGAACTGTGCAACGTGTAAATCATCCATTGATTGGACTGGATCATCGAGCACCAGCCAAGGAAGTTGAGATGGAACTGAAAGATGCAAGGCTAAAAATAGGGTCAGTGCCGCTGTATTCAAATTGCCTTGACTTAGCATCGTCCCTGGTGAACCACCAGGAAGGCCGGATTTATGTAATGTTTCTAATACTGCCTCCACTTTACCCTCATCTTGTGAGGGAAGCCGGAATTGAGGAATGAACTGCTCACTAGGCGCTAGTCTTACAAAAAGATCACGCCATACAGCATTAAGGGAGCCACTAAAAACCTCGCGTACAATCTTAGACCGAACATCGGATGCTACTGCAGCAACAAACTTTGCAGTATCACGCACCTTGCCGATCTCTACTATGGTGCTCTTTATGGCATCCGCTTTATTGTTAATTTCCTGCAGTTCCGAAGTACGCTGTGAATGGAGCACGAATTCGCGTTCGTATTGGTCTAATTCAGAAGTTATAGAAACGCGAAGAGTAAGTTTTTCCTCAAGCTCTACTATACGGTTAGAAACAGCAAGTTCAGCTTGCTTTAATCCCTCTTCCAACGTGGAGAAATCTGTTGTTGGACGCCCCGTAATTCTTTCGACGACCACTCGAATCTCAGGTAATAATGAGACTGAAGCGCCCCGGGATTTGTGGAGGCTCCTTAATCTGAGAGAATGGAGCCATGAAGAAATCCAATAAGTTTTCCCCTGAAGTACGTGAACGAGCGGTTCGCATGGTGCTGGAGCACCGCGGCGAATATTCATCGCTATGGGCCGCCATCGAATCCATAGCGCCGAAGATTGGCTGTGTGCCACAAACCCTGAACGACTGGGTACGCAAGCACGAGGTGGAAAGCGGTCAGCGCGACGGTGTTACGGCTACCGAGCGGGAACGACTCAAGGAACTGGAACGGGAAGTAAAGGAACTGCGCAAGGCCAATGAAATCCTGAAGGTGGCCAGCGCGTTTTTCGCCCAGGCGGAGCTCGACCGCCGATTCAAGTCATAAGGCAATTCATTGACCGGCATCGCCAGGCTTACGGGGTCGAGCCACTTTGCAAAGTCTTGCAGATTGCCCCGTCAGGCTATTGGCGCTATGCAGCGCAACAAAGGAATCCGGAATTGCTGTGTGCACGCGCCAGGCGTGATGCACGGCTGATGCCCGAAATTGCCCGGGTCTGGGAAGCCAACAGAAAGGTCTACGGAGCAGACAAGGTCTGGCGGCAGCTACATCGTGAGAAACAAGCAGTCGCACGCTGCACGGTCGAACGACTAATGCGGCGTCTGGGACTTCAGGGTGTTCGACGAGGCAAGAAGGTTCGCACCACAACACCTGATACGGCAGCACCTTGTCCACTGGACCACGTCAACCGGCAATTCAAGGCCAGTCGTCCCAACCAGCTTTGGGTGTCCGATTTTAGTGTGCCGCAGCAAGCGGCGTAAGAGATGAGGGTATGGCCCCTCGCAATCGGCTTGCAGGAGCGGGTTGCAAACCACCATAAGCGGCGTTGGCCAAAAGCCAGGGTCGTGAGCGTTATGGAAAAGGCGTCAGAAGACGTCAGGTGTGGATCAGGAAGACGAACAACCGTGAACTGCCGTTCAAGTGTCGAAAGTACTCAGACGATATCAAAACTGGGGAGTGATGTTGCTCCAGGATTAGTCTGGCCGTTACCTGCTTACGGGCCAGATGGTGTCCGGCATAGAGGCAGCGTGATCCTGATTCGGGCTCTTACGCGGAACTGCGGGAACCTTCGGTGGCGATGCAAAGCGAAAGGTACAAGCCCGAAAGGCAAGGCTGATAGTAGCGATGCGCCACCAAGGGGCGGAGCAGCTCGTAGTAGTGTTGAAGCCGCTGTAATGGCGGTGGAGCGAAGGGGCTGCGTCATCCCGGCATTGTGGTGCGCCAACCGCGCGAGCGGGAGGAGCGCAATACAATGACCAAGCCATATGACATTCCCAAGGCGCTAGTCTGGGAAGCGTATCAAAGTGTTAAAGCAAACAGAGGATCTGCGGGCATAGACCGTGAATCGCTGGAGCAATTCGATGCCAACCTGAGCGGCAACCTGTACAAGCTGTGGAACCGCCTGTGTTCTGGCAGCTACTTTCCGCCACCGGTCAAAGGCGTTCCCATTCCAAAGAAGTCTGGTGGAGTGCGGATGCTGGGAATACCGACGGTGGCGGACAGGGTCGCGCAAACGGTAGTCAAGCAACTACTGGAGCCGGTCATTGACCCGGTGTTCCATGCCAATTCCTATGGTTACCGTCCCGGGCGCTCAGCGCACGATGCGATTGCCATGGTGAGGCGGCGCAGCTGGGAATATGACTGGGTGATCGAGTTCGATATCAAGGGGCTCTTTGATAACATCGAACATGATTTGCTCATGCGAGCACTCAGGAAGCACTGTCAAACGCCATGGGTGTTGTTGTATGTCGAGCGTTGGCTGACAGCGCCGATGCAAATGCCCGATGGGCAGTTGGTAGAACGCACGCGCGGAACGCCGCAAGGGGGTGTCGTCAGTCCGTTGCTGGCCAATCTATTTCTGCACTACGCCTTTGACATGTGGGTTGCAAAGCATCTTCGAAGCGTGCGGTTCTGCCGCTATGCTGACGATGGGGTGATCCACTGCCGCAGCCTGGCGCAGGCCAGATTGGCGCTGGAAAGGATCGGCGAGCGCTTCCGACAGTGTGGGCTTGAGCTGCATCCGGATAAGACACGGATTGTGTACTGCAAGGATGTCAATCGGCAGGGAGAATTCCCGTGTGTGCAGTTTACGTTTCTTGGCTATAGCTTCCGCCCCCGCAAGGCGGTGGACAAGTACGGTCGGGTCTATGTGAACTTTGCTCCAGCGGTCAGCCGTGACGCCCTCAAGGCAATGCGGCAAACCATAAGGGGCTGGCACCTTCAGCTGAAATGTGACAAGAGCCTGACCGATCTGTCGGCCATGTTTAATCCGATCCTGCGGGGCTGGCATCAGTATTACGGCCGATTCTATGAATCGGCAATGTCGGTCGTGTGGAAACACTTGAATGCTTATCTGACGCGCTGGATGATGCGCAAGTACAAGCAACTGGCTCGGCATAAGACTCGGGCTGGCCACGCTCTCGGGCGGCTTGCGCAGAAGTTTCCTCATGCCTTCTGGCATTGGAAGCTGGGGTGTTTGCCAAAGGCTGGATGATGGGAGCCGGATGAGCTGAGAGGTTCACGTCCGGTTCTGCGAGGGGCCGTGGGTGAAATTCCCACGGTCTACTCACCC
>JAFAGG010000036.1 GCA_023422955.1 Pseudomonadota bacterium | reverse complement strand
GTCATAACTGGGATTGTGCAGATTGCAAGGTCCCAGGCCATGTCCTTCCGTGCGATGCGCACCTTCGCCATTGCCGATGAAGACATAGCATCCCGGCTTTTCCTGCAGCATGAAGGCGAAATCCTCGGCGCCCATGGTGGGCTCCGTATTGATATCGACGTTCTCTTCGCCCACTACCGATTGCATGACGCCAATCGCGAATTCCGTTTCCTTCGGATGGTTGATCAGCGGCGGGTAAGTGCGCTGGAAGTTGAAATTCACGCTCGCGTTGAAAGCAGCTGCCGTATGTTCGGCAATCTCGCCCATGCGCTTCTCCACCATGTCCAGCACACCCAGATCGAAGGTGCGCACCGTGCCCACCATGCGTGCTTCATCCGGAATGATATTGGTCGCGCTGCCAGCGTGGATTTGCGTGATCGATAGCGCAACGGCATCTATCGGGTTGCGGTTGCGGCTGACGATGGTTTGCCAGCTCTGCGCAATCTGGATCGCAACCAGGATGGGGTCTATGCCTTTGTGCGGCTGGGCCGCATGACAGCCTTTGCCGCGTATAGTGATCTCGAATTCGTTCGATGACGCCATCAGGGGGCCGGTTCGAACACCGAAAGCGCCGGCCGGCATGCCTGGCCAGTTATGCATGCTGAAGACCGCATCCATGGGAAACTGCGTGAACAATCCTTCATCCATCATGCGCTTGGCGCCGCCGCCGCTTTCTTCCGCCGGTTGAAAGATCAGATGAACGGTGCCATCGAAACTCCGGTTGCGTGACAAATGATGTGCAGCGCCCAGCAGCATCGCGACATGGCCATCATGGCCGCAGGCGTGCATTTTTCCGGGATGGCGCGACGCATGGGGAAAGGTGTTGAGTTCCTGGACCGGCAGTGCATCCATGTCGGCGCGCAGGCCGATGGACTTGGTGCTTTGCCCATTTTTGATTGTGCCGACAACCCCGGTGCCGCCAAGACCTCGCGCTATAGGAATGCCCCAGCTTTCCAGTTGCTGGGCAATGAGGTCGGCAGTGCGGAATTCTTCATAGCGCAATTCCGGGTGTGCATGGATATCGCGCCGAATCTTTTGCAATTCGGCCTGAAAGCTGACTATGGGTTCCAGCAATTTCATTTCGGCTTCTCCCCTTTAACGAATCGGGTCTTCCCTGACAAAGGATGAGTTTACCTGACAAGTGCCCCTTCATTAGTTCAATCTTTTGCCTGGTAGCGAAAAGTGAAAAAGCTCAGACGCTTCTTTCTTTTTCTGCTCGCTTCCCATGCGTATTTTTCAATGATGAATCAATAATGAAGTCGACGTGCGAGGCAGTACGCTGCAATATAGCGCTTCAATGCAGCATTGCTTGCTGTCGTCCAGGAACTTTCTGTAAGTAAATTTCTCAATGCAAACGTACTTCCATAAAACTATGGCGGCGTACTTCTCTCGCGCAGCGCGGGCATGAGTCATAGTATCAACGGGGCGATAGCAGCATGAAAATGAAATGGCGAGTAATAGTGGCAGGTGCCGTAATGGTCATGGTGGCAGGATGCGGGCAATTCAGTTATTACCTGCAAGCGGCTCACGGTCAGTTCTCTTTGATGTCGGCAGCGCGTCCCATCGATACCTGGTTATCCGATCCCACGGCCGATGATGAATTAAAAGCCAAGCTGGCGCGCGTGAAGGATATCCGCCGCTTTGCCGCTGACGAATTGGGCCTGCCTGACAATGCCAGTTACACCAGTTACGCGGACCTGGGCCGCCCCTATGCCTTATGGAATGTGGTGGCGACGCCCGAGTTCGACATGGAGCCGATCAACTGGTGTTTTCCAGTGGCCGGTTGCGTGAAATATCGCGGCTATTACAGCAAGCATGAAGCCAAGAAATTTGCCGACAAACTGCGGCAGCAGGGATATGACGTGCAGATCGATGGCGTGCCGGCCTACTCGACGCTGGGATGGTTCGATGATCCAGTGCTTTCCACTTTCATCAATTATTCCGATGGCGAAGTGGCGCGCCTGGTATTTCACGAACTCGCGCATCAAGTGGTCTATGCCAAGAACGATTCCCAGTTCAATGAATCGTTTGCCGTGGCAGTCGAGGAAGAAAGTCTGGATCGCTGGATTGCTGCCTCTGGCGATTCCGAAGCGCGTCGCAAATATGCGGAACGGGTTGGCCGCAAAAAAGATTTTGTCGAGCTGCTCATGAGGCATCGCGCAGCATTGGAAGCAATCTATGCCAGTGATCTAAGCGTTATGGAAAAACGTGAGCGCAAGCAGCAGGTATTCCAGGTATTGAAAGACGAATACCAGATCATCAAGACGCAGCGCTGGCACGGGCATGCGGGTTACGATCGCTGGTTCGAGCAGCCCATATCCAATGCCCACCTTGCTTCGATCGCAACCTATCATGACCTGGTCCCGGGATTCCGGGCACTGCTCAAGCAAGAAAAGGATTTCCCGGCCTTCTTCCATAAGGTGCGCAAGCTGGCGGCTTTGTCCAAGGACGAGCGCCATCAGGTGCTGGCTGAGCTGGGTGGCGAGGGGACGTCACGACTGGCGAGCGCTGAGCAGTAAGCAGGCGGCTGCAGTGCCGCTAATGCCGTAACGAGATCGGGAGTCGATACACGCATTGCCGATTAGGCAGTACACTACCTTCATCCTCGCTGTACAAAACATGACAAGAAGTGGGAGACAAGGTGGAGAAATTCTGGCTCAAATCCTATCCGGACGGCGTGCCCGCCGACATTGACTGCACGCCTTACCCATCGCTGGTGCATTTGCTCGAAGGCTCTTTCCGCCAGTATGCGGAATCGCCAGCTTTCGTTTGCATGGATCGTGCCCTGACCTATGGCGAGCTCGATCGCCTGTCGCATCATCTAGGCGCTTACCTGCAAAGCTGTGGTTTGGCCAAGGGCGCGCGCGTGGCCTTGATGATGCCCAACGTGCTGCAATATCCGATTGCGATGGCAGCCGCCCTACGCGCCGGTTATGTCGTGGTCAATATCAATCCTCTCTACACTTCGCGCGAGTTGCAAGATCAGCTGGCGGACTCGGGCGCAGAGGCCATCATCATCCTGGAAAACTTTGCCGCCGTGTTGCAGGAAGTAGTTTCGCACACGCGAGTCAAGCATATCGTCATTGCCAGCATGGGAGATATGCTGGGCACCATGAAGGGCGCACTGGTCAATCTGGTAGTGCGCCGTGTCAGGAAGATGGTGCCGCCCTATACGCTACCCACGGCCATTGCCTTTAACGACGCGCTGAAACAAGGCGCCAGGATGATGTTTCGTCCGGCCGATCTGGGTCCCGAAGATATCGCCTTTCTGCAATACACGGGCGGCACGACCGGCGTGCCCAAGGGGGCCATGCTCACGCATCGCAACATGGTGGCCAATGTGCTGCAGACTGACGCATGGCTGCAACCCTGCCTGCTCAAGCCGCCCCGTGTGCGGCAGTTGCATATCGTATGCGCACTGCCGCTCTACCATATCTTCGCGCTGACTTCCTGCGCATTACTGGGCATGCGTGCCGGTGCGCTGAATATCCTGATTCCGAATCCGCGCGACACCAAGGGTTTCGTCAAGGTGCTCGCCAAGTATGAATGCCATATGCTGCCTGCCGTCAGCACCTTGTACAACGCTCTGCTCAACTCTCCCGAGTTTGCGCGACTTGATTTCTCGCGCCTGAAAATCAGCCTGGGCGGCGGCATGGCAGTGCAGCCCAGCGTGAACGAGCGCTGGCACAAGCTGACCGGCAGCGTGATCATCGAAGGCTATGGATTGTCGGAGACCTCGCCGGTCGCTGCTTGCAATCCCGGCACCAATACCGAATTCACCGGCACCATCGGCCTTCCCATGCCCTCCACCGAGATCGCCATTCTCGATCATCAAGGCCAGCCGGTGCCGGTTGGTGAGCGCGGCGAGATTGCAATCCGCGGGCCGCAAGTGATGGCGGGTTACTGGAAACGTCCCGATGAAACGGCCAAGGTGATGACGGCGGATGGATTCCTGTGCACTGGCGACATCGGCATCATGGATGAGAGTGGTTATATAAGAATCGTGGACCGCAAGAAGGACATGATCCTGGTTTCCGGTTTCAATGTTTATCCCAGCGAGGTGGAGTCAGTGGTATCCGCTCATCCCGGCGTGCTGGAATGCGCATGCATAGGCGTGCCGGATGAAGTCGCCGGCGAGGCGGTGAAGCTGTTCGTGGTGCGGCGCGATCCGGATCTCACGCTGGCACAGCTGAAGGCCTATTGCCGGGAGCAGTTGACCGGCTACAAGAAGCCCAAGTACATCGAGTTCCGGCAAGACCTGCCGAAATCCAATGTCGGCAAGATCCTGCGGCGTGCTTTGCGCGAAGAGCAAACGGAGCAGGCATCGCAGGCAGCCTGAGGGCTGCTTGCGATGGTCTTGCTAGCCTTGTAGATCAGGCTGTAAAGTCCGAGCCTGGCGTAAGCGGTGGCAAGTGGCGCGGGCGCCGGCTTTCATCGGTCGCCACATAAGTCAGGGTTGCTTCCGTGACTTTTACTACTTCGGTTTGCAGGCGATTGCGCTCGGCATAGACTTCCACATTCACGGTCAGCGAAGTATTGCCTACCTTTTCAATGTGGGCATACAGCGATAGCAAATCACCGACAAATACCGGCTGCTTGAACACGAAAGAGTTCACGGCGACCGTGGCCACGCGCCCATTGGCACGCCGAGCGGCGGGAATGGAGCCTGCCAGATCCACCTGGGCCATGATCCATCCGCCGAAGACATCGCCATAAATGTTGGCATCGGCGGGCTGGGGCATGACGCGCAATTGCGGCATGCCGTCCGGCAACTGGGTTGCTGCACGCTTGGTCTTGTCAGTCACTTTGCGGACTCCTTGGTGAATTTCTTTTAATGGCTACAATCGTAGCTCCAAGCATAAATCATTTGTCATCCTTTCTCCTTCATGCGCCGTCATTCTTCTCACTACGCCGAACCCGCCACCAACCAGGGCACCCGCAACGACTGGGCCACGCTCAAGACCTTGCTGCCTTATCTCTGGAACTACAAGTGGCGCGTGATACTGGCGCTGCTTTTCCTGATCGGCGCAAAATTCGCCAATGTCGGCGTGCCCATCGTGCTGAAGGAATTGGTGGACAGCCTGACGCTAGCGCCGGACGATCCGCGTGCCATGCTGGTGTTGCCGGCCGGAGTGCTGATTGCTTACGGTGCATTGCGCCTGGCAACCACGCTCTTCACGGAATTGAGAGAGTTCGTGTTCGCGCGCGTGACGCAACGTGCGGTGCGCACTATCGCGCTACAGGTATTCCGGCATTTGCATGCACTGTCGCTACGCTTTCACCTGAATCGCCAGACCGGCGGCATGACGCGCGATATCGAGCGCGGCACACGCGGCATTGGTTCACTGGTGTCCTATACGCTTTATAGCATCCTGCCGACCATCATCGAAGTGACGCTGGTGATCGGTTACCTGGCGCTGAATTACGACATCTGGTTCTCCGTGATTACCGCAGGTGCGCTGACGACCTACATCATCTTCACCATCTTCGTGACCGAGTGGCGCACCAACTTCCGGCGCACCATGAACGACCTGGATTCCAAGGCCAACGTGAAGGCCATCGATTCCCTGATCAACTATGAAACGGTCAAATATTTCGGCAACGAAGATTACGAAGCGCAGCGTTACGACCAGGGCCTGCAACGTTATGAAACCGCCGCCGTCAAATCGCAGACTTCATTGTCGGTGCTGAATACCGGGCAGTCGGTCATCATTGCAACCGCTGTCACCCTGATCCTGTGGCGCGCCACGCAGGGCGTGATACAGGGCACGATGACGGTGGGCGACCTGGTGCTGGTGAATGCCTTCATGATTCAGTTGTATATTCCGCTGAATTTTCTCGGCGTGATCTACCGCGAAATCAAGCAGAGCCTGGCTGATATGGAGCGCCTGTTTTCCTTGCTGGACCAGCATCGCGAAGTTGCGGATTCGCCGGGCGCCAAGCCTTTGCAGATCAGCGAGGGCGAAGTGCATTTCTCGCAGGTGAATTTCAGCTACGAGTCCAAGCGGCAAATCCTGTTCGACGTGGACTTCGCGATTCCCGGCGGCCATACCACGGCTGTTGTCGGCCATAGCGGATCGGGCAAGTCCACGCTGTCGCGCCTGCTGTTTCGTTTTTATGACGTGGATGGCGGCCGCATCACGATAGACGGCCAGGATATCCGCGAAGTCACGCAAACTTCCTTGCGCCATGCGATTGGCATCGTGCCGCAGGACACGGTACTGTTCAACGATACGATTGAGTACAACATTGCTTACGGCAATCCCGGCGCTGCGCGCGAGGAAGTGATTGCCGCCGCCAAGGCCGCCTATATCCATGACTTCATCGAATCGCTGCCGGATGGCTATGACACCATGGTGGGAGAGCGCGGCCTGAAGCTGTCGGGCGGAGAAAAGCAGCGGGTGGCGATTGCGCGCACGCTGCTGAAAAATCCTGCCATCCTGATATTCGATGAAGCCACTTCGGCCCTGGATTCCCGCGCGGAGCAGGCGATTCAGGCACAACTGAAGGAAATTGCCCGTAATCGTACTACGATGGTGATCGCGCATCGCTTGTCCACCATCGTGGATGCCGAGCAAATCCTGGTGCTGGACCAGGGGCGCATCGTCGAACGCGGCACCCATGCGCAACTGCTGGCGCAGGACGGACTCTATGCGCAGATGTGGGAGCGCCAGCAAGCGCGGCGCGATGTTGCCGCCTCTGCTGCTGCAGAGGATGAAGACACAGGTTTGTTGGCAGGCGGAGAAGCATAAGCCGCTTGCAGGATTTGGCCCTGGCTTATCGGCCTGACTCAGCTTACTAGGAGAACGCATGCAGCCTCATCATGAAATCCCTTCTTATCTGCTTCCTCACGGCACGGGTCCGTGGGAAGGCTACCTGGAGCAAATCGATCGCGTCACACCTCATCTTGGGTCGCTGGCGCGCTGGGTGGAAACGCTGAAGCGGCCCAAGCGCATCATGATCGTCGATGTGCCAATCGAGCGCGACGACGGCACCATTGCCCACTTCGAGGGCTACCGCGTGCAGCACAATACATCGCGCGGTCCCGGCAAGGGCGGCGTGCGTTTTCACCAGGATGTCACGCTGTCGGAAGTGATGGCGCTTTCAGCGTGGATGACGGTGAAGAATGCAGTGGTGAATGTGCCCTATGGCGGCGCCAAGGGCGGCATCCGGGTCGATCCGAAAATCCTGTCGCAGGCCGAATTGCAGCGCATGACGCGACGCTACACCAGTGAAATCAACATCATCATCGGACCGAACAAAGATATCCCCGCGCCGGACGTGAATACCAATGAGCAGGTGATGGCCTGGATGATGGATACCTTCTCGATGAACGAGGGCAGCACCTCAACCGGCGTGGTGACGGGCAAGCCGATTTCTCTGGGCGGCAGCCTGGGGCGGCGCGAGGCGACCGGGCGCGGTGTATTCGTCGTCGGATGCGAAGCGGCAGCCAGACAGGGCGTGGATATCAAGGGGGCACGTATTGCCGTGCAGGGTTTCGGCAATGTGGGCGGCACCGCCGCCAAGCTGTTTACCGAAGCGGGCGCGAAAGTCATCGCCGTGCAAGACCATTTGAGCACGCTGGTGTGCGAAGCCGGCATCGATATTTCCGCACTGCAGGCGTATGCCAAGGCGAATGGCACGATTGCCGGTTATGCCGATGGCGAGCATCTGAACGACAGGCAGGCTTTCTGGGGGCTGGATTGCGACATACTGATACCGGCGGCGCTGGAGCAGCAGATCACGGAAAAGAACGCGGACAAGATACGCGCCAAGATCATCCTGGAAGGCGCAAATGGTCCCACCACGCCGGCGGCCGACGATATCCTGCAGCAAAAGGGCATCCTGATCGTGCCGGATGTGATTGCCAATGCCGGCGGCGTGACGGTCAGCTATTTCGAGTGGGTGCAGGATTTTTCCAGCTTCTTCTGGACCGAGGAAGAAATCAATCAGCGGCTCACGCGCATCATGCGTGAAGCTTTTGCTTCAGTCTGGCAGCTGGCGCAGGACAAAAAGGTGTCGCTGCGCACCGCGGCCTTTATCGTGGGATGTACGCGCGTGTTGCAGGCACGGGAAATGCGTGGCTTGTATCCATAAACGTGTTTTGATCGGGCGGCAGAATGCGTCCGCGATTGCGAGCCTGAAGAAGTCGGGCGTAGGTAAGGAACGCATTCTGCTTTAACTCAAGAAAGAGTAGGCAAACAAAAAAGTATTGGGTTTTAATCCATATCTTTTGATACGCTTATTGCTTCTCATCAGGAGGCGACAAATGAAAAATTCAAAATTGCTTTATGTACTGGTCGGCGCCAGTCTCGTTACGGGACTCGCACAGGCACAGGAATTGACGGGCACCCTGAAGAAAATTAAAGATACAGGGACGATTACCATCGGACACAGGGAATCTTCCATTCCTTTTTCTTATCTGGATGATAAGCAGCAGCCCATAGGTTATGCGATGGACCTGTGCATGAAGGTGGTTGATGCAGTCAAAAAAGAGCTGAAGATGCCGAACCTGAAAGTTGCGCTTCAGCCGGTCACCTCCAGCAACCGCATACCGTTGCTGCAGAATGGTACCGTCGACCTGGAGTGCGGCTCTACTACCAACTCCGAAGTGCGTCAGCAACAGGTTTCCTTTGGCCCCACCTATTTTGTCGTCAACGTGACGGCGGCGGTCAAGAAAGCCTCGAACATCAACACGCTGGCCGACCTCAATGGCAAAACGGTATCGACCACTTCCGGCACCACTTCCGTTCCTTTGCTCAAAAGCTACGAGAAAACCAGGAGCGTCAAAGTGCGGGAAATCTATGGCAAGGATCATGCAGAATCCTTCCTGCTGATGGCTGACGACCGTGCTGCAGCCTTTGTCATGGATGACATTCTCCTGGCTGGCCAGATCGCCAATTCACGCAAGCCCGCCGACTTCAAAATCATCCAGGAATCGCTGCGCGTCGAGCCGTACGGCATGATGCTGCGCAAGGGCGATCAGCCATTCAAGGCACTGGTCGATGCCTCAGTCGGCGAGATCATGAAATCCGGCGAAGCGGAAAAGATCTATGCCAAGTGGTTTACCCAGCCGATTCCACCCAAGGGCATCAACCTGAACTTCCCCTTGTCTCCGGAATTGCGCGACGCCTTCAAGAATCCTAACGATAAAGGCGTATAAACCGGGTGCTCCTGGAAAAAAGCCGGATGGCAGCATTGCCGATCCGGCTTTTTTTGGATGCTTATCCGCCGCGATTATGGCGGCTTGAACGTTGGGAGTAGAGAGCCCGCTGCAGGGACGGGTAGGGGAGTCGCAGATGGATATCGGAATTTTCTTGCAACAGGTGCCTGACGGCGATGGCACATGGTTGCAGATGCTACTGTCCGGCTTGGGGTGGACATTGGGCGTCGCATGCTTTGCGTGGATCATGGCCTTTGCGCTCGGCTCGGTCATCGGCGTGCTACGCACTCTGGACAAGCCCTGGGTGGTCAGGCTGGGTAACGCGTATGTGGAACTGTTTCGCAACATTCCCCTGATCGTCCAGTTTTTTGTCTGGTACTTCGTCGTGCCGGGACTCATCCCTTCCGTCAAAGTCTGGGTCACCAGCCTGGACCCTACGCATCACCAGTTCGTCACCGCGATTGTCTGCCTGGGATTTTTCACCTCATCCCGCATCGCCGAGCAGGTACGCTCCGGCATCCAGTCGCTGCCACGCGGACAGAGCTACGCCGCCTTTGCGCTCGGGCTGACAAGAGCGCAGGCCTATCGTTATGTGCTGCTGCCGATGGCTTACCGCATCATCATCCCGCCGCTGACCTCGGAGGTCATGAATCTGATCAAGAACACCTCGGTGGCCTATTCAATCGGATTGGTTGAGCTGTTTTTCCGCACGCGCGAGATGGGCGAAATGACCTTTCAGTACTTTGAGGCATTCGGCGCTGCGACCGTCATTTATGTCTTGATTGCGATGACCGCGAACCGGGTGATGGCTTTCATCGAGCGCACCACTGCCGTGCCTGGTTATATCGCAGGAGGAAAATGATGGGTGATCTTGATTTCGACGTCATTGCTAGGACCTGGCCCTACCTGCTGAGCGGACTCAAGTACACGGTTCAGCTCACGGTTGTTGCGGCCATCGGCGGCATCCTCTTCGGCACCTTGCTGGCGATGGCACGCTTGTCGCGCTTTACCCCGCTGGCGCTGGCAGCGGCAGGTTACGTTAACCTGATGCGTTCGGTTCCTTTGCTGCTGGTGATTTTCTGGTTTTACTTTTTGATGCCGGTCGCGCTTCAAGCCATCACGGGAGCGGAGCGGCCCATCCAGATGGGCGCCGATCGGTCGGCCTATATCACCTTCATCATGTTCGAAGCCGCCTACTTCTGCGAGATCGTCCGGGCCGGCATACAAAGCATTCCCAAGGGGCAGGTGAACGCCGCTTCGGCCCTGGGGTTGAACTACCGTCAAAGCATGCAGTACATCGTTCTGCCGCAAGCCTTCCGCAACATGCTGCCGGTTTTGCTGACCCAGACCATCATCCTTTTCCAGGACGTGTCGCTGGTGTCGCTGCTGAATGTGACGGACTTTGTCGGCGCGGCGGTGAAGATTGCGCAGCGCGACAGCCGTATTGTTGAAATGTACGCTTTCGTGGCCGTGGTGTATTTCCTCATGTGCTTCGCGTTGTCGACGCTGGCCAAGCGATTGCAAAAGCGCATCGCCATTATTCGCTAAGGACAAGACATGATAGAAATGAAAAACGTGAGCAAGTGGTATGGCAACTTCCAGGTCCTGAATGATTGCAGCACCAGCGTGAAGAAGGGCGATGTCCTGGTGGTATGCGGCCCCTCCGGTTCCGGCAAGTCCACGCTCATCAAGACGGTGAACGGGCTGGAGCCTTTCCAGAAGGGGGAAATCCTGGTCAACGATATTTCCGTAGGCGATCCCAAAACCGATCTGCCCAGGCTGCGCGCTCGCATCGGGATGGTGTTCCAGAGTTTTGAATTGTTCCCGCATTTGTCGGTGCGCCAGAACCTCACGCTGGCACAGGTAAAAGTGCTGGGGCGCAGCGAAGACGAAGCGGCGGAAAGAGGGCTGAAGTACCTGGACCGGGTCGGCCTTCTTACTCAGAAGGACAAGTTCCCCGGCCAACTGTCGGGCGGGCAGCAGCAGCGGGTCGCAATTGCCCGCGCTTTGTCCATGGATCCCATCGCGATGCTGTTCGATGAACCGACCTCGGCGCTGGATCCCGAAATGATCAACGAAGTGCTCGATGTGATGGCAGGCCTGGCGCACGAGGGGATGACCATGATGGTCGTGACCCATGAAATGGGATTTGCGCAGAAAGTAGCCAACCGCGTGGTGTTCATGGATCAAGGAGCCATTGTCGAAGATGCTTCGAAAGAAGAATTCTTCCAGTCGCCGCAATCGGAGCGCGCCCGCGATTTCCTGGCAAAAATTATTCACTGAAATAAAAGCACCTATCAGAAGCCTGCCGCTGCCTTGTCTTGCCGTACCGCTTGCTGTCTGTGGCGTGCGTTTTGCGACAGAGCCTTGCGCTCGATTTGATAAGGTGCCAAGTCTTTAGGCAAGCCTCGTGTTTGCAGAAGCAGCGCTTGGGAAGGCGGGCTATCGGCATTCCAAAGCGCTCGGGTAAAATACGGGCAATTCCCAACCGAGTACCGCCATGCCTGAATCTTCCATGCCCCACACGCTAACGCTTACCCGCCCAGACGACTGGCATCTTCATCTGCGCGATGGCGCGACACTAGCCAGCGTATTGCCCGACACCGCCCGCCAGTTCGCCCGCGCCATCGTGATGCCGAACCTGCGCCCGCCGGTGACGACGACCGAACAAGCCATCGCCTATCGCCAGCGCATACTTGCTGCACTCCCAGAGGGCATGCGCTTCGAGCCCTTGATGGTGCTGTATCTGACCGATAACACCAAGCCGGAAGAAATCCGCCGTGCCAAGGAAAGCGGCGTGGTGCATGCGGTCAAGCTTTATCCGGCCGGCGCCACCACCAACTCCGATGCCGGTGTGACCGACCTGAAAAAATGCTACCAGACGCTGGAAGCCATGCAGGAAGTCGGCATGCCTTTCCTGCTGCACGGCGAAGTCACCGATCCCGACGTGGACGTCTTCGACCGTGAAGCCGTATTCATCGATCGCATCCTGCGCCCTTTGCGCCGGGACTTGCCGGAACTGAAGATGGTGATGGAACACATCACCACCAAGGATGCGGCGCAATATGTGCAGGAAGCCGAAGGCCCGATGGGTGCAACGATCACGGTTCATCACCTGCTGTATAACCGCAATGAACTCTTCAAGGGCGGCATCCGCCCGCATTACTACTGCCTGCCCATCCTGAAGCGCGAGATTCATCGCCAAGCGCTGGTGGCAGCCGCCACTTCTGGCAGCCCTAAATTCTTCCTCGGCACCGATTCCGCGCCCCATCCCAAAGGCATGAAGGAACACGCCTGCGGCTGCGCTGGCTGTTACACCGCGCTGCATGCGATGGAACTCTACGCACAAGCCTTCGAGCAAGCCGGCGCGCTGGAAAAACTGGAAGGCTTCGCCAGCTTCCACGGCCCCGATTTCTATGGCTTGCCACGCAATACGGAGAAGGTGACGCTGAAACGGGAAAGCTGGACTATCCCGGCGGAATTGCCGATGGGCGAAACCACCGTGGTGCCGCTGGATGCGGGCAGTACATTGAACTGGAAGCTGCTTGCTTGATTGGTGGCGCAAGTGGAGAGTGCTTGGGACAGTGATTCTAAAGTGCGATAGCTTAGTACTTCGCATTTCATTCCCTCCCCTTCAAGGGGAGGGTTAGGTGTGATGTTTCAATAGGTTGTTCATTCGAACTGGGTCTGAGAGACTTGTTGGTTCCAGCCAAACAAATATTTCAGGGAGTCCAGCCGAATGAACATCCATAAGAATGCCAGACTAACGTTTTCTCGT
>JAFAGG010000104.1 GCA_023422955.1 Pseudomonadota bacterium | reverse complement strand
CAACGATATATTTCAGTTCAGTCAGCGTCATGGCAGTTCATCCTGGTTGGCAGGCTCTATCATAGCCCATCACTGAAGCGCCTGTTCATACCTTGAGGAAGTCTTCACGCGATCCCAGCCAGCGGTCCAGATGAAGATTGACGGTGATCGTATCGTGTTGCAGCAATTGCTGGGCAACTTCGCGCGCCTGCTCGACCAGCCATTGATCCGTTTCAAGATCGGCAAACCTCAGCATGGCCTGGCCGGACTGGCGTGCTCCTAAAAATTCGCCGGGTCCGCGCAGTTGCAGGTCGCGCCGGGCAATCTCGAAGCCATCCGTGGTTTCGCGCATGGTCGCCAGGCGCTGCCGCGCAATCTGCCCCAGCGGACCCTGGTACATCAGCAGGCACACGCTGGCGGCCGAGCCACGTCCCACGCGGCCGCGCAGCTGGTGCAACTGCGACAGGCCGAAACGCTCGGCATGCTCGATCACCATCAGTGACGCATTCGGCACATCCACGCCTACTTCGATGACGGTGGTGGCAACCAGCACATGGATGTCGCCGCGCACGAAAGCATCCATCACCTGCTGCTTTTCCGCCGTCTTCATGCGTCCATGCACCAGGCCCACGTTCAGGTCGGGCAGGGCTATGGCCAGCGCGGCATGCGTGTCGGTCGCGGTCTGCAACTGCAGCGCTTCCGATTCCTCGATCAGCGGACAGACCCAGTAGGCCTGCCGGCCTTCCAGCGCAGCCGCGTGCAGGCGTTCCATCACTTCCTCGCGCCGCTCCTGGTCGATCACGCGTGTGGCGATAGGCGATCGGCCCGGCGGCAATTCGTCGATGATTGAGACTTCCAGGTCTGCGTAATATGTCATGGCCAGCGTGCGCGGAATCGGCGTGGCCGACATCATCAGTTGATGCGGCACGACGGATTCGGCCTGATCGTTTGCGCCTTGTCCCTTGTTGCGCAGGGCCAGGCGCTGGCTGACGCCGAAGCGATGCTGCTCGTCGATGATGGCCAGTCCCAGCCTGGCGAAAGTCACGCCCTCCTGGATCACTGCATGGGTGCCGACCACCAGCCGTGCTTCGCCGGATTCTATGCGAGCCTGCGCGTCGGTTTTTTCCTTTTTCTTCAGGCTGCCGGTCAGCCATGCGACCTTCACGCCCAGCGGTTCCATCCAGGAGGCGATCTTGCGGAAATGCTGTTCGGCCAGGATCTCGGTCGGCGCCATCAGCACGGCTTGGTATCCGCTGTCTATCGCTTGCGCGGCCGCCAGCGCCGCCACCACGGTCTTGCCGCTGCCCACATCGCCCTGCAGCAGACGCTGCATCGGCCAGTGCTCGGCAATGTCTTGCTGGATTTCCGTCAGCACGCGCTGTTGCGCCGCAGTCAGCGAAAACGGCAGTGCTTGAAGCAGGGCGGCCGACAAGCTTCCCACTACCGGCAGCGCCGGTGCACCCTTGGCACGGCGCGCCAGTTGAGCGCGCTTGAGGGACAACTGCTGCGCGAGCAATTCATCGAACTTCATGCGTGTCCAGGCCGGATGCGAACGGTCCAGCAACGCATGTTCATCCACATCGGGCGGGGGATTATGCAGCAGCCGCACGGCCGGCTCGAATGCCATCAGCTTCAGCGACTGGCGTAGCGGGTCCGGCAAGGTATCGCGCCACTCCACGCGCGCCATCGCATCGGTGATCGCCTTGCGCAATAGGGTTTGTGACAGGCCTTCGCCGGCCGGATAGACCGGCGTCAGCGCGGCAGGCAGCGGCATGCCGGCCAGCACGACCTTGTAAGCGGGATGGACCATCTCGGGTCCGAAGAAGCCGTGACGCACTTCGCCGCGTACCCGCAGGCGCGTGCCGGCGGCCATCTGCTTGGTCTGGCTGCCGTAAAAATTCAGAAAGCGCAGCACCAGCGGCCCGCTCTCATCCTCAATGGTGACCACCAGCTGGCGTCGCGGCCGGTAATGCACGTCGCAACTGGTCACCACGCCTTCCACCTGCGACGGATGTCCCGCCATGAAGCCGGCTTCCTTGATCGGGATGATCTGCGTTTCATCCTCGTAGCGCAGCGGCAGATGCAGCACCAGGTCCATGTCGGTACGCAGGCCCAGGCGCGCCAGTTTTTCCGCGGTCTTACTGATGTGCGGTTTGGCACAAGGTTCGGTGGCGACTTTCTTGGCAGCGTTGGCAGGCATGGCGGACTAAAGAGGGCGGTAACGCGTAAAATAGCGGCTTTGCGCCATTCGCATCATAACCGACGCAAGGCATGGCGGCCTGCTTATTGTATTGGCAATGCCCGGCCGCCGCTGCCTGATCTTCGGTCCACTCTATTCATGTATTCACTTTCCGATTTCGATTTCGAACTGCCGCCGGAGCTGATTGCGCAAGTGCCGCTGCCGCAGCGCAGCGCCTCGCGTCTTTTGCACGTGGAACCGCAGCAACTGGCGGACCGGGCTTTCGCCGAGATCGTCGACTTGCTGATGCCGGGCGACCTGCTGGTGTTCAACGATACCAAGGTGCTGAAGGCGCGCTTTTACGGCGTCAAGGCCACCGGCGGCAAGGTGGAAGCGCTGGTGGAGCGCGTGCTGGATACCCGCACCGTGCTGGCGCAGGTACGCGCCTCCAAGTCGCCGCCGGCCGGCAGCACGATACGCCTGGCCGATGCCTTCGATGTGACGGTGGGTGAGCGTGCCGGCGAGTTCTATACGCTGCATTTTCCATCCGATGTGTTCGAGCTGATCGACGCGCATGGCAGATTGCCGCTGCCGCCTTATATAGAGCACGAAGCCGATGCGGTGGACGAGTCGCGTTACCAGACCGTTTATCCCCGCCAGCCGGGCGGGGGGGCCGCGCCGACGGCCGGCCTGCATTTCGACGACGCCTTGCTGGAGCGCCTGCGCGCCAGGGGTGTGAAGACGGCTTTCGTTACGCTGCATGTGGGGGCGGGAACCTTCCAGCCGGTGCGCAGCGAAAACCTGGCCGAGCACACCATGCACAGCGAGTGGTACACGATTGCTGCCGACACGGTGGAAGCCGTAAAGGCCACGCTGGCAGCCGGCCGGGACGT
Source organism: Pseudomonadota bacterium (assembly GCA_023422955.1). Lineage (GTDB taxonomy): Bacteria > Pseudomonadota > Gammaproteobacteria > Burkholderiales > Burkholderiaceae_D > JAEZLB01. The sequence continues at coordinate 6,627 of JAFAGG010000104.1, read as the reverse complement.
GGTGGCGGTGGGTACCACCAGCATGCGCGCGCTGGAATCGGCGTCGCAGTCGGGAGAGCTGGTCGCCGGCAGCGCCGACACGCGTCTTTTTATTACGCCCGGCTACCGGTTCAAGACCGTCACGCGCCTGATCACGAATTTTCACTTGCCGAAATCGACGCTGCTGATGCTGGTCTCGGCCTTCGCCGGTTACGAGCGCATCAGGAGTGCCTATGCCCATGCCATCGCGCAGCGTTACCGTTTCTTCAGTTACGGCGATGCGATGCTGCTGACGCGCAGTGACCAGTCCTAGCCAATAAAACAAAACGGTCAGCCGCCTTTCTTGATAATTCAACCATGCTGAAATTCGAACTACTGAAAACCGATGGCCATGCCCGCCGCGGCCGCGTGACCGTCAATCACGGCGTGATCGAAACGCCCATCTTCATGCCGGTCGGCACCTATGGCTCGGTCAAGGCGATGTCGCCGCAGGATCTGAATAATATCGATGCGCAGATCATCCTAGGCAATACCTTTCATTTGTGGCTGCGTCCCGGCGTCGATATCCTGAACAAGTTCGGCGGTTTGCATGGTTTCATGGGCTGGGACAAGCCCATCCTGACCGACTCCGGCGGCTTCCAGGTGTTTTCGCTGGGCGCGATGCGCAAGATCACCGAAGAAGGCGTGAAGTTCGCATCGCCGATCAACGGCGACAAGCTGTTCCTGTCGCCGGAAGTGTCGATGCAGATCCAGCGCGCGCTCAATTCCGATATCGTGATGCAGTTCGACGAATGCACGCCGTATGAAATCGACGGCCGTCCGGCGACGATTGAGGAAGCGGCGCAATCGATGCGCATGTCGCTGCGCTGGGCCAAGCGCTCGCTCGATGAATTCAACCAGGGTGAAAATCCGAACGCCTTGTTCGGCATCGTGCAGGGCGGCATGTTCGAGCACTTGCGCGACGAATCGCTGGCGGGACTGAACGATATCGGCTTCGACGGCATTGCGATCGGCGGCCTGTCGGTGGGCGAACCCAAGGAAGACATGCTGCGCGTGCTGGCGCACATCGGCCCGCGCCTGCCGGCTGACAAGCCGCATTACCTGATGGGCGTGGGTACACCGGAAGACCTGGTGGCGGGTGTCGCAAATGGCGTGGACATGTTCGACTGCGTGATGCCGACCCGCAATGCGCGCAACGGCTGGCTGTTCACGCGCTTTGGCGACGTCAAGATCAAGAATGCGCGCTACAAGGACGACCCGCGGCCGCTGGACGAAAGCTGCGACTGTTATGCCTGCCGCAATTTCTCGCGCGCCTACTTGCATCATTTGCATCGCGCCGGCGAAATCCTGGGCGCCCAGCTCAATACCATCCACAACCTGCATTACTACCTTGAACTGATGCGGGAAATCCGGGCAGCAATCGAGGAAGGGCAGTTCTCGCAATTCGTCGCTCGCTTCCATGCAGACCGCAAGCGCGGGACGGATTGAGAGCAGATTGAGATTATTCTGCGACAAGCTTGCCGTCCCGATAACTCGCTCCTATTCCCGCGGCATTCCGATGCTAAAATGCCGCTTTGTTTAAAACGACCCACTGGAGAAGAACGTGTTGATTTCCAATGCATACGCCCAAGCCGGCGCGCCTGCCGATGCCGGCCTGATGGGCTTTTTGCCCATCATCCTGATGTTCGTGCTGTTGTATTTCCTGATGATTCGTCCTCAGATGAAGCGCCAGAAGGAGCACAAGGCCATGGTGCAAGCGCTGGGCAAAGGTGATGAAGTGGTAACCGCCGGCGGCATTGTCGGCAGGATCAACAAGATCGGCGACGTATATGTGAACCTGGAAGTGGCCGATGGCACGGAAATCATCATCCAGAAGAACGCAATCGGCACCTTGCTGCCCAAAGGCACGATCAAAACCTTGTAATCGGCATGCCGGGTGCAAAGACTGAACGCACCCGGCCTTCCCAGGCAAGACCTGCGGCCCACATGGAAACTTAGCCCATGAATCGTTATCCCCTCTGGAAGTATCTCGTCATTGTCGTCGTCTTGCTGCTGGGTGTGCTGTATACCTTGCCGAACTTCTTCGGCGAATCGCCTGCTGTCCAGATCAGCAGCGCCAAAGCCACCATCAAGGTCGATCCGGCGCTGGCCGAGCGGGTACAGCAAGTGCTGCAGAATAATGGTGTCTCGACACAAAGCGTCTCTTACGAGGCAGTGGGGGCGCAAGGCACGGTGCGCGCACGTTTTGCCGATACCGATACGCAGTTCAAAGCCAAAGCTTTGCTGGAGCGCGAGCTGAATCGCGATCCGGCCGATCCAACCTATCTGGTCGCGTTCAACCTTCTGCCTAACACGCCGGGCTGGCTGCAAGCTTTAAATGCCTATCCCATGTACCTGGGCCTGGATTTGCGCGGCGGCGTGCATTTTCTGATGCAGGTCGATACCGAGGCGGTGCTGAACAAGCGCCTGCAAGGTTTGCAATCCAGCGTGCGCAGCATCCTGATTGAAAAGAAGGTTCGCTACACCGGCCTGAGCCGCCAGGGCGAACGCATAGAAGTGCGCTTCCGCGACACGCAGACGCTGGAACAGGCGCATGGCTTCCTGGCCGCGCAATTGCCGGAACTGGTATTGCAGCAGGTGACGGATGGCGAGGGCGGCAAGCTGGTGGCTTCGCTGCGCCCGGAAGACTTGCGTCAAACCGTTTCCAACGCGGTGCAGCAAAACATCAGCACCCTTTCCAAGCGTGTCAACGAGTTAGGCGTGGCCGAGCCGATCATCCAGCGCCAGGGCGCGGACCGCATCGTCGTCCAGTTGCCGGGTGTGCAGGACGTGACCCGTGCGAAAGACATCATTGGCCGCACCGCTACGCTGGAAGTGCGCATGGTGGATGACTCGGTCATGCGCGGCAGCGAGGAAAGCGCGGCCATTCCGCTGGGTTCGGAATTGTTCCGCGTCGGTCGCGGTGCGCCGGTGGTGCTGTACCGCGATCCGGTAATTACCGGCGAATATATTTCCAGCGCCGGCACTACGTTCGACCAATATCAGCAGCCGGCGGTGAGTGTGGAGCTGAACGGCGACGGTGGCCGCCGCATGCGCGAAGCGACTCGTGAGCGAGTGGGCAAGCTGATGGCGATCGTGCTGTTTGAAAAGGGACGCGGCGAGGTGTTGACGGTGGCCACCATCCAGGAGCAACTGGGTTCGCGCTTCCAGATTACCGGCATGGGTTCCACCGAGGCATCGAACGACCTGGCGCTGCTGCTGCGCGCCGGTTCGCTGGCGGCACCGATGGAAATCGTCGAAGAGCGCACCATCGGTCCGCAACTCGGTGCCGACAACATTACCAAGGGCTTCACTTCCACGCTCGTCGGTTTCGTGGTGATGTCTCTCTTCATCATTGTTTACTATCGCCTGTTCGGCACTTTCAGCGTGATTGCGCTGGCGGTCAACCTGATGCTGCTGTTTGCGCTGCTGTCGCTGCTGCAGGCCACGCTGACCTTGCCCGGTTTTGCCGCCATCGCGCTGACGCTGGGCATGGCGATCGATGCCAACGTGCTGATCAATGAGCGCATACGCGAAGAACTGAGAGCGGGCGTTTCGCCGCAGGCGGCGATTCATGCAGGTTTCGAACGCGCCTGGGCCACGATTGTGGATTCGAACATCACGACGCTGATCGCCGCGCTGGCGCTGCTCATCTTCGGCAGCGGGCCGGTGCGCGGCTTCGCCGTGGTCCATACGCTGGGCATCCTGACTTCCATGTTCTCCGCCGTCGTGGTGGCGCGCGCCATGGTCAACCTCTGGTATGGCCGCAAGAAAAAACTGACCCAGGTATCCATTGGCGCTATCTGGGACGAGAAAAAATAAGATCGACGAGCAGCCATCTAACAGGTAGCCGGAACGAGAGGAAATAATGGAATTTTTCCGCATTAAAAAAGATATACCCTTCATGCGCCACGCGCTGATACTCAACGTGGTATCGATCGTGGTGTTTCTGGCGGCGGTGTTCTTCCTGTTCACACGCGGTCTGCATCTGTCGATCGAGTTCACGGGCGGCACGGTGATGGAGGCGACGTATAGCCAGCCGGTCGACCTGGACAAGGTGCGCTCCACGATTGAGCAGCAGGGATATACCGATACCCAGGTGCAAAGCTTCGGCACCGCGCAGGATGTGCTGATCCGCCTGCCTCTGAGGGAGGGCGCGAACAGCGCGCAGGTGTCGCAGAATGTATTCGGGGCATTGTGCAAGGCTGAGAACGGCACTTATCGCCAGTTGCAGGATACTGGCCCGACCGGCGAGCCGCGCACGCGCGACGCCTGCTCCGATGCTTCCGGCGCCGAGCCTATCCAGTTGAAGCGCGTGGAATTTGTCGGCCCGCAGGTGGGGCAGGAGTTGGCGGAAGACGGCGTGATGGCCTTGCTGATGGTGATCGTGGGCATCATGATTTACCTGGCTTTCCGCTTCGAATGGAAGTTCGCGGTAGCGAGCATCATCGCCAACTTGCATGACGTGGTCATCATCCTGGGCTTTTTCGCCTTCTTCCAGTGGGAATTCTCGCTGACGGTGCTGGCGGCCACGCTCGCAGTGCTGGGGTATTCGGTCAATGAATCGGTGGTGGTGTTCGACCGCGTGCGCGAAACTTTCCGCGACCGGCGTTTCAATCATCTCGACACGCCGCAGGTGATCGACCATGCGATCACGCGCACCATTTCACGCACCATCATCACCCACGGCTCGACCGAAATCATGGTGCTCGCGATGCTGATTTTCGGCGGCCCGACGCTGTTCTATTTCTCGCTGGCGCTGACCATCGGCATCCTGTTCGGCATCTACTCTTCCGTGTTCGTAGGTTCGGCCGTGGCCATGTGGCTGGGCATCAAGCGCGAAGACATGATCGTGCCGGTCAAGCCCAAGGATGAGCACGACGGCGCGGTGGTGTAAGCGCTTGCCTTCAGCTTGCCTGGCGTATCAGGAACATCAGTGAAAAGGGCGCATCCGGGATTTCGGATGCGCCCTTTTCAGTTTTTCAATTCCGCCGCCGGCTGATTGCTAGCCATTTTCCTTCGCACTTTTCGCAAGAATCGGGTGGCATCCGTGCCGCCCCGGTATTAAGCTGCATGCCTGACAGTGAAGTTCGTCCTGTTCCTTCCTGCCATTTCTGGAGGCCGCTTCCATGAATGAAACTACACGCGAATCCGCCCGGCATTACCGGCTCGTGGCGGAAGCTATCGACTACCTCCGTGCCCATGCCTTGCAGCAGCCTTCGCTGGCGGATATTGCAGCCCATGTCGGCGTCAGCGAGCACCATTTTCAACGCCTGTTTACCGAATGGGCCGGCGTATCGCCCAAGCGCTTTCTGCAATATCTGACCAAGGAACATGCCAAGCAGGCCTTGCGCCAATCGGCCGATGTGCTGGCCGCCAGCTACGCTGCCGGCTTGTCAACGCCCAGCCGTTTGCATGACTTGATTGTCAGTTGCGAAGCCGTGACGCCGGGCGAATACAAATCGCAAGGTGCGGGGCTCACGATCGGCTATGGCTATGCAGAAACACCTTTCGGGCCGGCTGCCTTGGGCTGGACGCCGCGCGGGATCTGTTATTTTGAATTCCTCGGCGAAGCCGAACCGGGCCTGCCGCCCGGCTTGTCTCTGGCATGGAGCAAGGCCAGTTTGCAGCATGACGATGAGACTGCCCAGAAGTGGAGCGCGCAGATATTTCCTGCCACGCCGCAAGCGGGACGCCTGCATGTCGTACTGCGCGGCACTAATTTCCAGCTCAAGGTGTGGGAAGCATTATTGCGCATAGAGCCGGGAAAGATCGTTTCGTACAGCCAGCTAGCCGCCCTGGCCGGCCTGCCGAATGCGCAGCGCGCAGTGGGTACGGCGCTGGCGGCCAATATCGTGGCGTATCTGATTCCCTGTCATCGCGTGATACGCGAAAGCGGTGAAATCAGCCACTATCGCTGGGGCGTGTCACGCAAGGCAGCCTTGCTGGCATGGGAAGCGGCGCGGGCGGAGCAAGCAGAGCAAGCGATAGGGCAAGGTGCTGTGGAGGATATGCCGACACTCTCGCCCGCGCTATCAGGGGCTGCCAAGGCCTGAAAAACAAACAGCCCGGCATAACCGGGCTGTTGTGACGCGTGACCTTGGTAAGTGAAAACTTACTTGCGAGCTTGCTTGTGCCTTAAATTGTCGCGGCAAGTCTTGCAGGATTTGCCAGCACTGCCAAAGGCGCTTTAAATCTGGCGCGCCAGCTTGGCTGCGTGGCCGATATAGTTGGCAGGCGTCATCGCCAGCAACCTGTCCTTGGCATCCTGCGGGATGGCGAGTTGCTTGATGAAAGCATGCAGGTCTGCTTTGGCGATACCCTTGCCGCGGGTGAGATCCTTCAACTGTTCATACGGATTTTCAATGCCGTAGCGACGCATCACGGTCTGCACCGGTTCAGCCAGCAATTCCCAGGTCGCATCCAGGTCTTCCGCCATGCGCTGGGTATTGATTTCCAACTTGTCCAGGCCGCGCAGGCAGGCGTCCCAGGCGAGCAGCGTGTGCCCGAACGCGTTGCCGACGTTGCGCAGCACGGTGGAGTCGGTCAGGTCGCGCTGCCAGCGAGACACCGGCAGCTTGTCGGCGAGGAATCGCAGCAGCGCGTTGG